>NZ_KE952739.1:0-1751 GCF_000466385.1 Aneurinibacillus aneurinilyticus ATCC 12856
ATTTCTTGGGTACAAGTTAGAAGAGCAAGGGAAACCACTTATCTATTTTCTATAAGAACATTTGTTTTATTATACTATGATTACAATAACGTTAGGCTACGCCTAACCGACCTTCCTCTCCCACTTTCACTGGTGCTAAAAGCACCTTGACGTTTATAAGTGGGAGACTTCTTTCGGAGGGAAGTTAAAAATAATAATTTATGAGAGAACGGGGTGAAAAACTTACTGTGTGGGAAAAATTTTCTTCTTATATAACTAGAATTATCAGTCCACTAGACGCTACTGCTACTTCTATGTATGCATCCAATACAGGAGGAAGCACGATTCTAGTTGTGGCAGGGGGGATCAATGTCGCTCTTCCTAACAATCAAAATTTAGAGAGTTTTACAGTTAATTCCGGTAATACTATCTTTACTGTTCCAGCAAACGGGCGTTATTATCTTGCGTACCAAATTAATACTACAACCGCATTGCTTGTAGGTGCAAGACTTACTCGAAACGGCACTCCAATCCCCGGTTCTATACTGTCTCCAGCTGTAGCTACTTCAAGCTATAATAATAATGTTATTATCTCCTTAAACGTTGGGGACACGATTGCACTTCAGTTATTCGGTTTGGTAGCTACGGCTGTCTTAGTAGGGGGAGGATCAGCTGGGGCTGCTCTAACCATCATTCGTTTATCTTAAGGCTGCCTTGCTGGTGAAGGGTGACGTAGATGGGAAAAGGAAGATTATATGCCCTGCTACAGGCTTATGAAGGACGGAGTCTTTTTTATCTACAAGGGGGGAGATATAGAATATGATTTGAGGACCTACTTACGCTAGATAAAAGAACTATGGAGGAAATACGGGGAATATTTCATGGAGCAAAAACAATCTGTACGATATCTATGTAGAAATCACATGACGTAGTAACAAAAGTTCAGGTGGTTGGAAGGAGGAGATTCGGAAAAAAGAAGAGGGTGGATGCGCCCTGCGCTCCGGCAGAAGAAAGGACAGTATGTCTTTTTCCGACCGCTCCCGCCGAGCGGCTTTTTATATGGAGAGTAATATAGAATTAATTAACGCGGAAAAGAGAGTTAGGTTTTATCAAAATTTGTAGCTGTACTTATTTTTTGGGGTATGCTATTTGGTGCAGTTTTTTATACGGTTTTTCTTTGTTTCCATCGTGTATATAAAGTAGCATAAAGAAAAAACAAGACTGGAAAGAAGCAAAATACAATATAAGCGTCCCAGTTCCACCATTTGCTCATTACTTCAAGTTGGCTATGGGTAGGTATATAAACAAAGGAAGCCGCGAGTATAAGTGATAGCAAAATACATATGGGTAGCTGCCAATTTTGCTTGCCGAAGAATTGGTTGATGTTTTCAGTGACAATAAAAATGGACGGAAGGAATGAGGTTGAGAAAATGAACATATAGAACGACAAAAATAGGATTTCAAATCGTTCAAAAAAAGGAAAGTGAATTGGTTTTACGAGTGTAAGTGTGGGCCATAACAAATTGGTAATTTCATCTGGGCTAAAGTAAAGAAAGCAACTTAACGTAATTTGCAAATAAACAAGCAAGGTAATGGTGTTTGCGATGACAATACCTCTTGCTGCTGCTTGTTTGTTTTTTAGGTAAGGGTAAAGAATAAATGCAATTTCAAATCCAATAAATGAAATAACAGCAGGAGCCACTGCATGTAAAATAGGCAGCATTCCCTCTTTTAACACAGGCAGCATAAAAATGAATTCGGCATCTTTTAAG
>NZ_KE952739.1:1851-14927 GCF_000466385.1 Aneurinibacillus aneurinilyticus ATCC 12856
CAGCATAAAAATGAATTCGGCATCTTTTAAGGGTACCAATAATAAAATAGGGAGCCAAAGTGTAAAGAAAAAGACAAACTCCGCATATCGCGCAAAAATTCGTATGCCACTACGGAGAACCATATACGTTGGGATCATAAAGAAAATAGCTAACAGACCGCTGGATGTATTAGGTAAAATAAATAATTTGATCAATCTTAATACTTCATAAAAAACAATCATGGCAATAAATAAGGAACTGCACATCAAGATGATAATCCATGCCCCTCCAAACCATTTTCCCAGGTAATGTGTGAGCACATCATATATAGTGGCCCCTGGATGTTTTGCCATAACACCAATTATGCATAAACTCACGATTGTAGCAATCATCCACCCGACAACAATGGAAATCCATCCATCCGTAGTTGCCATTTTTGCTAATTCTGAAGGGAGGGTTAAGATACTTGTTCCTATCTGTGTTACATTAACGCCAAGAATATATTGTAACAGCGTAATTCCGTTTCTTCGTGGTTTGTTCATGTATGATTCCCGCTTTATTTGTGTTATCTGTCGTTTTTGTATCCATTATTATGTGGAACTGGGTATACAGTTATTCACTGGATATAAAACCCATTTAACAGAAATATTGGAGTGGGTGTTGGAGGGAGAGTGACGTGAAAATGATATAATTTTGGTGCGCTGTTTGATAATTATCGAACTACGGCTACAAATGCTAATAGAGGCGGCAATTGGGGATGGATAGGGCTATTAGGATTGGTAGGTCTGGCTTATGGAAAGCTTTTTGTCTAAACAGAAAAAAATTTATAGCAGTCACTCCCAGGAGTGGCTTTTTTATTGTCCACTCTCGTCATTACTTATCCAAAAAAGTACTGCTGTTTCGGAATTTGACGACAAGTATTAGTCATATAAAATAGACTCTTGATACATAATAAAATTGGAAAATAAATCAAGGGGGAATCCAGATGAAAACTAGAGTTATATTGCCTAATCCGAAAAGCAACTGGGAAGTATGTGTGCAGCGCTATTGGGAAAAGCAAAAAGAAAAATGGGAACGTAAAAAGAAGCGGAAATAAAAAGGAGAATTGTTCTATCGCACCTGTTGATTATCCATATACTGGAGCAAGTATGGTGCACGCGTCGGCGTGTTCCTTCGTTCTTAGCGCCACACGCTCCACATAGAAAAACAAAGAGGGCGCACGCCGTATGCATCACTCTTTTCTATCCATCCTTGTTGTTCTATATAGAATTCACTTGACGTAATAACAAAGGTTAGGTGATTTGAGGTAGGAAAATTGGAAAAAGAAGAGGACGGATTCATCCTGCGCCCCGACAGAAAAAAGATTGACGTGTTTTTGTCTAATTTCTGACTTTATCCTTTTTTCGTACTTCACACCACTGTATATAGGGGAGCGGTTTTCTTGTAAACGCCTGGGGAAAAAGAAGCTGTAAAATTACCAGGAAGGATAGGGATGAATGTGCTGGAAACTCTCGGACGAACTACATTAGCTTTTTTCATATTACTTGTTATGACACGCGTTTTAGGAAAAAAGCAAGTTAGTGAGCTTACATTCTTCAATTATGTAACAGGAATTACGTTTGGTTCAATTGCAGCTGTGATGGCGATGGACAGAAGCATTCCTATTGTCGAAGGTATAGTAAGCTTGATGATTTGGACAGTATTAACATTTCTTATAGGCTACATTGGATTAAAGTCGCCAAGAGCACGTGTTCTATTAGATGGCGAACCAACTATCGTGGTAAAAAAGGGGAAAGTTTTGGAAGGAGCCATGCGAGATGCACACTACAACATGGATGATTTAAGTATGATGCTGCGGGAAAAGGGCGTTTTTTCCGTTCAGGAAATAGAGTACGCTATTCTAGAGCCTGATGGACAATTGTCTATTCTGAAGAAGCCAGAGCATCAAACGCCTACAAACAAGGGGATAAATATTGCTGCACAACCATTAATATATGTACCAACGGAGTTAATTGTAGATGGGGAAGTTGTACATAAAAATCTTAAAGACTTAAACTTAAGTGTGGCATGGTTAGATGAGCAGGTACAGAAAGCCGGAGTCAGCTCACATGAAGAGGTGTTTTATGCTGAGCTACAAAGTGATGGTACTGTATACGTGGATAAAAGGAATGATTTGTTACATTAGTCACCCTTCGGAGTGGCTTTTTATTTTGCCTTGGAGGTAGGAGATTCGGAAAAAAGAAGAAGGTGGATGCGCCCTGCGATCCGGCAGAAGAAAGGCCAACGTGTCTTTTTCCGGCCGCCCACCGTCCTTCCCAGAGAAGAGAAAATCCTCTGAAGAATTTTCCCGAATTATTCATTGCTGTTTTTATTTCTTCTACCTGTATTTCCGCTGTCAAACATCTTCATCATGTACATAAGACTTCCGCTTTCGACACCGAGCAACCTTTCTATGTTGAAAACAAACGCCTGTATACGTGAAGCACGCTCCTCATTCGTCATATTAACCATATCATCATCAAAAATGGTATTCGTATATGCTACAGCCATTTCCATGCATTCATACGGATACGGCGTACTGAATAGTCCTTGTTCAATGCCCTCACGGATTATTTCCGTCAGTATCGGTGGAACGCTGTTGATTATGACCTTTTGTATTTTCTGATGCATAAGCGCGTTCTGAGGCTTGTGAATATGCTCAATAATTTCCTTGCCGTTTCCGTCATTTATGTTCAGTGCCATTACAACGCGGATAATACGCTCATTTATGGGTATGCTCTTATCTGCAGCAATTTCCTTTGCTGCTCCTAAAAGGAGGACCGTATACCGCTCAATCAGTGCATCCATAATATTCTCCTTCGACTTGAAGTGATAATACAGCGTTCCTCGTGCAATTCCGACCTTTTCGAGAATATCGTTTGTACTTGTACCATCAAAGCCCTTCTGACCGAAAAGCTCATCAGCCGCATCAAGTATTTCGTTCCTGCGCTCCTCGGCTTTTTTTATAACTCTCATTTTTACAACTCCTTTATATAAACCGACTGCCTGTCTATTTATGCTACTATATTAGCATACTGTTGATTTAAAATAAAGTTCGATTAAAATCTTTATCATTAACCAACTATTATCAATCTTTATTATAAATCTACATGCTACTATATTCCCATTCCCTTCCATTAATAAGATGAATAGTGCGGGAGTGAGCTGGCCCGAAGCCGTGTCTATGTACAAGGATAATTTGTTACTACGTCAAGTGATTTCTATATAGGAAGGTAAAAAGTGGATGAAAAGGATAAGTAGAATGAAAGAAATGCGTAGCGTAAATACATTATCTATGTTGAAGGAAATGGGGAGATTTTACTACCTTAAGAGATAAAAGAAATACATTAATAGTGCAAGGGAACGTTATTCTATTTGTCAGTAGAAAACCTAAAGCTTTGAATAAGGGTATTTACCTAACACCTGTCCATATGTATCCACATAGTATGAAGTGTAAGTAAATCAATCATATATGGAGGGATGAACGTATGGGATTCTGTAGTGAAGGAATGGAAATTGGGGTTATTCTTGTTCTGTTTATTCTCTTGGTCATTATTGCGTGCGCATGCAATTAGTACAGGGAACAGACTTCTGAAAGCTGGATGACAGGCTGAAAAACCCGGCCTCCGATTGTGCCGGGTTTTTGGTTTCAATTTATTTAGAATGCTTTGGTAGGGTTTTTGATAGAGTTGGCGTACTAAATTCCGTTCTTCTCTATTAAACATTGCTATAGCCTATTTTTGGTTTTTAAAAATTGCTGAATTGGTTTGCTGTATACAGTTTTTAATTGATTGAGTGTAATTTTTTTGTCCTTGAGCGGAAAATAGATAGAGGTAACTTTTTCCGACCGTTCCCGCCCATCGCCCTTCCTTCTTTTCTTACCCCTCACCGCAAACATGTGTCGATTTATTAAATCAGATGTATATAGAAACATTTTCCTTTAGTTTTTCGTTTATAAGGGTAGAAAGTCAAAGGAGGATGTAAACATGAAAAAACAAATGCTAATTGGTTGTTTAGTGTTGTCTTGTGGTTTTCTTTCTGTTAACCCTGTTATTGCAGAACCAGTTACAGCAGCCGTTAAAAAACAAGCTGCAAGTCCTACACAAATAAAAAAAATAGATGAGAAGAACATCATTTCGTTACTTGTAGAAGCAGAAAACCGATATTTTTACACTTTGGGTGGTGGCAAAGGAAAAACAGAAGTATTCAATATAAAAGATTCTCAGTATCGCTATCTTTCTTCTGATATTGGGACAAGAAAAAAGCTGCTTGATTATTTAATGAAGGCATTCACAAAAGAAGCAAGTGAAACATATATAAAAGAGCGTTTTATTGAGTACAAAGGGAGAATGGCACAAGTAAATGCGGATAAAGGAAACATTCTGGAATTTAATAAAGCTACAGCAAAATTGATTAAAGGCTCTTCAACAATGAAGGAATATCAATTATCTATCCCTTATCCTGAGCATCAATCAAAACCGGAAATTAAAACGATAAAGGTAAAAAAAGTAAATGGTGTATGGCGAATTGCCACATCTCCAGAAAAGCTCTTCTAAAAAACATTAGTAGTTTATCACATAGCCGCCCCTCGAAGCGGCTTTTTATCATTTTTTGAACAAGTCCTAATCCCAAAATAAATAAAATATCGAAGTCATTTTTCGTGCTACGGAATATACCGTGAAGTAAAAAGGCCGACACAGGGTCGGCAATGAAAAGAAGGTTGTTTGTGAAACAATCACGCCCTTAATATACCATATTTAGTTAAAAAAGTAAATAAAGAAAGTGAATGAAGTGAGGAAGGGGAAGAATGTAAGAACAATAAAAAACCTTGATTGGGAGCAAAATTGAGCTAATTTTTTATGTTCATGTCACAAAACAAATCTGTATGTCGTTATATGTGCAAACCAGCTAGGAGGAGTGGATTTGTATGAAAGAACGAACATGCATCATAATTGGAGGCGGATACGCCGGACTTAATGCTATAAACGCCATTAGAAAAGCATGTATGGGACGCCGTTGCGTATTATTCTAATTGACAAGCAACCTTATCATCTTAGAAAGGTGTTCTTATGTGTTTGGACATTTGGTCTACTGCCGAATCCGACACTCCGTAGTTTTGGATTGCCACTCACGCCTGATGGCCGGATCATTGTGGATGCAAGCTACCGTGTCAAAGGAGCTGCGGGTGTTTACAGTATCGGGGACTGTGCACATATTACTTTTTAACCCTAAAATTGGACGGTAGACAACTATGCAAGACGTTACAAAATCGGACAACTTTTCATATTATATAGCAAAAAGAGGGAGGGAAAAGCTTTTGACTAGAAGGTTTTGTGTTTCTCCGTCCTATTATAAGGGTATGAACAATTTTCATGTACGCAAGCCTCACGATAGCAGCTGTTCAGACAACTGTTGTAGAGACAAAAATAATCATTGTCATGATGAATCATGTAAATGTCATGATAAAGCATATGACTGTCGCGAGAGATCATGTAAATGTCATGATAAGGCATATGATTGCCATGAGAGATCGTGTAAATGCCATGATAAGGCATATGACCGTCGCGAGAGATCGTGTAAATGCCATGATAAGGCATATGACTATCACGAGAGGTCATGTAAATGTCATGATAAGGCATATGACTATCACGAGAGGTCATGTAAATGCCATGATAAGGCATATGACTGTCGCGAGAGATCGTGTAAATGCCATGATAAGGCATATGACCGTCGCGAGAGATCGTGTAAATGCCATGATAAGGCATATGACTGCCATGAGAGATCATGCAAATGTCATGATAAGTCGTCTCATCTATACTCATCATGTCGACCATCTTCGTATAAATATTATTCATTCGATTTTGATGATTAATTAACCATCTTATTTTAACAGGCAACGGGAAAGCAGGGAAGATTAGCGAATCATATTTGAAACTTTCTTGCTTAAAAAGGTAAAGTTTATTGTCCTGGTATATACATCTGATTGGATACATCGACACATGCTTGTGGTAGGAGGTAAGGAAAAAAGGAAGGGAGGTGGACGGGAGCGGTCGGAAAAAGACACGCTGGCCTTTCTTCTGCCAGGGCGCAGGGCACATCCACCCTGTTCTTTTTTCCGAATCTCCTCCTTCCAGCCACACTCCTCTGCCAAAATATCAAGTGTAATTTATATAGATACTGAAAAAAACAGCTGAAATCCCTTGAGGTTTCAGCTGTTTTCAATTTTTCGATATTTTCATTTGAAAGCATTTTGCAAACCTTAACGTGGTTTTATCCCTAATTTTTTTAAAGCTATATCAAAATTTCGAGCTAAGCTTTCTTACATATCCGGAAGCACATAAGGGTAGGAGTTCAATGAAATGCTAATATTTGTATGGCCTAACCGTTTTGTTAAACCACTGGATGTTACCACATTGTTCACAAGTCAGCGTTTCTGCTGAGCGATTAGCAAAATCAAGGTTCAATAAGGTCATAAAGGCGGTGTTTAACTGGGCGTATCCATGCTGAAATCGATCGTGCTTACAGTGGGGACACGTGACAACGATGCCATATACCTCATATCGGCCAGGACCCAGTGATTCTTTGAGATTTTTAGCAAATAAACGAAAAAAGCTTTTTCGATTTGACATTGATATAAGCTCCTTTGGATTAACTATGTATTTGTAATACGAAATTGGCAGATAAAGGTTTCGGAGGCACAAGATTAATAAAAAAGGCCGGCATAGGCCGGCAATTGACGCTTGAAGGTGAAATCTCAACAATGGGATACTACTAGTATATTCTGATAGATGGAAAATGCGAAAGAAAAGAGGACAAACGGGCAAAAAAAGGGCCGACCTGGGTCGGCAAGAAAAAGAACCTAGGGGGATTCTTTCTATATAAACTACCACATTTAGAAATTATTTCATCTAGGTAAAAAAGAGGAATTTACGAGAAGAGAATATGCTCAGATAACGAATAGGTGTATTGAGTATTCTCGACATCTTTTTGTAGTGGGAGGTAGAGGGAAAAATCAGAGGTGGGAAAAGCATGCTCGCCCTTTTTACTAGGGCGTCCCTGTTCTCTTTTCCCTTCTCCTATTACAAGGATTATCGTTTGTTTATTTGCGACTGCTGTAGTATTGATCTTTGCTGCTATATAATATAAACGAGCTAAACGAAGTACCACCGGCTACGTTTTGAAGCTCGGCTTCATCCAACTCATGCTCAGTCGCTTTCAAGTCTGGAAGAACGACAGTTAAATGTGCACCGGCATTGTCAACAACGTGGAGCTTGAATCCCTCTGGTATTTCTAAGCCTGTTAATTGTTTAACGGCCCTTGATGGATTCTCTAATGCTAGCTTGCGAAATTTTGCATCAATAGTAGCCTTTTCCTGAAACTGTTTTACTGCCTCATTTAATTTTTCCATATTCCAATCCATATTTATGTTCCTCCTCTTATTGTTTGAACTTTACATCTTTACAATAATAATGAGGAGTAAATAAAACTGTAACTTAAATTACAATCATGCAATTTTTAAATAAGTGTAAGGAGCAATCCGCGTTTATTTTTTCGGAAAGAAGAAATTCAGGAGTTGTTGGGGCTAGCTTAGCATGTAAATACGAGAGAAGAATTGCTCATTTTCTTATCATATTTCTAAGTATCCTTGTTTTTTTGAATCCCCAATTTTTCGATACGTCGTAGCAATGTGGCGTGCGGAATGTGGAGAATAGTGGCTGCTTGTCGTAAACTTTTTGTTTCTTGCAGTACACGCTAGATGATTTGTTTTTCAAAAGCAGCGACCTGAAGACGGGAGTACAAGTCCTCCCGAAACTGCCCTTCTTCTTTTGCTCCCGTAAAAGCACCACCCTCATATCCGAACAGTTCAGATTCAGCTAGTGCATCGGGGATGGCCCCGCAATTTATCTTTACGAACGGCATCATAGAACGCGGACTTGCTTCATGAATCAATGTAGCGATTTTTTCTTTTCCTGTACCGGTTTCCCCCTCGATAAGCACAGTAGATGGATACTGGGCAACGCGAAGGATCATTTGGAGCGTACGAGAAAAGTTAGGGTTTTTCGAATGAATATCTATAGATGAAGTAGAGGAATGTGAAAAAGAAAGAAACATAAAGTCCTCCTATCTGTTCATTTGTACCAATAATGAATAGTGTTGAAGCTCTCTTAGCCAATAAGGTGTTCACCGATTTTTTGGGCTCTCGTTTTATTGATCACTATGCAGCATTACGTCTGCATGAATTTGAGCGCTATGAATGTACGATAAGCGACTGGGAGCGCAAGGAGTATTTCCATTTATTTTAGTCTGCAAAAGGAGGATATTTAGATGTATCGAGTAAGCAGGGAGAATCTTATTTATGCGATGTCGCTGGGGAAGATTTGGATAGAGCGGCCGATCAGGCTCATTTGAAATTTCAACTCCGCTTTGGCAGGCGATTATAAATACGCCGGACCGGTTCCCTGTCGTAGGGAACGCCTAGAATATTTGAACAGATATGAATCTTGAAAAGCGATTCTTGAATGTATTCCTGAATGGCTTAAGTACGAAAATTGTCGAACGGTTAACTATTTATTATTACTAATATTTAAAATATAATATTGTTGGATATAGGAAAAATATGACTGGAGGTGGATGGATTGGTTACGTCTCGAGAATATAGGTTAGGTGTATTGAGAGGTATTTATGTAAGACATCTACAAAGTCGAAGTAAAACAATGAGTATACTTGTAAAGACCAGAACAGAACTATTGGCTTATACATATTTGGCTAAACGTGGATTTATAAGCATGGAACAGGAAGATGCTACTTCATCACGATTTAATGTAAGTTTACTTCATGCAGGAATTGACTACATAGAGAGTATGGAAGTAAAGCAGGGGATAACTGTATAAGCAATTGTTTATCGTCATTGTTGAAAGCGGTTGCGTGGTGAATGACAGAAGCCGTCTCTTGGAGGAGAACGGCTTTTTGTGTACTTTAAAAATAGCATAATACAGTGAGAATTTTCAGCAATATTGTTATTATTATTCATTATATATACATCTGAGTTGATAAATCGACATGTTTTTGTGGTGGAAGGTAAGAAAAGAAGGAAGGGCGGTGGGTGGTCGGAAAAACACATGCTGGCCTTTCTTCTGCCGGAGCGCAGGGCGCATCCAACCCTTTCTTTTTCCTAATCTCTTACTTCCAACCACGCTCCCCTGTCGAAATATCAAGTGTAAGCCTTTCATAAGAATCCTAATAGGCAGGGAGTTTGCGTTGCTTGGGGTAGGAATAGCAGAAAAAGCATCACACGGTTAGTAAAAGGAAGCTCTATGCAATCTTCCTGGTGAATAATGATATGAGCATAATAATGACGAACGATGAAGGAGAGACCATATGGATAATACACTTTGGGAATCTTCCTATTTTCCCCTATTTGATTCGATTTCATTGGGAATTATTTTACTAGATCATGATGAACGGATTCTTCATATGAATCGTTTTGCTTCTCAACAGCTACGTTTTACATCGGAAGAGGGAACTCCGCTTTCTTTGGGTGATGTTTTTTCTTTTCTGTCTATAAACCAATCAGGATGGATAGAAGATAACTTCCATTTTGTTTATGATGTCATTTATGTTTCCGATGCAGATGGGATTACGCTGCGCGTAAGCTCGGCATGTGAAGCCTTATGGGGATATAGGGAAGAAGATTTAGTAGGAAAGAGTACATATGAGTTAGAGAAGGAGGGGGGCTTTTATCCATCGATTACCCGTCTTGTACTGGAAAGGCAAGAGCAGGTGTCCATGATACAGACGACAAAGACAGGCCGTCGGTTAAAAGTCGTAGGTACGCCTATAAAGGATAAGGAGAATCGGGAACTGGAAAGGAGCAACCCGATTTTAGAAAAATCGATAATCCAGTAATCATATGGCCTATTTTTATGACTAAGATTGCTATATAAAATAGTGAGAGGAGAATGTATGTGATAAATTCGGATATTTTGCAGTTGGATATTTATAATCTATCATGCAAAATTCGTAATAAAGAAATCTCACCGGTTGAAATTGTCAAGCAGCTTTTAAAACGAATTGAAGAAATAAATCCTTCCATTCAAGCGTTTATAACTGTTGCTTCTGAGGAAGCGATTGCTTCCGCCAAAAAAGCGGAAACAGAAATAGGAAGGGGAGAGTGGAAAGGCTACCTTCACGGTGTTCCGATTGGACTAAAGGACTTAATTTATACGAAGGGCATAAGAACGACTATGGGGTCGAAAATATATCATCATTTTGTTCCGGACTTTGATGCAACGGTTGTTCAGAAGCTAAAAAATGCGGGAGCCATTCTTATTGGAAAACTCAATACACATGAGTTTGCTTATGGGCCTACCGGAGACGTTTCTTTTTTCGGGCCGGCTCGAAATCCGTATAACACCAATCATATGTCCGGCGGATCAAGCAGTGGATCTGGAGTGGCGGTTGCTTCCGCGCTTTGTTTCGGCGCGCTGGGAACAGATACCGGCGGCTCGATCAGAATTCCTTCCTCGGCCTGTGGGATTGTAGGAATGAAGCCGACGTTTGGTAGGGTTAGTAAACATGGTGTATATCCGTTAGGTTACACTCTGGATCATGTCGGACCGATGACGAGAACGATAAAAGATAACGCTCTTCTATTAAATGTTTTAGCGGGGTACGATCCACAAGATCCATACTCGCGTAAAAGCGAGAACGAGGATTTTTCCCGTTATATTGGAGACAGTGTGAAGGGAAGGGTAATCGGAGTGCCTTCCAGCTTTTATTTTGATTGTCTTGAGGATGAAGTAAGGGAGAGGATGAAGGAAGCGGTAGCTATGTTTCAAGAAATGGGGGCACAGTGTAAGCCGGTTGATATTCCCATCCTTTCCCGCACCTCATGGGCACAGCTAAAAACACTGCAGAGCGAAGCATACGATGTCCACGAAGAACATCTTAAACAAGAGAGTGGGAACTTTCATCCGGAAGTACTTGAGCGCCTGAGGTTAAGCGCGGAAGCAAAGGGACATGAATATGTGCAGGCACAAACAATTCGCAGGCAAGCTTTGGAATCGTTTGAGAAGATTTTTGAACATGTGGACGTGCTGGTAACCCCAACGCTTCCTATTCTGCCTCCGAAAATCGGCCAGAGAGAAATCAAGATACAAGGACAGACAGAGCAGGTTCGTGCAGCTTTGCTTCGTTTAACCGGACCAACCAATTTAACAGGGCTTCCAAGCTTGTCTGTACCATGTGGTTTTTCGGCCACAGGTTTGCCAATTGGCATGCAATTAATCAGCCGACCTTTGAATGAAGCAATTTTATATCAATTCGGTGCTGCCTTTGAGGATGAAGCCGGAATTCCCTCTTTAAAGTGGAAAATTGAAACGGCATAGAAGGATAGACAAGAGTCCAGCAATTTCCTTCCTATATTTTACTGAAATGATGTGTTAAGGTAATAATAACTGGAGGGATGGAGATGGAGATATATCTTTGGGCGGCAATGTTTTATATTGTTGTTTTTATCGGTATTATCTCGATTGTTGGTATGGTCGTCAACCGTTCTGCTCAAGGAACACACGAAAGAATTGATCAATTACAGCAGCAGGTGAGAAAGCTGGAGGAAGAACTAAAGAAAAAAAGCTGAGAAAGTATTACTATCGGATGAAAGCATATAGTGCCTTTTTATCCATTAAAAAAGATGCCGACATATAGATGCCGGCATCTTGAGCTTGTAAGTGAGCTGTTATCCTACAGCTTTACAACGTTTGCAGCTTGAGGTCCGCGGTTTCCTTCAACGATGTCGAATTGTACCTGTTGTCCCTCTTCTAAGGATTTAAATCCATCACCAGTGATAGCGGAGAAATGTACGAATACATCGTCGCCGTCTTCTCTTTCGATAAATCCAAAACCTTTTTCTGCGTTAAACCATTTTACTGTACCGTTCATGTAAGAACCTCCAAATAATTTAATCAATATGCAACTTCTATTTGCCATAAAAATAAAATTCACATATTATTACGGACAATATATTGAAAATACAATCCCTAATAACATGTGAATTATACGTTTCAATATTTGTAACCTATTCATAGTATAGCATCGTTTTTAAAAAATAATACCATTTTAAAGAAAATAAAAAGCTTGACATACCATTTCGTATAAAGTAAATGACCGTGAAGATTGCACGTACTGGGACGAGGGTGCCTAAATTGAAGAAACGCCGCCTATGTTTTCGTTCTGGAGAAAAAACGTCGAAAATATTTGTATACCATAAATAATACAAGAGCCCAAAATAGCAAGCCTATAAAGGAAAAGCCGAACCCGTAAGCTCCGCTAAACGGGTGTAGAATGCTTCCGAAAAGTGCGCCCAGACCAAACGCCCATAGTCCGCGTCCTATACCAGAAGAAGGGGTTGGCCGTGTGACGGGAGCTTCATATCTGGAACGATACCCTTCGTCCGCCGGTCTTCGAGGGGTGATACCGACTCCGCCGCGTCCCCCTCTACCGCCTTTTGTTATTTCGGCTTGTGAATCAATTGTGGATTGGGGTTGTACGCTATTGTTATGTTGTTCAGTTTGATGAGGCATGGAAGATGTTGGGTATGAAGTTAAAAATGGCACGGTTATGGTGCATGCTGCAAGAAGTAAAAGTATCGGCTTTCTCATTAATATATCTCCTGTTTTTGAAATTCCAATCGCTATAGTCATCCCCAAAACGTGAGATGCTATTCATCTATATAAGTTACACTTGATATTTTGACATGATCACGTGGTTAGAAGTAGGAAATTTGGAAAAAAGAAGAGGTTGGATGCGCCCTGCGCCCCAGCAGAAGAAAGGCCAGTGTGTCTTTTTCTAGTCCCTGTTCCCAGTATCCTTCCGACGGGCTAGAGGAAGCCGCTAACAAAAGAAAGAATGAGTAGATGCATAGCAGTAAAAAAGAGAAACGGCGGGAGCTACAGTTTTGCTTCCGCCGTTTTCCTGTTTTTATTAAGGGATTGAAATTGCTTATGATTTAGTTTTCATTTGATTTCAAGGGTGTTGATTATCCAGTATAATCCAGAGT
>NZ_KE952740.1 GCF_000466385.1 Aneurinibacillus aneurinilyticus ATCC 12856
GAAGTGGGAGACTTCTTTCGGAGGGAAGTTAAATCAAAAACGAATTACCCATTTCTTCAAAAACGAATTACATTCTATGCAAACATACGTTATTTTATGCATTTTTAAATAACAATATAAAAATATACGTGAATTTTCCTTGTTTTTAAATTGGCATAAGATTTGCTTGTATTTTAAAGTACTGACAAGTACTCTCTTCATTTGTCACCTTCTAACCTTGGAAGCGGGCACTCCACCTTTATCCCGCTTCCCTCTTTTTTTATTACACTCGATATTTTGACATTGCAGCATAGTTGGAAATTGAAGACATCCTACGCTCCGGTAGAGGAAAGGTCAGCGTGTGTTTTTCCGACCGCTCCCGCCTACCTCCTCCTCCAGCACAAGCAGTGCATTAAGAATGTTTGTTCATATATGCCGCATCCATATATTAGGATCTTCATATATGCCGAAGTTTTTCTCAACGTCTATCTTAATAGGCTGTAGTGCTCCTGGAACAATGTACTGCCCCGTTTCAGGAAAACGCATATTTGTCCATTCCTCCCACTCATTCACAGTTCCTTTAATCACCATTGATTTTTGAATCGGACATAAGATTTTTGCACCTAGCTTCCAATGCAGTCTAATCCAAGGGTCAAAAGGTGCATTGTCCTCTCGATGCCAAAGTATATAGTTTTCTATAGGAGTTAAAGGATACTTGCTTTTCAATATTGGACGAACCGGAGCAACAAACGCCTGAAATTGATTGTTCTCCACCAATTTCCTCATCTCTCGCAACAGCATGTTGCTTATACCCTGATTTCTATAAGCAGGGTGCACCGCAATTCCTAAAGCTGATAAGGCTGTGGCGCTACTGCTTTTTTCACGGGCTTGCATTCCGTATTCAAAAACGCGATCCCAGCCAGCAGGCAAGCTTTCGATTCGCCCATCCCATATAAAGGGAATGGTATTCCCAACAGCGATGACTTTTTCATCTCTGTCACATACACACACCTGGAACCGTGAGAAATCTGCTATTAACTCTTCCCAATATGTATCCGCTATCTTGTCATGCAACATAAATTCCGGCCATGCTGTCTGATTTAATTCATAGGTTTGTTCAATGAAATCTGGCCTTTTATCCAATGTAAATATTTGATATTTTTGTTGTTCCAATTCTGCTGTCTCCTCTTCCTCTTTAATTACGTACATAATTTTACCATTTCTATTATACTTTAACATCCATCTTACTTGCTCATAAATGAAAAGACAACCACACCAGAACACAAAGAAACCTTTTTGTCTTCATTTCCCAAAAACGAAGAATATATATCCGATTTTAGGTACATATTATGATTGCTACAAATCATAAGGAGGAGAATAAGATGAACACGCAACGCGCTAAAGAAATCGCTGCTTCACCTGTGATGGTTCACGTCACACATGGAGGGGTCCCCATTTATATCCAACATGTCGATGAAAAAACGGAAACAGCCAGAATTTATCCGCTTAACGAGCCGGAGAATGAACGGAATGTACCTTTACACAGCTTATTGGAACAATAAAAAATTACATACATTATTTCAAGGGTGTTGATTATCCAGTATGATCCAG
>NZ_KE952741.1 GCF_000466385.1 Aneurinibacillus aneurinilyticus ATCC 12856
CCGTTTGGGGCACGGTGTGGTGACGACCCACTCTAGATCATACTGGATAATCAACACCCTTGATTTAGACTCTGTTAAAGAACAATGTTGATATTTGAAACCTTTACAAAATATTACTATAATAAAATGAGAACGAACATTCGTGAGGTTGTTAAGGTGAGCAAAGCGTTTAGAAATCCTCTAAAACACATTGATAAATTGCCACATACACAAAAGGAACAAGTATATCAATGGGGTAAGCTCTATGTTCAGCCATCTACCTCTGTTGGTGGTCGTCTAATTAATAAAATAGGTTAATGAAAGATAAATACCTGTAAAGGACGGGAGAGATTGAAGAAGAAACTTTGGATTTTTGTTCTAATTTTAGCAATAACTATTGGTGGTTTTTATTCCTTTGCGAAATTTAATCCACCATTGGATATTGGTACACTTGCTTCAAGCAAAGATAATAAATCAGTTGTTGTTGGAATTGGTAATAAGGGCTTTCGTAAAGTGAAAATATTAGATGTTTCAGTTAATAACAATGAAAGACCATCAAAAACAAAAGTACAGGCTAGTAATGCTTTACAAGGTTTCATCATAACTAATGATTATAATAATGAGGAATCAATAAAATATGGATTTAAGAATATAGAGGATATAACCATTAAAGTAGGCGCATCTCCTTCCTCTTACTTTAAAAAATTAGATGATGGTACTGCTACTAAAAGAGATGAAATTTATGGGATTAGTGTTATCCATAATCAAGCAATAAATAGGGTTAATATAAAGTATAGCTGTCTTGGAATTTCATTTAATGAAACTGTGTTCTTGAACTAAAGCATAAAAAGTGTGTTAGTTTAGCAAAAATAGGGGAAACCCTGATTGATGGGGTTCCCCTAAATGTTTAAAAGAAGATAAATGCTTGACCCTCACGCCACGTAATAGCTTATGTTTTACGTATCTTAGTTATGGGGGGAAGCATAATGGAATTTTATCCTATGCCTTTGTTTGTAAAACTTTCTGTCAGCAATATGGAAAGTTCTCTTTGCTGGTACAAGGAAGTTCTAAATTTTGAATCCGTGTTTGAGTTACCGGGCAAAGACGGGAAGACTGTAATGGCCCATATTCGAGGCAAAAAGTATCAGGACATAATGTTGGTTTCAGAATTAGAACAAAATGATATGAATTCTAACGGGAAGGGTGTCGTTTTAAATATTTCTGTGGAAGATGTTGATCTATATTCGAAAAAGGCAAGTAAGGCCAATGCAGTAGTTGTAGAAGGTCCTATTGATCGTCCTTGGAACGCTCGTGAACTTGTTTTGAGGGACCTTGATGGTTATCTAATAACACTTTCAGTGGGAATAGACAAGGAAAAGAATTTTGATGATGTTATAAACCAAGTCGAAAGTAAACTTTATATATCTTGAAAGTGATCAAGCCTTTCTATAAAAACCAAACTTAAATTTGTCGGATAAGAATCCATTTTGATCAATTTTTTTCAAAATGGATTCTTTTTATTTATCGTAAAATGTGGGTTTGAGAGGTATTTTTAATCAAACTTTATTTTAAAGCTATATTATTTTGTTTAGAAAATAAGCGTATATGAAAAATAGGAGATTAATTTACAAGGATTCCTAAAATGATGAGTTTTGGAACTTTTTATATACTTCAAGTATATATTTCCTTATTAAAACCAACAATTGTTTCAGCAAACTTTATGAAGTTCTACTTCTTAAATTTTTCTTAACACTATTTTTTTATAGAGATAACAATTTGTTCAGAATTTGTTCAGTTAATATTAATAAAATAAACAACAGATATTAAATAGTATTATTTAACTAAAGATTAAATGTATTTGGCAATGAAAAAATGCATAAAACGGCA
>NZ_KE952742.1:0-448 GCF_000466385.1 Aneurinibacillus aneurinilyticus ATCC 12856
TGGCAGGGGCAGTAGGAATCGAACCCACACTGGAGGTTTTGGAGACCTCAGTTCTACCGTTAAACTATGCCCCTATATTTCGCTTCGTGAAAATGGTGGAGGGGGACGGATTCGAACCGCCGAACCCTCAGGGAGCGGATTTACAGTCCGCCGCGTTTAGCCACTTCGCTACCCCTCCACATTATTAAATATGCGTATAAAAGATGCCGGCGAAAGGAATTGAACCCTCAACCCCCTGATTACAAGTCAGGTGCTCTGCCAATTGAGCTACACCGGCATATTCATATTTTTTCAAGAATGACGAGTAAGTGGTGGCTCGGGACGGAATCGAACCGCCGACACGAGGATTTTCAGTCCTCTGCTCTACCGACTGAGCTACCGAGCCAAATTAATGCATGTATAAACCAAGTAGACAAATGGCGGAGCCGACGGGACTCCGACGCGCACG
>NZ_KE952742.1:548-1114 GCF_000466385.1 Aneurinibacillus aneurinilyticus ATCC 12856
ACTCCAACTTCACCACGGCTCCGAATGACAATTCTTTATTTGAGCTGCACTATTTGAATACCACTGATTTCATCCGACAAAGATATTAACTCAACGTTGTTCAAATACAATAATGGTTGCGGGGGCAGGACTTGAACCTGCGACCTTCGGGTTATGAGCCCGACGAGCTGCCAACTGCTCCACCCCGCGATAGTAAAAGTTACATTGATTTGTCAATGATGGAGGATGACGGGATCGAACCGCCGACCCTCTGCTTGTAAGGCAGATGCTCTCCCAGCTGAGCTAATCCTCCGCAATGCTCCAACGTCACAAAACATGATGATTGTTAAAAATAAGATGGTGACCCGTAGGGGATTCGAACCCCTGAATGCATGCGTGAAAGGCATGTGAGTTAAGCCGCTTCTCCAACGGGCCACTTATATGGCGGACAGAGTGGGATTCGAACCCACGAGACGAGTTAACCCCGCCTACACGATTTCCAATCGTGCTCCTTCGACCAGCTCGGACATCTGTCCTCCTCTTAAGGAAGTGTATAGTAATTACACCCTGAAAACTGAATCAGAAGA
>NZ_KE952743.1 GCF_000466385.1 Aneurinibacillus aneurinilyticus ATCC 12856
TTCCACCTTATGGATAATCAACAGGCGTGATATTATATGTAATAAAATTACATCTGGGAAGAAGAAAGGGGATAACATGTCGAAAAGAAAAAAGTTATTATTGCCCCCTTAGTTGCAGCTTCTTTAGTTTTCCGACTTCGGTTTTTGCTAATGAACAGATTGTATACAGAAACTACCATTGAGGAATTAAATGAGCAAAAATCTGATAATAAGTTTCCAGAAGATGTAGTAGAACAAGACAATAATCAAGTACTACGTAATAATTTAGAGTCCCAACAAAATGTACAGCCTCAGTTTGCCCCTCATCCAGGAGAGAATAGCAAAAGGAATACGAGATATCTTTGGGCTGGTTTAGCTGATGGTGTAATTGACGGAGTTTATGGCCATAAGCTTACAGCGACCTTAATAAAACATTCACTGCAAGATAGTCCCTCTTCTATGAAAATCACAGATGCAAGAACCCAAAATTTATTTAACAGCTTTCCGAAAGAAGTCCCCTTCCT
>NZ_KE952744.1:0-1570 GCF_000466385.1 Aneurinibacillus aneurinilyticus ATCC 12856
ATTGAAGACAAGTTCGCCGTTACCATGAGCCGAACCGGGAGCGACTTTTCTGTATCTATCTGTCGCCGTACTCGCCCAATTTGAATCCGGTCGAGCGCATATGGAAATGGCTAAAGGAAGTCGTCATCGCCAATCGTTTTCATCCTACACAAGCTTTGATCGCATAAGCCATTGATGACTTTACTCATTACGCAGAAGAAAACCTGGAAAGGGTACTGTCACGCATTGCAAACGTTCATTTGTTGAATTCTTAATCGCGATTTATATAGCAAAAATGCGAGCAATGTTGCTTTGAATTCTAGGTTAACATCACTCGCATTTTTTTCATTTTTTAATAATACTATATAATTCTTTTTAATTTTTAGATGGGGGTCCATTATGAATTCTAATAAAGATGTAGCAACTCTCGTCCCGTTAAAATCTATAGAAGGACACTGCTTTCAAGCATATAGCCATTATCCTGAATCTAAAAAAGTAGAATTTTGTAACATTAATTTAAAAAAAGGGGAATATAACATACTATTTTCTATACCTTGGGCAATGCCAAAATTCACTATAGAACCTTCAGGCAAGGTAGGGTATGGGGCTAGATTGGAAAATGACAAAGGGAACTATGAAATTGTTTTTTTAAAAGTATGGTTTAAAGATAGGAAATACGAAAAAATAGGGGATTTATGTCTTGGTGAATACTCCAGAGATAGCAAGGATATCCCGCTTAGTCTTTTTGATGATTCAGTTTTGTATGGTCTTAACCAAAGATATTGTTTATTTTTCTTTCCACATAATGATTTAACATATGGTATTCCTTTCTTTGACAAAGCAATATTAATTGATGCATTGGAATGCCGGATTTATAATATAACGTCAGAAATAGATTTTAGAGATCAACTACTTCGACTTGATCATATAAGAAGTTTTATGTTAGAAAACGATTTTTATTTTTATTTAAAGACAGGCAGAATACATGAATCTGAAAAATGGGACATGTGGAAAAAATGTGACCCTAATGCCCCTTATTTTGACCATTTAGAAAGTATTTTTCTATATCAAGTAGAGGACTTTGTCAAACAAATAAAAAATAATACTAAAAACCTTAGGGGAATACTTATCGAACAGGTAGACTATAATTTTGCAATAAAAGAACTAGATGTTATCAATGATCGAATTGTCTATATATTAGATGATATATCTAATAATAAATCAGAAGTAAAGTATTATGATATAGCACAAAAAACTCACTTAATTGACAAAAGCACTAAGGCTATAGAAAATTATGATTTACGTAAAACTAATGAAGAACAAATATACAAGTATGTCTATAACCTTCAAAAAAAAGATGGCGAAGCGTTTTATCTAAAAACTAATTATAACCTTTTTAGCTTCTTTCTAAAAAAGCTATAAAATATATAAAACATAGGATCGCAAAGTAAAAGGGCGAGTATCAATATTCGTGATACTAAGGATAAAATTCTTTTCTCAATGGCACGATAGAGTGTCGTTCGGCCAATACCGGTTGCATCTGTAATTTCTTTAATGTATATCAAGGGTGTTGATTATCCAGTATGATCCA
>NZ_KE952744.1:1670-27476 GCF_000466385.1 Aneurinibacillus aneurinilyticus ATCC 12856
CGAGAGGCCCAGATGTTTTGCCGGTCCGGCCTTGACGTCACAAAGCGGCCGTATCCCTTCCTTGCGAGAAAAAGACGAGGGAATACGCCGACGCGTGCACCTTCCTTCTTCCACCCTATGGATAATCAGCAGGTGTGATATTTACCAAATGAAATGTAAAATACAAAAAAACAACCCCATTCTACAGAGGCTGTTGTTGTTATTCATATAACCTATTTAGATTTTCAATATTTATACACTGTTTAAGTGGAACCCAACTTTTCATTGCCGTCTTACCAATAGTATAACAAAGCTAATATTAAACTTGTCAGCTATCTCAATGTATTGTGGTTTTTCTCATACTCCATCACGATCTAAGATTTGTTTAGCCATCCGCAGCATACCACTTCTTGTGATATTCTTTGCCTTCAGATACAGGATTTCTTTATTCTGCTGTACCATTTTTCTTTTGATACTCTTTCTCTGCAATCGCTTTTTCTAGAATGCTCATTAATTTATCTGAAGCAAAAAAGGGCTTTAGTCTCTTCGTTCCGAATCCCCTCATCAACTGTACTGTATAATGATTTTTTCAATCGCTGGCTAGAAGAAATGACACACACCATCAGCCCACATACAGCTATTATGTACAGACAACATGGTTGCATTTCTTTCTTCTATTGTTGCTAACCTTGAAACAGTGATACATGTTGTCCTTACGAATATTGGCACAACGTTAAAGCCAAATAACATAGGTAAGGCATTTCGTAAGCTAATGAGGGTAGCGCAGTACCGAAGATCAAATTTCACGATTTACGGCATACTCACGCTACTCTCATGTACTTCCTAGTATGCAAATGGAGGCAGCAATAAATTTGGACAAGCATTACTCAAATATGCTATCAAAAGCGCTACAATACGCTGCTAACGCCTCATCATTGCTTAGACACCTTATAACTACAGAGTTTTATCAATTAACCTCAGTCACGTGGCGGGCGTGGGCCATAATATTGATAATAGTATGTCTTCAGATTTCCGTTATACAGCTTACGGTTACGGTCAGCCTTCTTGCCGAAAAACTGCTCAAATTCAGGATACGATGTAAGAATGTAGTAAGACCACGTATCAAGTGCACCGAATGTTTTTCCCATCACTTTATAAAGCTGCTCAACCTCACGCTTCTCGCCGAGCCGCTCCCCGTACGGAGGATTACATATAATACAGCCATACCTAGCATCGTTTGTATATGCACCGACTGGCAGCCGCTTAAAACGGACCGCATCCTCTATCATCGCTTCTTCCGCATTTTCATTTGCCACGGCAATCATATCGCCGTCAATGTCCGTACCGGTAATCTCGAGCGGACGATCATACTTCGCTAGATCATGGGTCTCACGCCGTGCTTCCTGCCACAGCTTTTTCGGAATAGAAGGCCATTCTTCTGAGACGAATTCACGGTTCATTCCCGGCGCAATGTTGCGTCCAATGAGCGCTGCTTCGATCGGTATCGTACCGGAACCGCAGAACGGATCATGAAGCGGACGATCCGGATTCCAGAACGAGAGCTGAATCATAGCCGCGGCCATCGTTTCCTTCAGCGGTGCCCCGCTAATTAACTGCCGATACCCACGCTTATGCAGTCCTGCACCGGACGTATCAATTGTTAGTGTTACAATGTCTTTATGTAAAGCCACTTCAACTTTGAACAGCGCCCCTGTTTCCTCAAACCATGTCTTATGATAACTTTGCTTCAGGCTTTCCACGATCGCTTTTTTCACGATTGCCTGACAATCCGAAATGCTGAACAATGTTGATTTTACGGACTTCCCCTCCACCGGAAATTGTGCATCTTCCGGAATCCATTCTGCCCATGGCAATGCTTTCGTTTGCTCGAACAATTCATCGAAGGTTGTCGCTTTGAACTCGCCGATTTTCAGGCGAATCCGCTCCGCTGTCCTCAACCACAAATTGGTGCGGCAGATGGCCAGCTTGTCTGCAGTAAACATCACTTTTCCGTTTTCTACCTTGGCGTTTTCATATCCAAGCTGCTTTACCTCCCGTGCTACAATCGCTTCAAGACCAAAAGTGGAGGTCGCAATAATGTCAACTTTACTCATACAAAAACTCCTTATGCTATAATAAAAATATTAAATTCAGAAAAATCAAAAGGTTAGGAGAGGCTAGCGTGACAACAAATCATATTGTAAATCTCGGCCATGATATTTACCAGATTGAACTTGTCAACCGCATGGAAGGCGGACGTTCTACCGGATATTTCATCGATGCCGAACAGAAAACGATCGTTGAGATGGGCGCAAGCGTATCCGTTCCCCATGTGTTAAACGCGCTTAAGCAACTGAACATAGCTCCGGAAGAAATTACATACGTCATTGTAACACACATTCACCTTGATCATGCAGGTGGAGCCGGATTACTGCTTGAAAAATTGCCAAATGCCAAGCTTGTCGTACATCCACGCGGTGCTAGGCACATGATCGATCCGAGTAAATTAATCGCGGGCGCCAAACAAGTATACGGAGATGAATTCGACCAATTGTTTGGTCCGATGGTACCTGTACCGCAGGAGAAAATTATTATCGCCAACGATGAATTCAAATTATCCATTGGCGATAATCGCACGCTTTACTTCTACGATAGTCCGGGACATGCGTATCACCACTTCGCTGTTTATGATCCGGCAAGCAAGGGTATTTTCAGCGGAGATTCCATTGGAATGAGCGCCCCTTGGCTGCAGGAGAAATTCGGCTTTGATTTCTATGCACCAACCTCTTCACCGGTCCAATTCGATCCAGAAGCGATGATTGCTACGTTACGACGCTTTATGGAGCTGGATATCGAACAAGTATTTATGACCCATTATGGTCGTCATGGCGATGCAAAACACGTTATTGCAGAGAATATCGAGCGTGCCGAGGCATTCACCCATATCGCGGAAGAAGCCTATCAGGAGAATCCAACATGGGAATATACTGCTGAAAAGCTTCGCCAATACTTTCATAAGGAACTTCGTAAACTTGGTGTACCAGAAAATGATCCAGTGCTGGACTCGTTTACATTCGATATTGAAATGGATGCAAAAGGAATGTTCCACTACATGCAGATGAGAACGCATTCTGAAACACACCAAATAAAAAAATAGAAAAAATTATCTTATCCATAAAAAAAGGCGCCGTTTCTCTAAGGGGAAACGAGCGTCCTTTTTTATTTCCTTCTATGGTGTTTTATGTGCAGGCTTTTCTTTAGTGTCGTTCACGACGCATGCTGCGCATCACCAGGCTCACGATGAACACAAGGATAACGGCGCCGATGATGGCTGGGATAATCGCAAATCCGCCTACAACCGGACCCCAGTTGCCAAGCAATGCGGAACCGATCCATGCACCGATAAAACCGGCGATAATATTACCAATGATTCCTCCGGGTATATCGCGCCCCATAAGAGCACCTGCTATCCATCCGATAATACCTCCGACGATGAGTGACCAAATGAATCCCATGTGTGTGTCCTCCTTTGCATCTAATGTAAATTCTATCGTGGTATGATTAGTATTTACCCAGATTTATAGATTATTACACACATCATGTTTTAATCTTATTTTTTCCAATTTTATTTATGCTTTACTTTACCGCCTTGTTGAAGTTGATACATTACGTAATATCTGCCTTTTTCCCGGAGCAGTTCCTCGTGGGTTCCCCGCTCGACAATACGTCCCTGATGCAGGACAAGGATTAAATCTGCGTCTTTAATGGTGGAAAGGCGGTGCGCAATGATGAATGTTGTACGTCCTCTGGCAAGTTCTCGAAGTCCCTGCTGAATTCGCGCTTCAGTTTCACTGTCGATACTGGCCGTCGCCTCATCAAGAATCAAAATGGCAGGGTTAAATGCCATCGCCCGTGCAAAAGAAAGCAATTGACGTTCCCCGCTTGAAAAATTGCTTCCTCGTTCGATAACCTCCTCCTTATACCCATGCGGGAGACGTTCGATAAACGAAGCCGCCTGCACCGCATTCGCAGCCATTCGCCCATCTGTATCAGAAATGCTTGCCGTCTCGTGCAATCGGATATTAAATAAAATATCCCCCGTAAAAATGAACGGATCCTGCATGACAAGCGCCATCTGTCGGCGCAGTTCCTGCAGCGGATAGTTCTCCATTTTTCTTCCGTCAATATAGATGGTTCCCTGCTGGGGCTCATAAAATCCAAGCAGCAGGTTCATCAAGGAACTTTTTCCTGAACCAGTATGGCCCACAATTCCGATGGTCTGCCCTGACTGTACGGAAAAAGAAATATTATGTAGTACAGTATGATTATCACGATAAGCAAACGATACGTTGTCAAACACTACATCCCCGGAAAGCCGCAGCACTGTATCTTTACTTTCTTTATTCTGTCTATCCCGTACAGATTCCGGCTCATCTATCACTTCAAATACCCGCTCCGCAGACGTTAACGATTGTTGCATCGTTGACAGACGCTCCATAATGGTGTTAATCGGCTCGAAAAAACGACTCAAATAATCAACATATGCATACAACACCCCAAATGAAATGGCATTATGCATTGATTGGCTACCGAAATACCAAATAACTAGTGCAAGCATCAAGTTACTAATAACATCCACCGCCGGGCGTAGCAGTAATCCATCCAGTTTTACCTCACGAAAGCGTGCTTTAAAATACGTTTCGTTTACGGTAGCAAACTCTTTTTGCACCGCTTGTTCACGGCGAAATGCCTGCACAATGCTCATACCCTGAATCATTTCGTTTAGCATTCCATTCATTTCACTTAACCTGGCACGAATCTCGCCATAAATGCGTGAACTATAGCGCCTAAACAACGCGATAATTACAGCAATAAGCGGAAGCAGACAAATGCAAAGCAGTGCCAGTTCAGGCTGCAAAATAAACAGTGCAACTAAAATCCCAATCATATATACAATGTTCTGAACAAAAATCGCCATAATACTAACAAACAATTCCCGTACAGCTTCCGTATCGTTCGTTACCCGGGAAATGATCTGTCCGGTAGGCGTTCGATCAAAAAATGCAATCGATAGCCTTTGTAAATGCGAAAAAATATTGATCCTCATCTGACGGATAATCCGGTGTGCGGTACTCTGTAACGAAAGAGCCTGAATATATTGAAGTATGCCGGCAATAAGCAGAAGGCCGATATACAAAAGCACAAGCTGAACAAGCGGGCGAATCTCTGGCGCATAAAACGCCTTGACATCCGAAGACGCAATCGCCTCAACAGGATAGGAGATCTGGTTATCGCCAAGCGTTATCGTCAATTCGGTCCTTCCGGATCGGCTGTTAATCGTTCGTTCGCCCTCGAATGGAATTACGGTCGGCAATGTATAGTATGTGCGGTTTACTTCAAGAATCTGTCTTCTTTCTCCGCTGTCGATGTCAGATTTTCGCCCATCACGCATAAGCCATTCTTCACGAACCCATATACGGTTTCTGTACTCTACCTGCGGCGTACCCGCTGGAGCTGAATCCGGGGTGTATACACGCCAGGGCTTCTCGATGCCAAGAATGTGTACGTCAATGGCTCGTTTGGCGATAAAAGGGCCTGCAAGCTCGGCTGCGGTAGCTATAATGAGCAGCAATAGTGCAATCGTAATGGATAAACGATGAGGCGTTGTATAGCCAAGCAGCCGACGCAGCGTAGAGTTTGGTTTTCTCATGCGTCTTCCCCCTCATCTTCAAGCGTAGCCAAGGCCTGCTGACGACGGAACTGTTCGGCATACCAACCATTCTGTTCCATAAGCTCAAAGTGTGTTCCCTGTTCAGCAATACGCCCTGCATCCAATACATAAATTCGATCCGCATGCATAACTGCCGACATTCGATGCGCAGCGATGATTGTTGTTTTTCCACTTCGTTCCCTACGCAAATGGCTAAGGATGGTCTCTTCCGTTCGCGCATCGACCGCAGACAACGAATCATCAAGTAATAGCACTTCCGGCTCGGTTACGAGCGCACGCGCGATGCCAATCCGCTGCTTTTGCCCACCGGATAGTGTAATTCCTCGTTCACCGACAGGAGTTGCAAGTCCTTGGGGCATGCGTGCCAGATCCATCTTTAGTGCAGCATTTGCAAGCGCACGTTCAATAGCCTCATCGGAAGCTTCCTCGTCTCCAAACGATATATTCTCCTTTATAGTACGTGAAAATAAGAAGTGATCCTGAGGTACATAGCCAAATCGGGACCGCAAGGCGGCTGTATTCCATTGCTCGATAGGAATGCCTTCTACATATATAGTGCATTCGGGCACCGTATAAAAATGCATCCATAACTTCATCAATGTGGACTTGCCGCTTCCCGTCCGGCCTACAATACCCACTGTCTGTCCAGGTCGCACTGTCAGAGTTATGTTACTCAGTACAGCCGATTCCTGTCCGGGATATCGAAAGGTGAGGTCTATCATTTCCAGGCTGGCATGTGTGTTTTCTGGCCCCTTGAACTTTGTCCCGCCTGTAATCTCAGGTTTCTCTTCCAGCACATCACTTAATCTATCCCACGAAGCGCTCCCCCGCTGCACAATGTTCATCAACCAGCCAAGCGCAAGCATGGGCCAGATTAATAACCCAAGATATAAATTGAACGACACAAGCTCACCTAACGTAAGCTCGCTGTGGAACACAAGTGTAGTTCCGTAGCCAATGCCAATGAGAAAGCTGACTCCAATCAAAAGTGAAATCGTCGGCTCAAACAATGCGTCAATCCGGGCTACGCGAATGTTCTTCTCCATCACATCATCTGCTGTTTTCGTAAATGAGATAATGTCCGGCTGTTCTTGAACGAACGCACGCAATACACGGATACCTGAAATCGATTCCTGTACATGGCCATTTAACCTGCCGAATGCTGTTTGGGCATCAAAAAAACGATCATGGAGCAGTTTACCATAATAACCGGTTGCCCATGCGAGCAAAGGCAATGGCAGCAGTGCAGCCAGCGTCAATTTCCAGCTAATAAGTATCACCATCGCGGATAAAGCCACCACCGTCATCACAAGCGAATCGACTAACATCAAAATTCCCATGCTCGATGTCATCTCGATAGCTACAATATCGTTCGTTGCAAGCGCCATTAAATCACCGGTACGTCTTCGATCATAAAAAACTGGACTCATTTGTGTCAGATGGCCAAATAGGCGATTACGCAATGTCTTCTCCAGAACAAGAGAAGCACCGAACAAGTAATACCGCCATGAAAAGCGCATTGCATATAGCAAAAAGGCCAACGCCGCAATGAGCGCTACACTCCAAGCAAGCCCCTGTCCATGAAGCGTTCCGGCTCGCATCCGGTTAATAAGTTCACCTACCAACCAGGGGGGAAGTAGTACAAGCACATCACATGCCACAAGCAGCAGAATACCTATTATGTACTTCTTCTTGTGGGCTTTAATAAACCACCACAGCCGCTGAAATATCCGCACTCCGCCTCTCCTCTCCTACTATGCAATTTAACAGGCACATAGCTTATTCTTTAGCCAATGGCAGGCATCACTAAGTGCACCGTAATGGGCAGCTTCCGGAAAATGATGTCCGTATTCCGGATAATACCAAAAATCATAAGACTTTCCCAGTTCTTCCAATCGCCTTGCCATATAATGAGGATGACGCGAACTTACCTGTCCATCGCATCCTCCCTGCACAAATAAAATCGGACACTTTATTTCGGTGGCACGATACAAGGCGGAGCGCTCCATATACGCATGTGCATCCTTTACCGGATGACCAATGACCCGCCGGAGCATACGACGCAAATCCTCCCGTTCTTCATATGTCAGATGCAGATCGACCACACCACCCCATGAAACAAGCGCACCGATCTGCTCCGTCTCTGCCGCTGCGAGAAACGCACCGACTGCTCCACGTGAAAAGCCAATTGCTCCAATCCTCTTTGCATCGACCTGTGGTAGATGCAAAAGCAACTGCAACGCACCGTATACATCCTGACGATCGGCTCCTCCGAATTCGTCCTGACCCTCACCGCCTTCATTGCCCCGATATGAAGGGGCACATACGATGAATCCACAGGCAGCCATATGCTCAATCCATTCAAGCTGCACCATACCAACCCGATGAATACCTCCCCTGCAATAGACGAGCGCCGGGCATTTCCGGTGTGCTTTCGGTTGTGCTAAGTATCCAGCCACCACCGTATCGTCAGCTCTATACATAACATGGTAGACGCTTACATCAGGTATGGAGGCAGGCAACATCATCCGTGAAATCAGCGGGTTATAAAGCATATGTATTTCCTCCCTTAATTGAGAAAAAACGGGTGAATCGTGTTGTTGCTGAATAGTATAACACGAAAAACACTTCCATCATATTACAATAACAGAAGTGCTTTTCTCGGTATTTCCATTAATTACGGGCGAGCTTTCCCATAGCGAGACGTATGGGCTATGCTCGTATAGGATAAAGAATATAACAGTAGCGCACACCAGATAAACGCGAAGCTAATCATATGCGTGGATGTAAACACCTCTTTAAACACGAAAATCCCTAGTATTAAACTAATCGTAGGAGCCATGTATTGAATAAATCCCATCGTAGACAACGGTACCGACCGAGCGCCTTTGGCAAACCATAGAAGCGGCAGCGCCGTCACTACACCTGTTCCGATAAGCAGGGCCATTTCAGGAAGCGATACAAGCCCAATGACCCCTACACCGCTAGCTTCCGTAAACACTATATAACCAAGTGCAAGCGGGGCCATGAATACTGTTTCCAGCGCCAAACCCACCAATGCCTCTGTCTGTGCTTTCTTCTTAGCCAAACCATAAAAACCGAAAGTAATCGCTAGAGCAAATGAAATCCACGGTATCTTGCCATACTGTACCGTCAAAATAATAACTCCGATGCTTGCAATCATAAGCGCCATCGTCTGCCAGCGTGATAAGCGCTCCTTCAGCACTACTACTCCCAGTGCTACGCTAAGCAGCGGGTTAATATAATAGCCGAGACTGGCCTCGATTACATGTCCGTTATTCACACCCCAAATATAAATAAACCAGTTAGCGCTTATTAATACGGAGCTGAGAAACGCAGCCAATGCAATCTTCCGGTTAAGCAATGCCTTCTTAAATGGCTCCCAGCGCCGATATAGCATTAGTAAAAACGCAACAAATAAAAAAGACCAAAAAATCCGATGAGCCAAAATTTCAAAGGCCGATACTCTGTCCAGGTACTTCCAGTACAGCGGCAGCAATCCCCAAGCTATATAGGCTATAATTGAGTAGCCCACGCCGGCAGCTTTTGCCTTCTCTTCTCCTTCATGCTTCATACGCTACACCCTCATTACTTTTTTATTAATCATATCTGCACTGCTTCCATACAACATAAAAAACGGAGAGGCTCTTCGCCTTCTCCATTTTTATTTTAGCCCACAGGGCTGTAAGCTCCGATACATACCCCGTTCCCTCTTCCACAGACGGAATTTTTTCCTTATGAATGAGGTTTTTCCTGTTTCGCCCCATATACATATCCTCCATGTTTATGGGCTGGATTGTATACAAGAAATGCATTTGGCATCGGTTTCTCCCCAGCGATGCCGGACGGAGTCGTAATCAGCTTGCCCCGATGGTACATGCTAGACGAAGAGCCCCCGTCAAGATTAACTGCATTCACGGCGCCGCGCTTAAGCAGCTCTTCCTGTACGTCTTTGAGCGTAGCTCCGAAACTATGGATCGACCGACCATCAATGACGAGAAACATGACCGTTCCGTCTTTCTTTTGTGCGATGGCAGTACGCGGTGCTACACCCCATCCGCCGTCTCCTTCCGTTATCATCGGCTTTCCGTTAACAACAAGGCGGGGCAGAAAGCTTACCGCTTCTTGGACACCCAGCTTTTTCATCTGCTCATACGTATAACGGCCGCTAATCAGCACTCCGTCTTTTGTGAACCCAACAATGTCCTGTTTTGCTTCATTATCACCGCTCACAAGCTTGCCTTCGCTAATAATAATGCCAAGTGGATGCATAATCCGCTCCACGCCTTCAAACTCTGGACCTACCATATCATCGGTTTTATCAGTCAGGAAGAATCCTCCGCCATTAATTGCGGCTAATGCATTTTTGCGCGTGGCTATGTTACTCACTTTCTCCCCGCCCGGATTATGGCTGGCGACCACATGAATAAGGCGCGGATCCTTAATGTACATGATTTTGCCAACATATGTCTCTCCACGAATATCCTCCACATTAATTAGCGTGGATGGGGTAAGTATATGTTGCGGATCTGGTGCTGCTACCTTCACAAGACTCATATCTTGTTTGGCAAGATGATTCGCTTCCGCCTGTCGCTGGAAATTCTCTTTAATTTTTTCTACACCGCTCGTTCCTACGAGCAGCCATGTGTATTTCGTTTGTTTCGATGTATACACTGCTTCTGCAACAATTCCTCGTAACTTTGTTCCTTGTGGTGTCAAATAAAACCAGCCAAGCGCAAGCGAGACGATTATACAAATAATCCATAACGCCCACACTGCGACACGAAACCAGCGTCTAGACAATCTGCGCGGTAACGATAAAGATGAAGAGGCTACCGCAGTCGCAGACATTTCGCTTTGGTTTAATTGCTCCATTCGTTTTGAGGTAGGAAATAACACGATTCGTCTTCCTTTCTCTCGTGCGATTCTATATTTTCTGTAAGATGTCTGCCATTCTATATCTTATCGCATTCTGAAATAAATACAAGAAAGTTATTCCGCGTCTTGCATCTATATTGCACATCGTATAAAATAACTACCATCATAAATACGACCGGGGCGTCCACTTTGTTTCATAATTACATTATATAAATACAGGTGGTGCATATGGAAGCAATTCTTTCTTTCGACCGGCAGCTTTTCCATTGGCTGAATGTACAGTTAAACATCCCCGCACTTGATTGGTTTATGATTCTCGTCTCTGCCATCAGCGACAAAGGGTTATTCTGGTTTCTAATTGTAATCGTCCTGCTGCTTATCCGACAACGGGTTGGCGGACTTCGTCCTGCGGCGACTCTGTTTGCCGGTATCGGCATCGGCGGCGTTATCGAATATGCGATGAAATTCGCGATTATGCGTCCAAGACCGCCCGCTGTGGAGGAACAGGTTATCCACCTTACCCACATGCCTATTTCCTCTTCCTTTCCATCAGGCCATGCGGTATCCTCTTTTGTTTCTATGTATGTGCTCTATCGATTATTCCCAAAATCGATTCGATGGACGTTACCGTGCGCCTTAATTATGGCATACTCTCGTATTTATGTAGGGGTTCACTACCCGCTGGACGTTATCGGAGGGGCGATAATCGGAATCATCGCAGGAAAAATTACGATGCGAGTCCCAGTTATGAAAATCGCTTATAAAATATTATCATATGTACCGATCGTCCGACGGTACATTTTGCCGAATGCCGAAATAATACCACAGAACTCCCCGGCTGAAACACCATTTGCAGCACAAAAAAAACAGAATGAAAAAGTATAATCAACACAGCAAAAACGGAGCGAACATTCGCTCCGTTTTTATAAATTCCAGAGAAGTAATCCGATGGTTGAACGAAAGCAGCCGCTTATCATCATTATTACACACGTGGTAAACGGCCCTTCTTTGTTTACTGGTTCTCTTCTCCTAAATGACTACGGGCTGGTGAGGGGAAGCTGAACCCTTCACCGTGCACTTCTTTTGCTTCAAGGGCAAGAATAAAGGCACGCGGGTCAATTTCTTCAACAAGACGACGCAGCTTATCTGTCTCATACAACTGTACAACGACCAGCAATACCTCTCCTTCCCGACGTGAATAGCCTCCCATCGAATGGAGCATTGTCACCCCACGTACCAGACGCTTATGTATTTCCTTCGTAATCTCATCAGGCTTACTGGAGATGATAATAACGCTACGCTGTTTTTGAAATCCCGAGAGCAGCAAATCGACCACTCGTGCGCTAACATACACGGCAACTACTGTCAGCATTGCCTTCTCGACACCAACAATAAGGGCCGAGATTGCAATGATGGTAAAGTCAATACCAAACAAAAATTTTCCGAGGTCAATGCGCCGGAATTTATGTTGTAATACGCGTGCAATAATATCGCCGCCCCCGGAAGTTCCTCCAACTCGGAATATGAGACCTAATCCAGTCCCCGCAATAATTCCGCCATACAATGGAGCCAGAATCACATTTTGCAGCGGTGGGACCTGCCATGCCGAAGTTAAGTCAATAAAGATCGAAGCAGCCAGCATCCCGTATGCACTTCGTATCAGAAAACCCCGCCCTAGAACAAAATAACCAAGAATAAAGACCGGAATGTTTATTAGAATAATAAGCAGACCAACAGGCGTACCAAGTTTATAGTGCAATAATAGAGAAATACCGGTTACCCCACCCTGCGCCAGTTTATTCGTAACAAAAAACAAATTTACGGCAATCGAGTATAAAAAACTGCCTGCCGTGATAAATAAAAAGGGGCGAATTCGCTGCCACATCATCGTATTCGATTACTCCTTCCACATCGCATTGTCCTCTTATCTTAGATAATCACACAAAAAAAAGAAAGGTCCCTCCTGAATATCTTTTGAAGAACCTTTCTTTATTATCCCGGTCCAACAGGCAGTAAGACCTCGATAAGTACAACTATCCATCAGCGGAGGATAAAAATCCTCCCACTGATAGAAGCTCTACTTTGATAAGTATTAGTGTTTTTTGTTGTAATATTCCACAATAGCAGCTGCCATTGCCTCACCTACCCGCTGCTGAAATGCAGGGTCAAGCATTTTTTTATTTTCGCTGGGGTTCGTCAAGAAACCGATTTCGATTAGCGTAGACGGCATTTTCGTATTTTTCACGACATAGAAATTAGCCGTACGCAGACCTCGGTCAGTAAAACCTGTAGCTTGCGTCAAATGCTTATGAACGATCGAAGCGAACTCCTTGCTTTGGGCCGTATTATAGTATGTTTCCGTTCCGTGCGCGCTTGCTGTAGCGGAGTTTGCATGGAAGGATAGGAATACATCCGCTTTTGCGTTATTGGCTATAGCCACGCGATCCTGAAGTGTCGGGTATGTATCGCCTGAACGTGTCATAATCACCTTAAAGTTAGGATTCTGCTTTAAAATCGATTCTGTAATCTTGGCAATCGGCAATACCAGATTTTTTTCATAGTTGCCTGCCGCACCTCCTGCACCTGAATCCGATCCCCCATGTCCAGGGTCAAGCACAATGACAAACGGGTCAGAAGCGTCCGGCTTCGGTGTTGGCGATGGAGTCGGTTTAGCTTCCTGCAGCGTCACTCTTGTCATGCCGTCAGCAGCAGTTATACCGTATGCATACGGTGCAGACATTTCAAGTACGATCCGCACTCTGTCAGGTGAGAGGCTGTACTGGCTGTAGCGTACATTATCCACCTTGGAAGAAGTACCGGATACGCTTACCCCCTCTTTCAAACGGGCGTGATTGAAATCAATAACGATTCGATCTGGCTTGTCAAGCGTGAAGTGGCTATACGACATTTTGCCTTGAGATTCTACACTGATTCCATCATCCGTACGGGAAATTCCTGTAATGTATTGCAGCTTGTCCAATGTGCATGCAGTCTTGTTGTCGTTCCAATCGGCTTTTGCTCCAATAACCTGTGAAAGAAACTCTGGAGTAACAGCAAAGTATCCATCGATTAGACGGTAGCCATTCGCTTGCTTGGCGGATGCCTGTGCGATGGTATATTTCTCTGCTCCTTGCTCGAGAATTACTTTCTCTGCCTCTTTTTTCACCTCGTAGCCAAGCGGTTTTGCTACATCATTCAGTCTGACGAAATGTCCATAAGGCAGTTGGTAAACAGGTGCCTGTGTGAGAACATTGCCGTTCACAGCGATGCTTTTTTTGTCGTTAAAAGTAACCGTATTGGCTGCGGCGTCCCACCCCACGGTGGCTCCGAGCCAATCCCCTACTTGGCGCAGCGGCAGGAATGTTCTGTCCTTAATAATTTTGGGCGCTACTTCAAGTGTTACTGCTTTTCCATTTACATAGGCGGTCTTGTTGTCTGGTTTCATCGTAATGATTTTTCCAGCATGATCATCAATCGTAACCGTTCTTGTATTGTTATCCCACTTCACGTCAACACCATACGCCTCTCCCGCAAAGTATAGCGGAATCATCGTACGATTTTGCACCAGTTGCGGTGGAACATCAGGCTTAACCTCCTTGCCATTTACTACAAGCGACATGGCAGGCGCCGCCTGTACTGCCGTGGGCACTACCCAGGCAAAGATTAACAGAAATGCCCATAGCAGCAGTCCTCTTTTTCTCATTGTTTTCCTCGCTCCCTTGCTTTCTCTAAGTTGCCAGTGACATATCTCCTTTCCGATGGAACTTGCCATGCATGCAGTTTTGGACAGCCAGCATATAGTATAGACGCAAGATACAACAAATTGTTTTCCTACAATAGCACTATTTTTCTTGCTTGCCTAATGCTAGAAAAACACCTTGCAATAACCAAGTAGGCAAAGGCTCCTACTATAAAAAAAGGGAAAAGGCTTTCGCCTTCTCCCTTACAACCTCTCGTTATAAATATATAGAACGGTTCGCCTGACTATATGTGCTTCGTTAGCTCTTCCATCTCATCAAGCAAACGGGAAAATACTTTAAGTGCTTGGATGACCGGCTCAGGTGACGCCATATTGACACCTGCTTTACGTAAAAGTTCAAGCGGATAGTCGGAGCCCCCACTCTGCAAAAATGTTAAATAACGTTCAACTGCCGGGGTTCCTTCATGCAAAATTTGCTGTGAAAGCGCCGTCGCGGCTGAAAATCCGGTTGCATACTGGTAAACATAGAAATCGTTGTAGAAATGCGGAATACGTGCCCATTCCATTCTAATATCCTCATCAATGACCATATCCGGCCCATGATAATCTACATTCAGCTCATAATACATACTGCACAGTGTTTCCGGAGTTAAAGGTTCGCCTGCTTCTACTTTTTCATGAATCATCTTCTCGAATTCAGCGAACATTGTCTGACGGTACACGGTGCCACGGAACTGTTCAAGATAATAATTAAGAAGGTACATCTTCTTACGCGGGTCATCCGTATTCTTGAGCATATAATCCATAAGGAGCGATTCGTTGAGCGTGGATGCGACCTCAGCTACGAAGATTTTGTACTGGGCATCAAGATATGGTTGGTGCTTGTCACTGTAATAGCTGTGCATAGCATGACCCATTTCATGCGCCAATGTAAACAAGTTGTTGACGTTGTTCTGGTAATTCATCAGCACGAATGGGTGTGTACCGTATGCTCCCCATGAATACGCGCCACTTGTTTTCCCTTCGTTTTCATACACGTCAATCCAACCGGACACAAAAGCTTCCTGCAGAACCTTGGCATAATCCTCACCTAGGGGTGCAAGTCCTTTTTGTACCAGATCAAGTGCCTGATTATAGGGAATCTCCATCTTCACTTCTTTGACCATTGGCACATACAGGTCGTACATGTGCAGTTCATCTACTCCGAGCAGCTTTTTGCGCAATGAAACGTATCGGTGCATAGCCGGAAGGTTATCACGGACGGCTTGAATAAGATTCGTATATACATCAACCGAAATATTGTCGTTATCTAGGGACGCAGCAAGTGCAGACGGATATTTGCGTATGCGTGCATAGAATACATCTTTTTTGACGCTAGCATTTAGCGTTGCAGCAATCGTATTTTTCTGCTTGCCGTACGTATCATACATGGCTTTAAAAGCATCCTGGCGCACACGACGATCCGGATTTTCCATGAATTGAATATAACGGCCGTGTGTCAGCTGCACCTCTTCACCATTTTCGTCGGTAATCATCGGGAACGTCATATCAGCATTGTTAATCATGCCAAAAATCGTCTGCGGCGCCTGTGCAAGCTCCCCGGCCTGTGCAATGATTTGCTCTTCCTGCGCACTTAGTACATGCTCTTTTTGTCGTTTAATCTCATTTAGATAGAAGCGATACGGAGTCAATGTCTTGTCAGCAATATAGCTCTCAAGACGCTCATCAGGCATGGCGAGAATTTCCGGCACTAGAAAAGAAATTGCACTAGAGACACGAATGCTAAGCGAAGCCGCCCGATCAGTCAATGCCTGGTACTTCGTATTCGTATTATCCTCATCTCTGCGCATACGTGCGTATACATAAACACGTTCCATGGCGAGGCCAAGCTGTTCATATGTTTTCATACATTCCGCCAACACCGCAGGCGATTCATTTAATCTTCCCTGGAAACTCTGAATTTGTTCCACCAACTCCTGTACTTTTTTGTACTCATCCTCCCAGGCGGCATCAGATGCAAAAATACTCTCGAGCTTCCACTTGAATTCCTGCTTGATTTCCGAACGTTTCGGAAGCATTTTTTGTGAAGTTTGTTCCATCGTATGGTGCGGTATAGAACCGCTTCCCCCTCTCATCATGTGGTGAAGAAAACACTGACGCAGCCATGCGCCACTTCCTTCCTTTCCTCTTATCATTTCGCAATTAAAGAAAAGAATTCCTCCTTATCACTTTACCAAACTTATGTATGCACCAATTTCAAGAATATTCTCACACAAAAAACGGCCGGTTCATATCCCGGCCGTTTGACGCATTGCTTACGAGGTGTAATCTTCTGTCGTTACATCTGCATGATCATCGCTATACGTTTCACAGGCAATCTCCCTGCAATCAAGGCATTCCGCTCGATTTCTTTCCCAGGAAGCCAACCCTCTACCACAAGAAATACATGCATCTTCGAATGTCATCATTCACCCTCCTTTCGGTTTTTCATTACAACAAAAAGGCCAGTTATATCATCAGCGTACAGTAAGCGTATGCATTAGATATAACTGGCCGGTATCGCTTTTTTCTCTCCGGTTGGCTTTCCCAGAGTTCAGTCGATTCCTCAGTTGTTTTAATGAGAATAAATGGCATCACTGAAAATGAAAGGGCAAACTTTCACTGAGTGATAGTATTATTATATAGTACTATCACGAAATAAACAATATTTTTTTACTATTTTGTTTTCATTCTTTTTTTGCCTTCCCTACACATGTCAAGAAGCGGGCATATCTGGCATTGCGGGTTGACTGCTTTGCAGTGGTAGCGGCCAAAGAAAATCATCCGATGATGCGTAATCGCCCATTCTTCGCGTGGAACCTTCTTCATAAGCGCTTCCTCCACCTGCAGAGGATTATCTTTCCAGCGGGCAATTCCGAGACGCTTGGAAACGCGCTCTACATGGGTGTCGACTGCAATAGCCGGGACGCCGAAAGCCGTAGAGACGACCACATTGGCGGTCTTACGGCCAACTCCGGGTAATTTAACGAGTTCGCCATGCTCTTTTGGCACTTCTCCACCGAAATCTTCAATTAACATACGGGCAAGCTTTTGGATGTTTTTTGCCTTATTGCGGTATAAACCGATACTACGTATATCCTGCTCCAGTTCTTCGAGCGGAACAGACAAATAATCTTCCGGTGTTTTATATTTTTTGAACAGGTTGGGCGTGACTTTATTGACGAGGGCGTCTGTACACTGGGCCGATAGCAGTACCGCAATCGTCAACTCAAATGGGTTACTATGATTTAATTCGCAATGCGCATCCGGAAACATTTCGGCGAACGTATCAAGAATGCGGCGCATTTGTGTTTTCGTTACCACGTTTCTTCACCTTTTATCTTAGAAATTAGATACGACAATAGGGTAACAGTTGCAAACTTTTGCGTCAATCGTTACACTATAATAATGAAATTTTGTGTCCAAATGAAAGGTTGAGGAAAATGGCAAAAAAGCATGTAATTTATAAAGAAGACAGCTGGAATATGATTACTGCAGAAATAGAAGGCGTTCGCATTACCGTGCGGGAGATTTCCACAGAGTGGGGCGAGGATACATACGTATTAAATGGACGTCATGAGCTTATAGACTGGGCGGAAAAACATTTCACGGCGGACAAATATGAAAATGCAGCTGCAATTTTGGAGAAATTTCGGCAGCTGTAATTTTAATCAAACAAGGTCTTTGCCATAATTTCACCTATATAGGGAATACGGCCAAGACCTTGTTTTTGGCTACTTCAGCACCATATCACGTAATGCTCGGCGCAGAATTTTACCGGTCGTATTTTTCGGTAAATTCTCAATGAATACGATTTTATGTGGTACCTTGTATTTAGCCAGCTCCTGGCTGCAATATGTTCTGAGCTCCTCTTCCGTCAATGACTCATCGTGTGTTACTACATAGGCCTGTACGACTTCGCCCTGATTTTCATCGGGCACGCCGATTACTGCAGCCTCAATAACCTGTGGATGACTGTACAGTACCTCTTCTACTTCACGTGGATATACGTTGTATCCCCCCACAATGACCATATCTTTCTTCCGATCGACAATAAAAATATAACCATCCTCATCCATATACGCCATATCACCTGTATACAGCCAGCCATCACGTAACGTTCGCGCTGTTTCTTCCGGCATGTTTAAATATCCTTTCATCACGTTCGGGCCTCGTACAACAAGTTCGCCGACCTGTCCTTTTTCCAAATCCTCGCCTTCTGCATCTACGATTTTATTCTCCACACCAGGAATATCTACTCCAATGGAGCCCGGCTTTCGTACGCCGTGGACCGGATTGAAGGCCGTAACCGGCGACGCTTCCGACAGCCCGTATCCTTCGGAAATGATTTTGCCGAACTTCTTCTCGAAATTATGTAGCAATGCTACAGGTAGAGAGGCTCCTCCCGAGATGCAAATGCGAAGCGAGGTCAAATCTTCCGGCGATACACCGGGTGTCTGCATAATGAAATTATACATCGTTGGTACGCCAGCAAATACAGTAGCCTGATGTTTATGAATGGATTGTACGACTTCTGTCGGGCTAAATTTCGGAAGAATAAGCATGGAAGCTCCAAGGGCAATCGGCGCATTCATGCATACAGTCATACAGAAAACATGGAACATCGGAAGCACGGTTACAAATGTATCATGCAGAGTTACACCCAGATATTCAGCAATCGCATCCGCATTGGACGCCATATTGCGCTGGGTTAGCATAGCCCCTTTTGGCTGACCTGTCGTACCGGATGTATATAGAATAACCGCTAAATCTTCGTCTTCGATTTCCGGCCGCTGCCACTCCTCGCTTGAATGCGTTATCATTTTTTCGAATGATGTGGTCCACTCATGATTCGAATCGCCGTTCACCAGTACAACCTCTCGCAATTCGGGCAGCTTCTGATGCATATCTATAAATGCTGGCAATAGCGGCGCAACGGCAATCGCCATCTTGGCCTGACTATTATGTAGAATGTAGAGAATTTCTTTTGGTGTATATATTGGATTAATCGGTACGACTGCAGCCCCGGTCAGCAGAATTCCATAATATGAGATGAGAAAATGCGGAGAATTCCCCAGTAGCACGGCCACATGATCACCCTTGCCAATGCCTTTTTCCGTAAGATATGCAGCCATATTTCTCGCTTGCTGGTATAACTGGCCATACGTGGCATGTATGTCCTGAAAAATATATGCGATCCGTTCCGGATATTCACGCATACCCCGCTCAATATTTTCGATTAACGTCATAATCAATAGCCACCTCTCTTTTTTTCATACTTTCCTACAGAAAACCAGCGGAAAAAGAGGAGAAGCGGGCGGGTGCTTGATCGGCTCTCCCGCCCGTGTATCTTACTTCATGGCTGTTGTATATTGCTCGGCTTCAATAATGCGTCTTGCAATGCCGCGCTTGAGCGTGATTGTATTAAGCGGCTGTATACGTACAAGCTTTTTCACGATAGACAATTGGGTGCGCAGCACATCCCCTTCACTTGTCGCCACCAACACTCCCTTTGCCCATTTCTCTACATCAGACCATACTTCCTGAAAATAGGCACGAGTCATGTCAATCTGCAATTGTGCTGCTGCTTCACCTCTGCGATCGGCTGTCTTCTTTGCGCGCAGCAAGGCGGATTCCAACGCATAAATCGTAATCATCAAGTTGGACAGACTCTCCAGAATTTCCTGCTCTTGAGCAACTTTTTGCATATATTTCTGTACCGCCGTCCCCCCTGCCATTAGGAACAGTTTCTTCGCCGCTTCGAGCATCTTGCTTTCCGCTTCCAAAAGTTCGGTCGGCTCTGATATATCCATCGGCGGCATATATCCGGTTAGCTCTTTTTGCAAGGTCTGCAACTTCTGCATAAGCGGCAACCTCCCTTGCATCGCACGCTTTAGAAGCGTACTCGGAATCAATAGACGATTGATTTCATTCGTACCTTCAAAAATACGGTTGATACGAGAATCACGATATATTTGTTCAATTTTGTATTCGGAGATGTAGCCGTAGCCTCCATGAATTTGCACACCTTCATCAGCTACAAAATCAAGCGCTTCCGAACCAAATACTTTAACGATAGAATATTCGATCGCATGTTCCTCGATCGCTTTAGCTGCTTCATTAAATACGTTCTTCTCTAGATTCAAATGCTGTGTCGCCGCTTCCAGATAACCTCCGGTACGATACGTCAAGCTTTCATTTACATATGTGCGAATCGCCATATCTGCAAGCTTGTTCTGAATAAGCGGGAAATTAATGATTTCTGTTTTGAACTGTTTACGCTCCTTGGCATATTCAGTTGCAAGCTCAATGGCCCATTTGGATGCACCAATGGCCCCGACCCCCAGCTTGTAACGGCCGATGTTTAGGATGTTAAATGCGATTTTATGGCCCTTACCTGCCTCCCCCAGCAGGTTTTCCACTGGCACTTCTACATTGTCAAGAATAAGCGGGCGGGTGGATGATCCTTTGATGCCCATTTTCTTCTCTTCCGCACCAGTGCTTACGCCTGGGAATTCTTTTTCTATGATAAATGCGGAGAAGTGTTCTCCATCAATTTTTGCATATACGATAAACACATCCGCAAAGCCAGCATTCGTAATGAATTGCTTTGTTCCGTTCAAAACATAGTGTGTACCAGCTTCGTTAAGCACTGCAGTCGCTCTGGCACCCAGTGCGTCGGAACCGGAAGCAGGTTCAGTGAGACAATATGCCGAAATTTTTTCACCAGTCACAAGTTGGGGCAAATATTTGGCCTTCTGTTCAGGCGTGCCGAAAAATACTATCGGTAGCGTACCGATCCCCACATGGGCGCCATGACTAAGTGAAAACGATCCGCCACGCACCATATATTCTCCGATAAGGCTGGAACTGATTTTATCAAGCGCTGCGCCGCCGTATATTTCTGGAACATCAGCCCCCAGAAGCCCCAGTTCGCCAGCCTGCCGAAGCAATTTTACCGTCAATTCATAATCCAGTTTCTCAATTTCTTCCGACTTCGGTGCTACTTCCCCTTCAATGAAATCACGCGTCATACGTGCAATCATCTGCTGCTCCTCACTAAAATCCTCCGGGGTGAATACTGAATTGTAGTCCGCCTCTTCAAGAATGAACTGTCCGCCTTTTGGCATTGTATCTTGTACACTCATCAAAATTCCTCCTATTGCAATCGTTTTTGTTCTATATGCTAATTCACAAATTCGAATACGCCAGCCGCACCCATGCCGCCACCGATACACATCGAGACAACACCGTACTTGGCGCCTCTACGTGCTGCTTCATGTACAAGCGACACCGTCAGCTTTGAGCCGGTGCAGCCCAATGGATGTCCAAGCGCTATCGCGCCGCCGTTCACGTTGACTTTGCTTTCATCGATACCCAGATGACGGACTACCTGCAAGGCTTGGGAAGCAAATGCCTCGTTAATCTCAAACAAATCGACATCATCCTGTGTGATACCTGCAAGCCTCAGCGCTTTCGGAATCGCAGCGATTGGACCTACTCCCATAATGTCTGGATCTACGCCACCGACGGTAAACGAACGAAAAATCGCAAGCGGCTTCAACCCCAGCTCTTCCGCTTTTTCGCGTGACATGACGACCACCGCTGCCGCTCCGTCGCTCGTCTGCGACGCATTCCCTGCTGTTACGCTACCGCCTAGTCGAAATGGGGATTTCAGCCTGGCCAACCCTTCCATACTTGTCTCTGGACGCACGCCTTCATCCGTATCAAAGATGAATTCTCTGACCTGCAATTTGCCTTTATCATCGAAATACTTTTCTTTTACTGTTAATGGAACAATTTCGTCTTTGAACCTACCATTCCTAATAGCTGCCGCAGCTTTTGCGTGGCTCATTACCGCGAACTGATCCTGATCTTCGCGGCTCACATTAAACCGCTCTGCAACGTTCTCGGCTGTATGACCCATACTGATATAGATTTCTGGATATTTCTCTACAATGTCTGGATGAGGCGCCGGCTTATAGCCGGTCATCGGTACATGACTCATACTTTCCACGCCCCCGGCAATGACAACATCCGCAAACCCGCACATAATCTTCTCGGCCGCAATGGCAATGGATTGTAGGCCGGATGAACAAAAACGGTTAATCGTAAAAGCCGGAACCGTATTTGGCAGACCCGCGTAAACAGAAATGATGCGTGCCATATTCAATCCTTGCTCGCCTTCTGGCATCGCGCAGCCGATAACTACGTCTTCTATCCTATCCTTCTCAAGCCCTGGCACACGGCGCACAGCTTCCCGAATGACCGCCGCACCCAAATCTTCCGGACGGGTGTTCTTTAATGTTCCTTTTGGTGCCTTTCCTACAGCCGTGCGTACGGCTGATACAATGACCGCTTCTCTCATCTCTTCCGCTCCTTTCTAATTGCGCAATGGTTTCCCCTTCGTTAGCATATGATGCATACGTTCCTGGCTCTTTGGTTCACCGCATAAGCTTAAAAACGCTTCACGCTCAAGATCGAGCAAGTATTGTTCCGTTACATACGTGTTGCGATTCACATCGCCTCCTGCGAGCACATGGGCTAGCTTCTTAGCAATAGTAACGTCATGATCGCTGATATATCCGCCCTGCCGCATTGTATAAATACCAAGATTGAGCACGGCTTTGCCGTCAGCGCCAACTACACGAATTTTCTCCTGGCGCGGTGGCTGGTATCCGATTCTATCAAGTCCAAGTACTGATTGCTTGGCATCATACAATAAATAATCACGATTCATGGAAATCGCATCACCTCGCCGCAGAAAACCAAGTTCGCGTGCTTCTTCAGCACTGGCGGATACTTTGGCCATCGCGATCGTCTCAAAGGCTTTATTGACGAACACCTGCAAATCCGCCTTTGAATCTACCGCATCAGCCGATTTCGTAGCACGCCAAAGCACTTCCTTCGTACCACCGCCACCTGGAATAACCCCAACACCAACTTCTACCAAACCCATATACGTTTCGGCTGACGCCTGAATTTTTGCTGTCGGCAAGCATACTTCCGCACCACCGCCAAGCGTCATGCCAAACGGAGCTGAGACAACCGGTTTTTTTGCATACTTAAGCGCAAGCGATGCCTGCTGAAAACGATGTACGAGATAATTAATATCATCCCAATTGTCATCCTGCGCTTCCATCAACACCATCATCAGATTGGCGCCTACACAAAAATTTTTCGCCTCGTTTCCAATGACAAGTCCACGGTAGTTTCTCTCAACTTCATCAAGCGATTTGAACAGCATATCGACAATATCAAAACCGATCGCGTTATTAGGTGAATGGAATTCCAGGCAGGCAACTCCGTCTCCTATATCAATAAGGCTTGCCCCCGCATTAGTCAGAATCGGCTTTGCCTTCTCCTTGTAGCCGGAAAGCTTGAGCTGCTCACGAACCCTCTCTTCCTCTGCTCGCTCCCCAGTCAGTGCATGATAATAAACAGTGCCGTTTTCTTTTTCATAGAAAGATGTTTTACCTGAGGCTAGCATCTCCTCCACCCATGACGGAACGATTTCGCCTTCCTTCTTCATCCGCTCTACCGACTCTATTACGCCGAGTGCGTCCCATGTCTCAAACGGGCCAAGCTCCCAATTAAAGCCCCATTTCATGGCTTTATCAACACTTACGATGTCGTCCGCGATCTCGGGCAGCCTCGCTGCAGAATACAGTAGGACTTTCTTCAATACATTCCAGGTGAATTGCCCTTCCTTCGACGGACTGTAGGCAAGCGTTTTCATTCGCTTCTTCAATCCGCCTGCCGCCTTCGCCTGCTCGATGGCTGACAGGCTCGCCTTCTTCGTCGGAATATAAGTCAGCTCCTGAAAATCTAGCGAAAGAATTTCCCGTCCTTTTTCCGTTTTCTTCTTCTGGTAGAATCCTTGGCCGGCCTTATCGCCTAGCCAGCCCTGCTCGACCATTTTATGGATCAACTCTGGCACGGTGAATGCTGTTTTTTCTTGCTCATCCTCCACATTCTTTTGCACATTGGCTGCCACATGGACGAACGTATCCAGTCCGACCATGTCCAACGTGCGAAACGTTGCGCTTTTCGGGCGGCCGATGACAGTACCTGTCATCATGTCCACTTCTTCTACCCCGAAGCCGCCTTTCTGCATTTCTTCGAACGTAACAAGCAGTCCGTACGTACCGATCCGGTTCGCGATAAAGTTCGGTGTATCTTTTGCAATCACAACGCCTTTGCCCAACGTACGCTCTCCGAACCGCTTCATAAAAGCAATTACACTCTCGTCCGTATCATGACTTGGGATTATCTCAAGCAATTTCATGTAACGCGGTGGATTAAAAAAGTGCGTACCAAGAAAATGGCGACGAAACACATCGCTTCTTCCTTCAATCATTCTATTAATTGAAACTCCAGAAGTATTCGAGCTAATGATCGTACCTTCCGTCCAATTCTGCTCAACCTTCTCCCAGAGTTGCTGCTTAATCTCCAGGTTCTCAACAATCGCTTCGACGATCCAGTCTACTTCTGTCAGGTACTCTAGATTGTCTTCCAGATTTCCCGGTACAATTAAATCCGCGTTCTTTTTCGAAAATAGCGGCGCGGGTTTTGCCTTAAGCAGGCGTCCTTTCGCTTCTGTCGCAATCCGATTGCGTACTGCAGGATGATCCAGTGTCAATCCTTTCTTCTGTTCTTGCTCTGTAAGTTTGTTCGGTACAATATCCAATAAGTACGTTTGAATACCTGCATTCGCCAAATGCGCGGCAATTGCGGCCCCCATTACACCCGAGCCCAGCACAGCAGCTTTCTGAATGCCTCTCTCCATCATGCAGCCTCCTTGTCTTCAATATTGAATGAATACTCATTCATATTTATCGGTGGTTATGAATATCAAATGTTCTGATTATTATTGTAGTACACTATTATCAGAATTTCCACCCTATTTTTTCAAAAAAGAATTTCTTTTTTGACAGACAAGCTGCAAGCTAGGTATAGTAAAAATAGTAAAAACATTCCCAGCGTGAAAGGAGTACAAGCATGACAGGACACGTATTAATGTTGTTTTTGACAATTACAGCACTCATGTCTTTTATCTTGATTATCCTTGGCTTACTTCCACAGCCGGAAAAGGGCAATCAGCGTCAGTTCAGCCTCACGATTTGGGGTCTTTTGCTTGCTGTGGCTACAGCCGTATTGTTTTATCTCGAACCGATACTATTCCCTGCATAGCTGCATCATCTTAGATCGCACAAAAACAAGCGTCACGTCCCTTTTACAGGATTTGACGCTTTTGTATTTTATCCATATTATGTGATAGCGACAAACGGATAGGATAGAAAAGAAAGAAAAAAACACCTTTTTTGAAACATCGCACCATATCACTACGTATATAATGATAACTCCAATGTTTACTTTTTCCTCCCTTTGTATCGTGTAGGGAGGCTTTTTTTGTTCATATAAATCAAGGGTGTTGATTATCCAGTATAATCCAGAG
>NZ_KE952745.1 GCF_000466385.1 Aneurinibacillus aneurinilyticus ATCC 12856
TGGATCATACTGGATAATCAACACCCTTGATATTACTATTTTAAGTAAAAATTAGAATGAAATGTTGAAAGTGAGGAGTTTTCTTTGCTATCCGATATTAACTCCCCTCAAGACCTGAAAAATTTAAATGTATCCCAATTGAATACATTGGCGAAAGAAATCCGCGAATTTTTAATTGAAAATCTTTCGGTAACAGGGGGACACCTGGCGCCTAATCTGGGCGTGGTAGAATTAACGCTTGCACTTCACTATATTTTCGACAGCCCAAAGGATAAGCTTATCTGGGATGTTGGCCATCAGGCTTATGTGCATAAGATGCTAACAGGACGTATGGAACGTTTTCATACGCTACGTCAGTACAAAGGGTTGTGTGGATATCCGAAGTGCAGCGAGAGCGAGCATGATGTCTGGGAGACTGGCCATAGCAGTACCTCTTTGTCCGCGGCGATGGGTATGGCGATCGCCCGTGACCTGAAGGGGGAGCGCAGTAAAGTTGTAGCTATTATCGGTGACGGCGCTTTGACCGGGGGAATGGCTTTTGAGGCGATGAACCATATGGGGCATGAGAAGCGTGATGTAACAGTTATTCTAAATGATAACGAAATGTCAATTGCACCGAACGTAGGAGCCCTACATAATTATCTCGGTAAGCTACGCACGAACGACGGATATAAACGGGTGAAAGAAGAGGTCGAGTCCTTGCTGAAGAAAGTGCCGGCTGTTGGCGGAACAATGGCCAAGCTGGCAGAACGCTTGAAGGACGGACTAAAATATTTAATGGTATCGGGCATTTTGTTTGAAGAGCTAGGCTTTACGTATCTTGGACCAGTGGATGGACATGATCTGCCGACGCTGATGGAGGCGCTGCGCCAGGCCGCTTATACGAAAGGGCCGGTGCTTGTCCACGTTATTACCAAAAAAGGAAAGGGCTATACCCCTGCGGAAGCCGATTCTGATGTGTTTCATGGTGTAGGCACGTATAAAATCGAGAGCGGAGAAGTGTTGAAAACAGAAGGGCCGCCGAGCTATACAAGCATTTTCGCGCGGACGATCGAAAAGCTGGCGGAAACCGATCAGCGCATTGTAGCTATCACTGCCGCAATGCCTGGAGGGACAGGTTTGAGCCGATTTGCATCGAAATATCCGGAACGCTTCTTTGATGTCGGGATTGCTGAGCAGCATGCGACGACGATGGCTGCAGGCATTGCCACTCAGGGATTGAAGCCTGTGTTTGCCGTGTACTCCACATTTTTGCAACGGGGTTATGACCAATTAGTACATGACGTATGCCGTCAAAATTTAAATGTTCTATTTGCAATTGATCGGGCAGGCCTTGTTGGTGCTGATGGAGAAACGCACCAGGGAGTATTCGATATTGCTTATATGCGTAGCTTGCCTAATATGACGATAATGATGCCAAAGGACGAGAATGAGCTTCAACATATGCTGTATACAGCTCTACAGTATAATGACGGTCCGATTGCCGTTCGCTATCCGCGCGGCAATGGGGAGGGCGTCGAGCTGGATACGGAATATAAGCAACTGCCGATCGGAAAGGCAGAAATTCTTCGTCCAGGCTCTCATGTGGCCATCCTTGCCTTTGGCAACATGGTTCCTACTGCTCAGAAAGCGGCGGATACGCTTGCCATGGAAGGGATCACCCCGATGGTTGTCAATGTACGTTATGCCAAACCGCTCGATGAAGAGTTATTATTTACGCTAGCAAGGGACGGTTACACGGTCATTACGCTTGAAGAGGGTGCCGTGCAGGGGGGATTCGGAAGCGCGGTACTGGAATGCTATGCACAGGCTGGCTATCATGATATGGTCGTTGAGCTGATGGGTATTCCTGATTACTATGTGGAGCACGGCAGCGTGAAAGAGCAACGAGCCGAAGTGGGATTGACTCCCGAGAATGTGGCTCAGAAAGTACGTTCTCTGTGGCCGGCAAGGAGGCAACGGGCGTAACTGATGAATAAAAAAGAGAGAATAGACGTACGCCTGGTTCAGGAAGGTTTTTTTCCAAGCCGGGAAAAGGCAAGGGCTGCTATTATGGCAGGCCTTGTCTTTGTCGGACAGGAACGCTGTGACAAAGCAGGGATGAAGGTAGAGACGCATAAGCCGATTACAGTCAAAGGTCAAGTACATCCATACGTAAGTCGAGGTGGATTGAAGCTTGAGAAAGCGATTCAGACGTTTGGTATTGATTTAACGGACGCGGTCGTCATGGATATCGGTGCATCTACCGGCGGATTTACAGACTGTGCGCTGCAGCATGGCGCACGTCTCGTATATGCTATCGATGTCGGCTATGGACAACTGGACTGGTCCCTTCGCCAAAACGAAAGCGTAGTAGTAATGGAGCGGACGAACTTTCGCCATCTTAAGGTGGAAGAATGGAGTGGAGAGAAGGTTGGGTTTGCCACTATCGATGTTTCTTTTATTTCCCTGCGTCTGATATTACCTGTCCTTAAAGATTTTCTGAAGTCTGGAGCTAGGGTGCTGGCGCTTGTAAAACCGCAGTTCGAAGCAGGAAGAGAACAGGTCGGCAAGCATGGGGTTGTGCGTGATCCGAATGTGCACGAAGAGGTGCTGCGCATGATGACAAAATTCAGCGAAGAGCTCGGATTTATTGTTCGTGGACTTTCCTTTTCACCGATTACCGGCGGGGAGGGAAATATCGAATTTCTGCTGCATCTTGAATGGAGCAAAGACCCGGCAATATCTGTGCAGCTCGACCATGAAGCTGACATCGCCCGTGTTGTTCATGAGGCGCATGCTACATTTTAGGGAAGGGAAGAAGCAGGAGCTCTGAGGAGGCTTCCTGCTTTTTTTGTATTTTTATGCATAGTGTAAGGAAAGCATGTATAATAAGAAAGACAGGCAATATCACCCTAGCTAATCGAGGTGTTAGTCGTGACGGCGATAGGTATTGTAGCGAATGAACAGAAAACAAAAGCATGGTCTGTAGCCAAAGAATTGGTACGCTTATTGGAAGAAAAGAAAGTAGGCGTACATATAGATCATGTGGTGGCTTCTCATATCGGACGGCAGGAGCTGGCGCTTCCGATAGATAAATTTCATGAAGTAGTGGATATTATTTTCGTGCTGGGCGGAGATGGAACACTCATTGGACTAGCGAGGGAAATCGCACCATATCAGATTCCGATCTTGGGCATTAATCTGGGGAATTTAGGATTTCTTTCCGAATCTGAGCCTGAGGATTTACCGCATGCAGTCGATCGAATTTTAAGTGGAGAATATTGTGTAGAAGACAGAATGATGCTTCATACAGAAGTCATTCGTAAAAACAAACATATTCATGAGGCGGTAGCGTTGAATGATGTCGGCATTGCCAAGGGAAGCTTCGGACGGATGATTAAATGCAGCGTCTATGTGGATGATTTGTATGTGGCAACGTACAATGGCGATGGGCTTATTATTTCTACACCTACTGGATCCACAGCGTACTCCCTTTCCGCGGGTGGGCCTATCGTGGTGCCGTACATTAACGCCATTTTACTTACTCCGGTAGCCCCTCATTCATTGACAGCCCGTCCACTTGTGTTGCCGGCAAATGAAGAAATCCACGTTGTTATTGATGCGACACATAATGATCTCGGATTGACGATTGATGGTCAATTGGGTTATCCGCTGGAGGTTGACGATGAGATCGTTATCCGGCGTTCGCCTCACATTACATCGCTCATTAAATGGAAAGAGCGCAGCTTTTTTGAAGTAGTGCGTAAGAAACTGCAGGGGGAGAACGGATAAATGGAAGAAAATGAACGTATGGCTGGAGGAAAGAATATGAATAAGGGCCAACGACATATCAAAATTAGGGAAATCATTGCCCGCAATGATGTAGAAACGCAGGACGAACTGGTTGACTTACTGTGTGATGCTGGGTTTAACGTCACACAGGCCACCGTTTCGCGAGACATTAAGGAATTGCATCTGGTAAAGGTGCCAACTAATGACGGACGCTATAAGTATTCGCTTCCGGCTGATCAGCGTTTTAATCCACAGCATAAGCTGAAACGCACATTAATCGATAGCTTCGTAAGTATTGATCGGACCGATAACTTGCTTGTAATGAAGACAATGCCCGGAAATGCCAATGCGATTGGCGCGTTAATCGATAATCTGGAATGGCCAGAAATTCTAGGAACGATTTGCGGTGACGATACCATCCTGATCATATGCCGCGGCAAAGACAACGCGATCGATACGTCACAGCGATTTATTGATATGCTATAGGCGCATACGGGAGGGTTGGACATGCTGCTTGAGTTAACAATTCGTAATTTTGCCGTAATCAAGGAGGTCTCCGTTTCGTTTGGACGGGGCCTTACGATTTTAACGGGAGAAACGGGTGCGGGAAAATCAATCCTTATCGACGCTATCAGTTTGTTGCTTGGTGGACGTGGTTCCGCTGATTATGTCCGGTACGGATGTAAAAAAGCCGAAATCGAAGGATTGTTTGAGTTTGAAGCAAATGCACCGGCTTTATCCTTAATGGAAGAAATGGGGATCGAGGTTGAGGAAAGGACCATTATCATTCGACGGGAGCTGGCCAGTACAGGAAAAACCATATGCCGGATTAACGGACAAATGGTGACATTATCGATGCTACGAGAAATCGCGCCTTGGCTAATTAACATTCATGGACAACATGAGCATCAATCGCTCATGCAAGGTGACAGGCATATGGAATGGCTGGATTCATTTGGTGACGAAAAAATTACACCCACATTCCATGAATTCTCCAAGCTATACGGAATTTATCGTCGACTCGTCTCGGAGCTTGAATATATGTCAACCAACGAACGGGAAATGGTGCAGCGTATGGATATGCTTCGTTTTCAATTACAGGAGATTGTCGAGGCTAATTTGAGGCCATTGGAGGATGAGGAGCTAATTAAAGAACGCAAGAGGCTATCTGGTGGTGAAAAACTGGTGCATAGCCTTGAAGACGCATATCGCTCATTGATCGGAGAGCAGCGCGGTATCGATTGGGTCAGCAACGCTGTAAGTCATCTTGAAACGGTTCTTGAATATGATGAAGAGCTAAAAGAGACGCATCAGATGGTGGAAAGCGCCTTTTATCAATTAGAAGAAGCTGCACGGCTCGTGCGTGATTACCGTGATACAATCGAATTTGATCCAGAGAGACTTATGCAGATTGAAAGCCGTCTGGATGAAATTAATCGGCTGAAACGCAAGTACGGACTATCGGTTGATGAAATTCTTGAATATGCCGCTTCGATTGAAGACGAGCTTGACAGCATGGAGAACCGCGAGACCCGTATTGCAGAAATTCAGAAGAAGCTGAAGGAAGCGGCGCTTGACTTGGCGGTAGAAGCCAGGGAATTATCGCAAATACGTAAGCAAATCGCGACTGTACTGGCTCAGGCAATCGAACAGGAGCTAAAAGAACTTCACATGGGAAGGGCACGTTTTGAAATCGCAGTCAATCAGCAGGAGGACGAGCGTGGCCTTGAAGTGGATGGAACCCGGCTCCGTGTAACGGCAAACGGTATTGATACGGTAGAATTCCTTATTGCACCCAATCCGGGGGAGCCGTTGCGTTCAGTTAGTAAAATCGCTTCCGGTGGAGAGCTGTCTCGTATTATGCTGGCGATGAAGACCATTCTGGCTGATGCGGAAAACATTGATACGATGATTTTTGATGAGGTCGATACAGGCGTCAGCGGGCGTGCTGCACAGGCGATTGCTGAGAAATTGGTTCGTGTCTCGCGCAAACGTCAAGTGCTTTCCATTACGCATTTGCCGCAGGTAGCTAGCATGGCGGATACACATCTGCGGATTGAAAAGCACATGAACGAGAACGAAACAGAAACGAAAGTACAGGCGCTGCCATATGAGGAGCGTGTTGTGGAATTAGCCCGGATGCTCGGTGGAGCCCAGGTAACAGAGACGACGAAGAGTAATGCAAGGGAAATGCTTGATCAGGCTGAGGAGCTGAAGAACAGGACTAAAGGATAAGCAGGAAGAGATTGTTTCGGAACAAGGGTTATAAATGCGTCCCACTACGGCAACATTATTATTACAGATATATGGAGGTGTAGGTAGGGAACGTGTAGGAGCGTGATGACCCGTTGAACACCCGAAACAAGAAGAAGACAATCATTGGCTGTATCGTAATTGCACTCGCTCTTCTCACTTTCTCTTCGACCCCTTTTCAACAGTTTGCTTCATTTCCTGAGAAAATCCGCATGTTTCAGGGTTCGCTCGCTCAACTTTCCCTTACCATGCCTGTGACGGCAACGCTTACGTCCACAGACCCCGATGTTGTGCATGTCAGCTCGGCTGCAAGGTCTGAACAAGTGGATTTACGCAAGCCGCTTACCATCCAGCCGGGCAAGCCAGGTGGAGCGAAACTGATGGTCAAGCTCGGAAGCATCCCGGTTAAGACGGTAGATGTAGAGGTGTTGCCGGAGTTAAAAGTAATTCCAGGAGGGCAATCCATTGGCGTCCAACTGCATACGGCAGGCGTGCTTATTGTTGGACATCACCTTGTGGAGAGCCAGGGAAAGAAATTCTCGCCAGGTGAAGTCGCCGATATTAAAGTCGGGGATATGATTACCGGTATTGACGGCACACGTATTCGCAGCATGGATGAAGTGGGAAAGATAGTAGATGAAGCAGGGAAACGCGGAAAGACAGTAAAGCTTGAAATCGTGCGAGGCAAGCAAACGCTCGTCGTTGATCTCAAACCTGCTCTGGACGATAAAGACAAAAAGTATCGAATGGGGTTGTATATTCGTGATTCAGCTGCAGGCGTCGGTACACTAACATTCTTCGAGCCGGAAAGTCAGAAGTATGGAGCACTTGGACATGTAATTTCCGATATGGATACAGGAAAGCCGATCACTGTCGGTGAAGGGCATGTTGTACAATCGAGCGTGACATCGATTGAGCCTGGAAAAAGCGGTGCGCCGGGCGAAAAATATGCAACATTTCGCAATGAACGCGTCAAGTTGGGTACGATTGAAAAAAATACTCCATTCGGCATTTTCGGTAAAATGAATCAGCTTCCGGCTCAAGCGCTTGGAACGCAACCGATACCGATCGCTTTGGGAGAGCAAGTCAAACCAGGTCCTGCTGAGATTTATACGGTTGTAGACGATCAAAAGGTGGAAAAGTTTAAAATCGAGATTGTCAATGTCGTACCGCAGAAATATCCAGCTACTAAAGGCCTGATTCTTAAAGTAACCGATCCTGTTCTGCTGAAGAAAACTGGAGGAATTGTGCAGGGAATGAGCGGAAGTCCAATTATTCAGGACGGCAAGCTAGTAGGAGCGGTAACACACGTATTTGTTAATGATCCAACCAGTGGTTATGGCACATACATTGAGTGGATGCTCCAGGATGCTGGTATTGATCTTCGCAAACAAGCGGATGAAAAACGCAGGGCAAGTTAACTCCCTGCGTTTTTTTCTGTCTTTTCGTCGAATTGGCAAGAGATTGGTCGAAAAGTAATGTTTTCCATTTTGCAGGAGTTACACATTCTTCGTCGAATTACAAGTACGTAGGTCAGGTATATACTGATTTTTACACATAGGAGCCTTTTTGTCATAAGTGTAGTGTAAGAGAATTTACATTCCTATAACGAAAAAATATCAAGGGTGTTGATTATCCAGTATGATCCAGAGTAGATCGCCACCACACCGTGCCCCAAACGGGCGTCGGTTCGTCTCCCGCCCCGAAGCGTAGAGGACCGCTTTTTGCCCCAGCCAGGCGGGACCGCAAGGCCACTTTTTACCTCAGCCAGGCGGGATCGCAAAACATCTGGGTAACGCGAAGAGGGAGACAGTTGCTGTCCTTTTTCG
>NZ_KE952746.1 GCF_000466385.1 Aneurinibacillus aneurinilyticus ATCC 12856
GGACACAAACAAGGCCTTTCGTCTCCCTTTCCGAATATATTGTAGTATCCTTTCATTGCTCTAATGGGGCCGAAATGGCGCCGACCTATGTCGGCCTTTTTTATTTCCCCTCTTTTTCACCATTGTCATATTGCAAAACACACTACTGCTTCTTTTCTTTAATTTTTACTTCTTCAAAAATTAACCTTTTTTCATTCCTGTATAAATAAGAATGGCATCTCTGAGAAACTCTGCTACTCCAGAATTTTTTTTATCATAATAGGCTGCAAATCTTTCATCATCTACATACAATTGTGCTACCCCTGCATGTGCCTCCTTCGTGTAGCTATCCCAAAAGTAGCTTAACCATTGGCGATGCAGATCAGCAGCTTTCTGTGCTAATTCGCTTGCAGGGTCTCCGATTAGGAACGCCTCATTTACTAGATCCAGGACCTCTTTTTCAAGCTTTTCAACCTCAGCATACTGTGCCTCTGTCATTCCTTTTAATTTTTTATTTGAATTGTCGATTTGTTCGTCCCCATACTTTGCTCTAATCTCTTCACCATAGTTCTTTTCATTTTCATTAATCAATTTTTGTTTAAAGGCTTCAAACTTTTCTTTATCGCTCATGTTCATTCTCCCTTCCCTAACAGCTAACGTTTTATCAACATTAGCAATTAATAAATTTAATTGCTGACGTTTGGTCAGGAGCTTTTCACGGTGTTCTTTCAGTGCTTTTACGTCATCAAAGGATGGGGAGTTGACGATTTTTTTTATACTTTCCAAATCTACATCAAGCTCCCTGTAAAAAAGAATTTGCTGTAGCCTATCAACCTCTGCTTGCCCATATATGCGATACCCGGACGAATTGATTCTTGCCGGCTTAAGAATTCCAATTTCATCGTAATATCGCAATGTTCTGCTCGTAATCCCAGCCAATCTTGCTAGCTTTTGCACTGTGTATTCCATGCCCTCACCTCCTGACACCATCACTATATACCTTTACGTAACGTTAATGTAAATAGGTGATTTATGAAAAATTATACTAAGGTGTCTTCTGCCTTTTTCAATAAAAATCAGATCAGAAAGCAGGCATTACTTACAGCAGCCTGCCAGAACTAATGAGTATACCTATTTATTATATACACTCTCTTTTTGTTCTAATGCCAGCAAGCATCCCACATGATGGTTAAACCGCTCAAAATGGTGGTTCAGTTCTCCTGATTGCTTCCGCTCATGCCCGGCTGCCCGGTATAGGTCAATATACCATACATGATAGTGCCCCCAACCACGATGCCATACGGATAACAACCATTGTCTCATCCTGCTGTCCCCTTCTTTTCCATTCTTTTTATCTGTTGAATCGTATCAGCCAACGCTTTCGCTTTTCCACTCCAGTAAAAGTATGCCATATAATCTGGCATGTCCAACAATTCATTAGCCCGCTGCTTAGCTTGTCTCTGTTCTGCCTGCAACGTTTTGACCAACTCGATAAAAAAAGAATCCATATTCATCCACTACCTTTTTTGCAGATTCGTCGATGTTATCTGCCCGCATATCGATTTTTTGGCCAGCCAGCCCGCTCGGCAGGCCTTTTTCTCCAAAAATGACTATATAATTCATACAACGCTTCTGTTTTCAGCTCCCGCTGTCACTGACAGATTGACATCGACATTCCCTTTATCATATGTAGCAATGAATCGTACGGTTCGTACTTTTTTGCTTCATTCATCCACGTTTTGACCAACTCGATTCCCTTTGCCATTGCAGCTTGCAGCACTCCCCTTCTTCATATTCAAATAGCTTTACATAATAAAAAAAACCTATTTTTTTATAGATCAAAAGGCCTCCATAAATCATTATCCAACAATAACCAAGAACTTTCCGACCATGAAACTGTGTAAAAATTTAGGTATTACATCATTTAACAAATTCTCCCGTTTGGGATATTATTTTTATGTCCAGGCAATTGGATGTATTTTTTACCTGACTTCACAATTGAATAAGGCAACGATAATAGCAAACGTATCGAAAGATAGGGACGCAAAGCCACGGGTCTAACGTGTAAAAACCATGACAGCCGGGTTACCGAAAGCCTTTTAGTATAAGGGCTATTTCTCATGCAAAGAGATAGTCCTTTTTATATAGAATTTTTAGTAACAGGAGGAGATGTACATATGCATAAAGTTTTAGTAGTAGATGATGCTGTTTTCATGCGAAATATAATTAAGGATTTTCTAACGAAAAATGGATTTGAGGTAGTTGGTGAGGCTGGAAATGGGGCGGAAGCCGTCCAAAAATACATACAGACACGCCCTGATCTTGTCACTATGGACATTACGATGCCAGAGATGGATGGGGTAGAGGCACTGAAGAAAATCAAAGAACATGATCCCCTTGCCAAAATCATTATTTGCTCTGCAATGGGCCAGGAGAAAATGGTTATTCAAGCTATGGGAGCTGGTGCAATCGATTTCATCGTCAAGCCTTTTCAGGAAGCTCGGGTGCTTGAAGCCATTACTAAAGCTGCTGCTTCCCTATAGGAGAAAAGAGATGAGAACATTAAAAAAATCATATTCACTACTATTTAAGTTTCAGGTAATTATGGACGCGATGATATATGAAAACAATGCTCGAGCCGCCCGTAAACATCAACTGAATATAACGATTGTCTCCCGCTGGGTCAGAGAATACAAACAAGGAAAATTCGACTCCTATTTCAATGGCTAATACGATTGGCAACCCATCGGCTAAACCGATGGGTTATTCTTTGCTTCTGCGCTTTCTTATCTATAAAAAAGCCACTTGGCAGTGGTTTTAATGCTGACTTCCTGCTTTATTAACGCCAGCATTAATCTCTCTATTTTTTGGCGTTTGGAATAAACTTCGTGATAAGATCTGCTTCTTTGTCCATAGACACAACATCAGTCATCACTGTTATATAATCGCAGCGAATACGATAGGCAGATTATTCGGCTATCATTTGCCGAGCAATCGCAGTTACGTTATTTATGAGATGTAACCAATGGCAAGCGAATTTCTACCACCGTTCCTTCCTTCTCTTTGGACTGTACATTGATACTTCCATTCATTTCTTCAATTAATCTCTTGCATATACATAATCCCAAGCCTGTTCCTTCCTCTTTCGTTGTAAAGAACGGATCGAAAATTTTACTTAGCTGGCGTTCCGGAATTCCTACTCCATTATCTGCAAAAGTTAGTACCACTTGCTTACCGTCTTCTGAAGGAGATAAGCTGACAAGCAAGACCCCTCCTGAATCCATTGCAGAAATACTATTTTTCGTGATATTGAGAATAATTTGTTCAATATAGGAAGGTATCCCCCGGACAAAAATATTAACCGAAGGCAAGGATAAACGAATATCCAGGCTGCCCTCCAACACAAAATAAGCAGACAGATGGTATACTTTTTTAAAAAGCTCGTTTAAATTAATTGTCTCCCATCTATTTTTTTGCGTATCATTTTTTCTTGCCAAAAGCAAAAAATCAGAGACAAGATTCTCTACTTTCGTAATTTCCTCAATGCAAATGTCGATGTAATTCAAAAAGTCTCCCATGCTTTCTGAACGATCTGCTGCCATCTGCCTTATTAGCTGTTGAAAGCCTTTAATGCTGCATAGGGGATTTCTAATTTCATGGGCCATTCCAGCTGCCATTTGTCCCATAATCGAAATCTTCTGGTTATGCAAATGAGTGATCATTTTATCCTTAGCAAATAGAAATCCGTTAATATAACCATAAAATCTTGTATTTAGAATATCGACAAATCGAGAGGTAAGAAGGGAACGCGTTTCCGGATCAGGTACATTCTGATTAATCAAATCACAAACGTATCCGAAAGAGTTTGTTCGGATGCTATGTGTGAGTTGGAGTACGACTTCCCTGTTCATTTCCTTTACTTCTCCAAAATATACCCCTACCTCATAGCCGTCCTCTTCTATTTGCTGTATACACTTCTTATACTCCTTCTCACTCTCGAATAACATTGTCGCTACTGCAACATATACTGATTCCAGGGAAGCGGCATACTCATGTATATCTCCAATAGCTTCTTGAAAGTTCGTTATGTTTCTTTCCATATCTTGCAGATGCGCTTCGATCATTCGTGGTATTTTCCGAATAATTAAAGGTAATAAAGTATTTCTATATTCACTTATTCTAGCCATTTCCATTCTCCATCAAGCATAGTATTTTAGCATTCATATTTGGAAATAAAAATACATGCATTATTTCCACCATAACCGTGCGACGTGACAATAAAGCTGTCAACCTGTGTTTGAATTGTATGACATACGATAGGTACATCCGGATAATCATTCTGCCCAATATGTATAGTAGATGGGATGAAATGACGCTCCATTCCAATAAGGGAGGAAATGATTTGCATGCCCGCACTTGCCCCGAATGTGTGACCCGTTATTCCTTTTATCGAAGTAATTGGAACACTTTCACCGAATACCTTCATATGATTTATAGCTTCAATTGTATCATTTTCTACCATTCCTAATGCCTGGCTATTAACATATGAAGGATTTTTTCCCCCGGCGGCCCGCTTTATATCATGAAGCAAATGTTTTCCTTCCCGATCCGAAAAAAAGATTCCTTTTCCATCATTCGTCGTGCTGATTCCATCGATTACGCCCAAAATTCTGGCGCCTCTTTTCCGGGCGATGGATTCCTTCTCAAGAATAAGTACACTTGCTCCCTCCGCCATTACGAACCCCCCACTTTTTTTTGAAAATGGCACCCCCATCATGTGCAGTTCCTTATCTTGAGATAAACATCTTATCTTTCCGAAAGCATACATCACGGTCTTAGATAAAGGAGCATCCGCACCACCGACAATGCAGGCATCCAGTTCCCCCATATGTAAGTACATCATTGCATCCTGAATGGCATCAATACTTGCCGAGCATCCTGTTGCTACCGTTCTGGTAACACCATGTACGCCGACAAATTCCGCTATCGAAGAAGCCAAGCTATGATAATGAACGATGCCGCATCCATTTACAGGCACATCTTTAAAATTGCTCTGATGCGCAAGAACGACCATCTGATCATAACCTAAAGTCCCCCCTAAAGCCGTTCCCATAAAAACTCCTGTTCTGTATGTATCCCAGTTTTTATACCCGGCCATCCTTATTGCCTCGCCGGCCGCTGACATGGCTAGGAGACTAATTCTAGGATATCTCTTGTATTTTTTATCCTGCACGTCTTCCAGTCTATCATGTACCACGCCAAACGCGATATTTTTTCCTTCTGTCCCTTCCCCTATGAAGAGGTCAAGCGCGCTCTTTTCTGTCAACAGGGTATCCGTAAAATGTTCGACGCCATATCCTCCCGGGACTTTAATACCATATCCTGTAATGACAATTTTTTCCCTTTCCACATTTTCTCTCCTTTCTAATATAATTTCCATAGTTTTGGTTTAATTACTTCTTTTATGTCCGGGATATTTTGATTATCTTACTTCTACAAGGTAGTAAAAATAACCTTTTTAGACTGCTATTTCTGACATAAAAAATCGTAATTCCTTATGTCCTGTGTATGTTCCTTTCATCCCTGTTAAGAAATCAGAAAATCACCCCATTTGTCCAACTTCGGTTCCGATAAGAAAAAATGATAATTTCGTGAAACTTACAGCAAATCAATTGAACTTTTCAGTTGTTTCTGCTTTCCTTTTTATTTATAAGGGTTTTGTGTACAATAAGTGAGAAGTGATGGGTTTGGCTATTTTTCATCCTTCTTGCTTGCAGCTTGCTCTGCTATATTGCTGCGAAATGCCAGACCTCTTATTTCAAAAAATACACAATTATCAACATGCAATGACACATAAAGGAGATTAATCATGGGAGCAGCAAAAAGCTTACTAATCGGGGTGCTTGTATGCAGCCTGTCCGGGGCAATCGGATGTGCAGCACAGCCGCAGAAAACAGAGCAACCAAAGCAGGAGCAAGGACAATCAAAACAAGAACCAAAGACAGAAAAAGGAAAAATCACATTCTCTGATCCTCGTCTTCAACGAATTTCCGAAAAGTTTAAGACAAAATATACAGAGGCGGAGTTACCTAAAGATAAGGTAACAAAGGTAGATCTAATGAACATGGTTATGGAGTTTCAGAATGGCACGCAATATAAGCCGGATGAATATGGACTATACAGCATGACTGCTTATCAGGTCGACAAAGAAAAGGAACTTTATGATTGGCAAAAAGATGATCTTGTAGCGATGTTTATCGTAGATGGCCTCATTGGGCAACCACCGTATGCGCTTAAGCAAATCGAAGAAGCAAAAAAAAGAACACAAGATAAGGACCTGCTGGAAGTGCTTGCAGAGATAGAAAAAGGCTTGAGGGAAATGCCACAGGATGTTGTAATCGGTCGTCGCTTACAGGAAAATGAAGAAAAATATCCAGCCATTAAAAAATATAATGAACTAAGAATAGCTTTACAGAAAGAATTCTATGAAAAGATTGAAGCCACAAAATAACCCAAGCAACGGACTTTTCTATATAAGGTTGCTTTACCCGGTATATACCGGGTCTTTTTTTTGCGAACGGGAAATAAATAGGAAAACTTCATACTTGAAGCACATCTTTACCGTTCATGTTGTTAGGAACTTTCTGCTACAATAGAGCAATGAGGAGTGATACATAAGATGAAGATAGGATCGCACGTTTCATTTTCTAAGAAAGGATTACTTAACGCGGTGGAAGAAGCTATCAGCTATGGCTCCACTTCGTTTATGGTGTATACAGGAGCTCCACAGAATACTCGGCGCAAGCCAATGGAAGAGCAATTCGTCGAAGAAGGCTTTGAGATTATGAAAAAATACGGTATCGACGATATTGTCGTCCATGCACCGTATATTATTAATCTCGGCTCATACAAACCAAACACATTCGAGCTTGCCGTCTCATTCCTTCAGGAAGAAATTAAGCGGGCTGAATATGTAGGAGCAAAAAATATCGTCTTGCACCCGGGCGCATATACCGATAAAGACGCCGAGTATGGAATCAATCGAATCGCCGAAGGTTTAAACGAAGTACTGCATACCGGGCAAACGGTCAACATTGCCCTTGAGACGATGGCAGGAAAAGGGTCCGAAATAGGACGTACATTTGAGGAATTGGCCGCGATCATCGACAAGGTAAAACTGAATGATAAACTCACTGTATGCTTTGATACGTGTCATACGCATGATGCCGGATATAATTTGGTCGATGATTTCGACGGCGTTATGGAAGAATTCGACCGGGTTGTCGGTCTCGACCGCCTGGCTGTTTTCCATATTAATGATAGTAAAAATTTCCGCGGTGCCGCAAAGGACAGGCATGCACCGATCGGCTCCGGCCTCATCGGATTTGATGCTATTTACCGCATCGTACATCATGAAGTAGCCAGAGGAAAGCCGATTATCCTGGAAACGCCATGGATCGGTAAAAATAAAACCGATCAGTCGCCAATGTATGAAGTTGAAATCGCGCTGCTTCGCGGTACGGTCGAAGAGCGATTTACGGAAAACTTCTTAGACGATATCGCACTGCTGTCGTCTTATTTCGAAAAGGAAGGCATCGATCGCCGCGATTATATCGTGCAAAACTGGGAGCTGCTTCAAGACAAGAAAATGAAGAAAGAAGATCCACGTGAGCCATTAGAAAAACTGTTTGATACAGTTACTCGTGCAGAGCTTCTACCAGACGAGTCCGAAGAAGGCATCAACAAGCGGCTCATCGCCTGGTTGGCTGGCATAAACACAAAATAAGCAAATATCAAAAGTCCCCAAAGCGCCAAAAATACTATGGACATATTTGGGGACTTTTATAATAAAGCCAACGGGAGGCATAAATTCTACCATACACACTCAATATAAGAATTAATAAAAGGCATTCCCATGATTGACAAACGTTTGCTAGCTGTCTTTACTTACTATGGAATTCCGCTTGTCTATTTGCAAAAAAACTCCGGCATTAAGGTTTAATCTCTTTTTCCTGCAATTTTGTTTCAAATAAATTGTTTGTTTGATTGTTACTTGTTCGTTGATATTCGAAATAATTGGTAGTGTTACAATAAATACGCATATACACACATCCTATTGTTTTTATACGTAGCATTACACATCTAAAAAATATTACTTTGTTATACAAAATATCGGAAGATTCTATTTTTAAATTAATCCTAAACTAATGTTTACCTCCCACCACAAACATGTGTCGATTTATCCAATCAGATGTATATAGTATGAACGTAAGGAAGGCCGCTCTTATAAAGCGGCCTTCCTTATGTCCATATGCTATTTATATATTTTCTCTCCTAGTTTCTATCTATACTCCTTATATACCTCTCACCTGACGAATCAACACATTTTAGGGATAAGGATAAAAAACTACGTCAAACGAATTCTATATAGCTACCACTTCTGTTTTCGGTAACAGCCTTTCTACAAATTGCTGCTCCTCTTCCGTCAATTCAACGAGCGGCAAACGTACACCACCTACTTCGATGCCCTGCATAATGAGTGCGGCTTTTACAGGCGTCGGATTAGCGGCAATGAACAGCCCTTCGAATATCGGCAGCAGCTTACGGTGCAACGCACTTGCCTTTGTAATATCGCCACTAACGAATGCCTGAATCATTTCTGACATTTCTCGGCCAATCACATGACTTGCTACGCTCACTATACCTTTACCGCCAACAGACATGCAGGGTAATGTCATGCCATCATCGCCGGTATACAGGACGAAATCATCAGGTGTCTTGTCAATAATGATTGACATTTGAGAGGTGTCACTATTTGCTTCTTTAATCGCCACAATGTTAGCTACATCATGCGCTAGGCGTATGGTTGTCTCGGGCTTCATATTAATAACAGATCGACCCGGGATGTTGTACAGCATTACCGGCAGTTTCGTGCTTTCTGCAATCGTTTTAAAATGTTGATACAGGCCTTCCTGTGATGGCTTATTGTAATAAGGAACGACCAGCATTACACCATCTACCCCGCACTTCACTGCCTTTTGTGTCAGTTCAATGGATGCAGCCGTGCTATTGCTACCTGTACCAGCTACCACCGGTATACGTCCGTTCACAATCTCTACAACATGACGGAATAAATCTACCTTCTCCTGTCCAGTCAAAGTTGGTGATTCTCCGGTCGTACCCGCTACAACAAGTGCAGTCGAACCGGTCGCAATCAGATGTTCCACGAGCGCTTCTGTTTGTTTCTTATCAACCTGTAACCCCGCGTCAAACGGCGTCACCATCGCGGTAACCATTCTCCCTAAATCAATCATTCCAATTCCTCCTTTATCGTCGTTTCGCATTGGCCTATGTACGACTTGTTTTTGTATACGAGCGCGCGTATTGGAAAGGGGAACCTAATCCACAGCCCGTGCCCACAAAAAACTCCCCTAACCGGACAGGTAGGAGAGCATACAGGCGAAGAAAATAAAAACACCTACAACACGGGTCGTAGATGGAAATTGAACATTGTGTTCCCCCATCTCCGTATCTTCTGCAAGATAGCGCAACACGCGTATCCGGAAAGTACGCGTGACAGTTCTGTTCCTATTCGGAAACAGCCCCAGCCTGCCTGTCTAGAGAATCCAGGCAAACTTCGGCGGTCTTCCCTTTCCTCTGCGTTCTCCGATGTTCTCTCCATCTCCCGCAGCATACTTTTGAAGCCCGCGACCTCTACCTCATCAGAGTGTTGATGAGGTTTTACGAATATAAAGTTGTATTGATGCTAGTATATTGGACTTCCTGCCTTGGGTCAAGGGAAAATTGGAGAAATGATGGACAAACAACTCAATCAGACATTTTTTCAATTTCCCTAAGAAAGACCTTCACCAGATTGGTCTGCTCTGCATGTACCGGGACTACATAAGATAAGCGGCGTGGAAACTGTTCTCCCTGAATCGAAATCATCGCCAGTTCACCATGCTGAATGGGCTTTCGCACCACCCATTTCGAAAGCAATGTAATGCCCAATCCGGCCGCCACCGCTTCCTTAACTGCCTGGTTGCTGCTAAATGTAATCGTTTTTCCCACACTCAGCCCCAGCGTACGAATTACATGATCAGAATACACACGAGTACCGGAGCCTTCTTCCCGTACAATCCATATCTCATCCTGCAATTCATCAGGCGTGATTGGCTTGTTGCCTACAAGTGGATGATTCATGGGCGCTACCAGAACCATCTCATCTTTCATAAACGGAACGATTTGCAACTCTTTGTCACTTGTCTGTCCTTCTATGAGACCGATATCCATGTGCAACAGTTTCACCGCCTCAATAATCCGTTGCGTATTGCCAATGGTTACTTCTATTTCTACATGCGGATAGCGATGACAGAAATCTGCCAGCAGAACAGGTAAGACGTATTCACCAATGGTAAAACTGGCCCCGATATGCAGCGTTCCGGCAATTCGGTGCTGGTGTGCATAAATGTCTTCTCTCGCTTTCTCATATAAGTTCAACATCTGTCTCGCTCGCTCATACAGCATTTCTCCTGCCTGGGTTACATATAGATGCTTAGGTGAACGGTCAATAAGTTTCGTGCCGAATTCACGCTCAAGCTGCTTAATGTGCAGGCTAACACTAGGCTGAGACAGACGCAGCATCTCTCCGGCCCGAGTAAAATTCTTCACTTCCACTACAGTAACAAAGGTGCGCAGCGCATCGTAATGCATGATTGCCTCCTACTATCATTAAAAAAACTAATCTTAAAGATAGAATAACTATATTTTACTTATTATTCAACCGCTTTTATAGTAAAAGTAAGCATACTATATATGAAGTGGGGGAAAAAAATGCAGCAAGGTGCAGCTATGCAACAAACGACTGGCCAACAGAAAAAAAGAGAAAAAAAACGGGGAGCCACTCCTTTTCTGTTAGGACTTGGGATTACACTGGTAATTGCCATTATAGCAAAATATATTGCAATGCTTCCGGTGCTCAGCATCATCGGGCAACTCGTCATCGCTATCCTGCTTGGCATGATGTGGAGGGCAACACTGCCGATACCAGGTTCCGCTATGGTCGGGGTGGAATTTGCCAGCAAAAAACTTTTACGACTAGGAATTATTCTCCTAGGAATGCGCCTAAATCTACAGGATATCATTCAAGCGGGGCCGAAAGTGTTCGCCGTAGCTGGTTTGGATATTGTATTTGCGCTAATTGTTGTATATGGATTAACCCGCCTATTCGGGGTAAACCGCAGGCTTGGCATGCTAACCGCATGTGGCACAGCCATTTGTGGTGCGGCAGCGGTAGCAGCGGTAGCTCCGCAGGTAAAAGCGGATAAAAAAGAAACAGCGGTCGGTGTGGCAACTGTCGCTGTACTGGGAACCTTATTTACACTAGCGTATTCCGTGATATATCCGATACTTGGTCTGACAGAATCCGGCTATGGGGTATTCGCCGGTGGTACGCTTCATGAGATTGCTCATGTAATAGCTGCCGCTGCTGCTGGCGGATCACAAGCGATGGACATTGCCATCATCGTAAAGTTAACGCGGGTAGCGCTATTAGTTCCGGTGGCCCTTGTAATCGGCTGGTGGTATCACCGACAAACAAAACACGAGGACGGTGCCTCCCAAGCCGAACGCACACCACTTGCCATCCCTTGGTTTATCCTTGGTTTTCTTCTTGTGAGCGGAATTAACACGCTAGGCATCGTGCCGCAGGGCATCGCAGCTCAAATCGTAGCACTTGCGTATTTATTGATTGCAATGGCAATGGCCGGTCTTGGCCTTAATATTGATGCAAGTACATTAAAACGAATGGGAATACGACCATTTTGGGCGGGGCTAATCGGCTCGATTCTTCTTTCCGTTTTCGGTTTTACACTCGTATATTTGTTAGGGCTTTCCTGACATATTACCGTATCAATATTCGAAAAAAACGGATGCCATCCTCTTTGGCATCCGTTTTCGTATCCGCCTTTTACTTCTGGTCCATTGGGTGCTGTCCGCCTTCCCATGGGTTTTTGAAGAACGCTTCCACATCCTCTTGCTTTACCTCATGAATCGTTGCGGGATTCCAACTTGGATTTCGGTCTTTATCTACCAGTACAGAACGTATACCTTCATAAAAATCATGACTGTGCATAAAATGCATACTCATGTTCATCTCCATCCGAAAACAATCAGCAGCCGTCATCTCTTTCCCCCGAACAAGCTGTTCCAATGCTACAGCCATGGAAATCGGTGATTTTCCTCGCAGCGTGTTTGCCGTTTCCGCTGCCCATTCATCCCCCTCGGCTGCCGACCGATCAAGCGAATCCAGAATATCTGCTACTGAGTGATGGTTAAAATGATGATCAACTTTATCTTGCACTTTCGCCAGCGGTGATTCTGGAAGGTTGGTTGTCCCGTATTTTGCAAGGATTCTGACTAATTTGGCGCTCACCTGCTCACGGTTTCCTGCCTGTGTCCAATCTTCTGTCTGTACATCGCTCTTAAGCTCGTTCCATTGTTCAGATTGGATATAATAATCAGCAGCGCCAAGATAGATTGCGTCCGCACCATTGAATAAATGGGCCGTCAATGCCAGATATCGCCCCATCTGCCCTGGCATCTGATTCAGAAAATAACTGCCCCCTACATCAGGAAAAAAGCCAATATTCATCTCGGGCATAGATAATTTCGAGCGCTCAGTCACTACACGATCACTCGCAAAAATCGATACGCCAATACCACCGCCCATAACGATGCCATTCATATAAGCAAGAACCGGCTTCGTATAACGATGCAAAGCCAAATTCATTTTATATTCAATTGAGAAGAATTGCAGCGCATATTCCTCTACATTATCACCGCGCTTATCATAGAACGAACGCATATCTCCGCCCGCGCACAATCCTTTTTCTCCAGCCCCTTCGATTATGACAAGGGTGACGGCTGGATTGCGCTCCCACTCAGCAAGCTTTTTGCCGATTTCATCGACCATATACAAAGACAGGGCATTCAAGGCTTTCGGTCGATTCAGCAGAATATGTCCGACACCCTTCTCTACATGGAATAAAACTTCATTGTTCGTCTGCACTACGTTCTCCACTCTGTATGACCTCCTATTCGTCCTTACTATTGTGTATCTTTTCGACAAAATGCTGCTAAAATCCTCTTCTGTCAGCGCATCGATCGATACAAAGATACGCTTAAAATAATAAGCAAGCAGTGAAGCGGAGTACAATCATGCAGAGAAGCTTTACTCTTCTTCTTTATAAAATCGTTCCCCCGAACCTGGATGGTAATATACATACAATTTTTTACCTGTGGTCGGATCAATCGTGACTTCCCCGGTTTTTTCAAAGCCTGGGGGAACTTTATCATCCTGTTGTCTGCTTTTAAAGCGTTTATCCCAAATAAACCATGAAAGCAAAACAATAATAATAAACAGCAGCAATTGAATACCAATATACCCGACGGCAAGATTTAGCCAATTCATGATTCAATAGGCTCGGCTATAACAGCTGTGCCATACGCAACAATTTCGCTCATATTGGAGCCAATTTCTCCAGAATCGAAGCGCATCATAATAATAGCATTCGCTCCCATCGCCTGTGCATTTTTCACCATCCGATCAAGTGCCTGCTTGCGCGCATCTTCAAGCATTTCTGTATACTGATTAATTTCTCCTCCGACAAGCCCTTTCAATGCGGCAGTAATATCTTTCCCTAGCCCTCTTGCCCGCACTGTTAAACCAAATACCGGTCCCTTTATCTCCTTTACCCGATGATTGGCGATATTTTCAGTCGTTACAATTATCATTGATTTTCTCCTCACATTATCATCATTATCATTATTGATATTAATAATATTTTACAATATAAAAGATGTCAATAATTTTGATGTCCACTCTAATTAAAAAAACCGAAAAGCGGAAGTATCCCGTCCTTCGGTTTGTCTATGTTTGTTCAGTTACCAGCTTGCTTTTTTTACGCCAGGCAAATGTCCTTGATAGGCCAGGTCGCGAATGCAAATCCGGCACAGCTTAAATTTGCGATATACAGAATGCGGGCGGCCGCAGCGCTCGCAGCGTGTGTAAGCCTGTACTTTAAATTTTGGCTTCCGCTGTGATTTAACAATCATTGATTTTTTTGCCATAACTGCCTCCTTCAATTTATGAATGTATATGCTAAACCTACTGTCATATATAAATACAAAAACATGCAATACTATTTATTATAGTACTTCTGATGAATAAATGCAAAACATATACTTAGCTTTTCTGTGCTTCAATTTCTTCCACCAGCATGTTCAGCTCAGCCCAACGCTCTACCTTGGCCTCCAATTCAGCATCAACCTTATTTTTCTCCTCGGTCAATTCAGCGAGCCTGCCATAGTCGCTTCCCGTCTGTGCCATGTCCCTCTCAAGCGTTTCGCTTCTCTGCTCCAGCTTACTGATTTCCTGTTCAATCGTCTCAAACTCCAGCTTTTCTTTATACGTAAGACGTCGCGGCTTTTCTTTTTTCTCCCGGGACACCGCTTCCTTTGCCTCCCGGTGTTCATTCATTGCTTTTTGGCTCTCTTCATATTTTCGTGCATCTAAGTACTCACTATAATTTCCATTGTATTCCTTAATGAGCCCGTTGCCCTCAAAAGCAAACAAACGCTCCGCCGTCCGATCAAGGAAATAGCGATCATGCGATACAGTAATAACGACACCCGGGAAGTTTTCAAGATAATCTTCAAGAATCGAAAGCGTCTGAATATCAAGATCATTCGTCGGCTCATCAAGCAACAGCACATTAGGCTCTCCCATCAATACACGAAGCAAATATAGCCGTCGCTTCTCTCCGCCGGATAGACGCCCGATTAGCGTACCGTGTGCTTCAGGGGCAAATAAAAAGCGCTCCAGCATTTGACCTGCAGACAATGTCTTGCCGTCTGCCAGATGAATCACATGCCCTGCTTCTTTAATATAGTCAATAACACGCTGACTTTCATCCATCTCCGTATTCTCCTGGCCATAATAGCCCATACGCACGGTTGGCCCCAGCACTGCTTCCCCGCTGCTTGGCACAAGCTTACCGGCAATAATCTTCAATAACGTAGATTTGCCACTACCATTCGGTCCAACAATACCAACACGATCTCCCGGTACAGCAATATAGCTGAAATCGTGAATAAGTGTCCGTCCGTCGAATGCCGCCGATATATGCTCAAGTTCGATGATTTTTTTACCCAGGCGTTGCGATTTCAATTCGATTTCAAGTGCCTGCTGTTGGGCCTGTGGCTTATTTTCCTGCAGCTGGTGAACACGGTCAATACGCGCTTTTTGCTTCGTCGTACGAGCTTTTGCCCCCCTGCGCAGCCAAGCAAGTTCACGCCGTAGCATGTTCTGACGAGTCGCTTCTGTAGCCGCTTCCCGTTCCTCCCGCTCTGCTTTCTTCTCAAGGAAATAAGTGTAGTTCCCATCATACGAATACAGGTTTCCTCGGTCGAGTTCTACAATCCGATTTACTACACGATCCAAAAAATAGCGATCATGGGTAATTAATAACAGTGCGCCTTTAAAGCGTGATAAATAGCCTTCCAGCCACTCTACCGTCTCATTATCAATATGATTCGTCGGCTCATCAAGAATGAGCAGGTCTGCAGGGTTAATTAATGCGCGTGCCATCGCTACCCGTTTACGCTGTCCTCCGGAGAGCAGACGCACCTCCGCAGAGAAATGATGAAGACCGAGACGCGTCAATATCGCTTTTGCATTCGTCTCTACATCCCACGCCCCCATACGATCCATCCGTTCGTTCAAGTCGGCCAGTTTTTGCTGTAGCTTTTCATCTCCTGGATCGCTGCTAATCCGCTCAATTGTTTGTTCATATTCTTTTACCAATTGCATGAGCGGCGAATCACCAGCAAAAATCTGATCCAATACCGTCCCCGCTTCTTCAAATACCGGATTCTGCGGCAGGAACTCCACGCGCATCCGATTGCCTATCGTTACCGTACCGCCATCCGGCGGAACGATACCAGCCAGCACTTTCAGAAGAGTGGATTTACCTGTACCGTTAACACCGATAATACCGATTCGTTCCCCTTCTTGAATACCAAGTGAAATATTGTTAAACAATGTTTTCATCCCATACGATTTGGAAATATTCTCTACTGTTAAAATGTTCATAGCCGTCATTGTCCTTTTTCTTGAAAAATTTTATCGCCGTTATACAACTTATTCTCCAATTATAAAATAAAACTTCCATCAACGGGAGTTTTATTCATCCTTCACCGATAGCTCGTTGTACACATTAAGCTTGTATGAGAAAAAATGAAGCTTTTTGGCCAGTCATCATATAGTACAATGAAAAAAGTTTGAGTTGCTTCTTATTCATAAAAAAGACCCGGGCACATATACGTTTTCCCGGATCTTTCCTAATTTCTTATCCCCCGCTTACCGGAGGCAGAAACGCCACTTCATCTCCATCCCGCAGCATTTCTTCTATGTTAGCGAATTCTTGATTGATCGCCACCATGGCGGAAGGAATATGCGGTGCAAGCATCGGATATCGTTCTCCGAGCCATCGCTTCACATCCGCTGTCGACATTCCTTCCGTCCAGGGCAGCTTGATCGTCTCTTCGTCAGCTTCCTCCGCCATGGCCGCAAAAAGTTTAATCGTAATCATAATTCGTGTCCTCCCATCTCCGGCTTTCCGGTTGGATACACTCTCGTCTCTTTCTGATCGCCTATCCACGCTTCGCCATCTTCCCAATGTTCTTTTTTCCAAATCGGTACAATCTCTTTAATTCGCTCAATTGCATAACGCGAATATTCGTACGAGTCTGCACGATGTGGCGTAGCGACCGCGATGACGACAGCAATATCGCTAATCTCAAGCCGTCCGATGCGATGGGTAATAGCCACGCGTGCATCCGGGCACTTCTCCTGAATCTCCTGACCAATACGCGCTAATTGGCTTTCCGCCATCTCCTTGTAAGCAGCATATTCTAAATACAGTGTCCGTTTCCCTTTTGTTAATTCCCGCACCGTACCCACGAACAAATTGACAGCTCCGCAGTTGGGATGGATAACTTTATTCATCACCTGCTCAACTGGAATCACTTCTTCAATCACTTCAAACAATTTCATTGTGTCTCTCCTTTAAGATGCGCCAGCAAGATACCAGCGATGCCCTCGATATCATTGACATCATATTGTGGATGCCCGATTTTCTCAAGTCGCTCCCAGGTTGCAACCGCCAGCACAGATGTAACATTCTCCATAAGTTCGACATGTTCTGAATGACGAAGTACAACGATTTTCGGATAATCTGCAAACTTATATCCTTCGATCAGAACAATATCCATATCTTTGTAAAGGGGGAGCAGCTCTTCAATCGTGCGATATTCCTGTATCATAATAGCCGTTTTTTGCGCTGATGTAATTGAGACGAGCGAAGCTCCTGCTTCCCGATGCCTCCATGTATCTTTGCCCGGTTTGTCAACCTCAAAATCGTGTGCATCATGTTTAATCGTGCCGATTCGATACCCCTGTGCGCTCAAATAAACGAGAAGTTTAGTAATGAGTGTCGTCTTGCCACTATTAGAATAGCCTACGACTTGCAGTACAGGCGGATGCCTGTCTTCCTGTGACATATTTCTCTCTCCTATATTTATTCTCCGACATTATACGGAAGCTGTAAAATCGTAACCTCTTCACCTTTGGCAGCTCCGCTTCCTCCCGGCGGGATGCGCATTAGGCAGTTCGCGTCTGTAATATTCGTCACAACACCCGACTTGTCCCGTCCAACCGGATAAACAACAACTCGTCCATCTTCGATAGCCCATGAACTGCGGACGAATCGATCGAATGGAGACGGTTTCTTCATATCTACACCTAATATGGCTTTCGTCTCTGGCAAATGCACTTCTGGCTTGCCTTGCATCGCTGCCAGAAGCGGACGAACAAACAGCTCGAATCCTACGAAACAAGCCCCCGGGTTGCCGGATAATCCGAAAATAAATTGATCGTTATAGCGCGCTGCCGATGTAACACTCCCCGGACGCATCGCGATTTTATTAAACAGCAATTGCGCATCGAGCCGATTGAACACTTCTACCATAATATCGAAATCTCCAACCGAAACACCGCCTGATGTAATGAGCATATCTGTTTCCTCAAGGATCATGAGAATGCGCTCTACTGCCTTATCAGGGTCGTCTTCAAGATTGCCGTATAAAATAGGTACTCCCCCTGCCTGGCGCACCTGGCTTGCAGTCATATAGCTGTTACTGTTGCGGATTTTCCCATAGCGAAGCGGCTCTTCCGGCATGAGAAGTTCTGAACCTGTCGCAAGAATACCAATTCTGGGCAAGCGGTATACCGGAACTTCTGCATAGCCAAACGTTGCAAGTATTGCCATCTCTCCAGGTCCAATCCGCTTCCCGGCTTCGATAAGCAAATCTCCCGCTTTCTTCTCTTCGCCAAGCTGAATAATATTTTCTCCTGGCTCCATCTCTTTCTTCACGCCAACATAACGCTCCACCCGCTCTTCATTCTCCGTTGTCATCTCAAACATGATAACGCAGTCAGCCCCTTGCGGAATTGCTGCACCTGTCATGATCCGGGCAGCCTGTCCGGCCTCAACTGTAAACGCCGGCTCGTCACCACAGGCGATGGCCCCTACAACCTCCAGTTCCACCGGCATAGCAGGGGTGGCGCCGCTTGTATCTTCAGCACGCACTGCAAATCCATCATACGGCGACTTCGGAAAATGAGGCACATCATTGGTAGCCTGTATCGGTTCAGCCAGACGACGGCCTTCGCTCTCGAGCAGAGGAACCCTTTCAACCGGATTTTTTTCAGCATACGCAAGCACACGCTCCCTTGCTTCCTCTACCTGAATCGGCTCACGATGAAATCTCATACTCTCTCCCCTTTTTGAAATTCGTCATAATCTTGTACAGTATTTATATTGCAAAAAGGATCGGTTGGAAAGCTCAGCGTCGCATCCCACGCAAACGTGCGCCTGCCATCGATCAAATCGAACATTCGCCTGCGTCCATCCTTAAGAAGTGCCTCAGCAAACGGCCATACGCGTCGATGGTACAGGGCGCACAACGGGTGTGCCCTTCCGCTCCATACAGGGTAAATAATGTCGTATTCCTTCTCAAGCATGGATGCCCTGTCACATAATTGAAGCACCACGTCTGCTTCTAATGCTGGCATATCGCATGCGACGACGAACAAAATATCGGAAGTTGCAACACGCATCGCAGTCACAATACCGCCCAATGGTCCCTGTCCCGGGATATCATCAGGATAAATCGGCACTTCATTCGGTATCATTTTCAGCCGCTCTGGATGGTTGGAGATGATGACGCAGCGATCCATTACCGGGGTAAGCAAACGCCGGGTACGTTCGATTAACGGCACACCCTCTACAAGCAGCAGTTCTTTCGGCTGCCCCATACGAGAACTGTGTCCACCGGCCAGAATAATTCCTTCCATCCTGCTCGCTCCTTCTTCGCTAATGACTTCATTTTATATTGTAGCGCATTTTTTCTGACAAGCCCATTAAAGATACGCTTACACAGCAAATTGCTTCAAAGTAAAAAACGAGACGTATCATGTTGTGCGTCTCGCCTTTTTATCTTCACGCTTTCTCTGGTTCAATCCATTCCCCGGTTGCCTCCACGATAACATGCGGACTGGCCGAAAGTTTACACGTTCCCTCCTCTGTCTTCAATCGGCACGAGCTGATGCGTATAATTCCTTCCGCATCTTCAGCAGTGTCATAGGAAAGCAGAACGCCTTCTCCAAGTTGGTTGTACATTGTATCGTACACCCGTACATGCGTATCTTGAATTGCGTTGAAACGAGCGGCATGCAGAAAACTAATCCAGCGCTCCCAGTTACAGAACAGGCTCGTCTTCGTACCATCCTGTAAATAGCCGATATGATAATCAGTTTCCGAAATCATACCGCCTGCTCGATTTTTTACATCAACAATCATGCGACGCACCGTTTCCAGGGCGGGAAGCGAAAGTTGCTCGTTAATATAAAACGTCACTGTCTTATCCATAGCGACTTGGACCGTATTCTCCCGGTGTTCGATAAAATAAGAATAATCATTAAGCGTTTTCTGATGATATCCCAGCTCTTGCAGCAAATTCGTAATAACAAAAAAATCAGCGTCCGGCTCCCGGATAAAAACAGTATAAGGCATATACTCTCCTCCTCTATGAACGCAAGGAAGCTCCCACGTCTTTATGAGAGCTTCCTTTATTCTTTTCGATGACTTACAGTGCTTGTTTCTTTACAAATGAATGATTGTTTTTCGTGTCGAAAAAACGTTTATTCAATACAAAGCAAAGAATGGCGAAGCCAACAAAGAAGAAGAAGCCCAGGAAGTAGGAATCCGTCATGTCCTTTACTGTTCCCATCACAATTGGCGGAAAGAAGCCGCCCAGTCCACCGGCTGCACCTACGAATCCGGTCACTGCGCCCGTGCTTCCCGGAAACAAGGTCGGGACCAGCTTAAATACAGCGCCGTTGCCGATACCGGCTAAAAACGATATGGTTAAGCATCCGACAGAGAATGCGATCATGTTCTCCGTCATAAATGAAACGAGTGCACCGGACAATACCATCATCAAAAACACATAAGTGAGCACACGTCCTGCACCGATTTTATCACCCAGGTATCCGCCAATCGGACGCATCAACGTGGCAATCACGACGAATCCGGCGGCACGAAGCCCTGCATCTACCGCGGAAATACCAAATAAATCTTGTAGTAGCGTTGGCAAATAAATACTGAATGCAACGAAACTACCAAAAGTTAAAAAGTAGAAAATGGATAAAATCCATGTGTTTTTGAATTTGACAACGGAAAACGCCTGTGCAAATGTTTTTGTCTGTTCCGGCTTTGGTAGTTCTTCCGTTGTCAGCCAGAATACAATTGCTGTGATAAGAACGACGGCTGCCAGAATCAAGAATACACTCCCTAAGCCAAACGCCACGGCCAGCGAAGGAATCACAAAGCCAGCGACAGCATTCCCGAAGTTCCCCATACCAGTGATACCGAGCACTGTACCTTGTTTTTCCGGCGGATACCAGCGCGATACATATGCAATCGCAATCGCAAAACTCGTACCGGCCATCCCGATGAAGAAGGCCCAGAACAGATATGCAGTATAACTGTTAGCAAAGCTAATACCAATGAGCGGAATTATCAAGAAAAGCATGAGCATTGTATACATTTTCTTGCCGCCATACCGATCGGTCATAATACCAAGCGGTATACGCATAACGGAACCAAGCAGCACCGGTGTAGCGACGAGAATGCTTTTTTGAGTAGCTGTCAGTTCAAACAGCTTCTGTAGCTGGGACGCAAGTGGCGAAAGTGAGGCCCACACCGCAAAAGCTACGACCATCGCCAGTGTGGACATGATAAGAGCAGATGTTTGGCCTTTCTTACTCATTGTTCTCTTCTCCTTTGGTGAGCGGATTTTTCTTTTTTTGCCCATCGTTTATATATATAAATCATAAGAACAGCTAGAAGCATCGAGAGCCCAGACACCCAAGGGATGCGCGCACCATGCTCCGCAAAATGCAATTCCACTACATACTGCAACAACAGTGCCTGGACAAATGTCAGGATAACCATCGCGTAGAAGTACGGCCTGGAAGGTCGGGACGCTTTCCCTATCTTAGACATGATGACGCACCTTCCTTCCAATGGCGTATATGGCGCCGTTTCTTACCTCCAGCTCAATCAACGGCAATTCACGTTTCGGAGGACCTGCCAGCGGCTGGCCATTCTCGACTGAGAAAAAACCATGATGACACGGACAGACAAGCTTTTCCTGCTCAGGGCTCCAGAAAACGCTGCACTGTAGATGTGTGCATTTGCTGTTGTATGCTTTATACTTTCCGCTGTTCAGATGAACCAGCACTGCTGGCTGACTCTCGTCCGGATAATTGAACACGACGGATCCGCCCTTCGGTACATCCTTCACATCAGCGATTTTCACTTGCGGCAATGCTTCCTTTTTCTTGCCAGCCAACGCATGGATAGAAAACGGAAGCGTTGCTGCTGACATCGTCAGTCCAGCGGCAAACATCGCCTTGAGAAAACTTCGGCGATTATAGTCAACATCTTCTTCCCGGTTGACGTTATCCACCAGGTGAAGCAGGTCGGATTCGGAATGTTTTCCAGTTTCGTGTTTAGGCATGGCACATGACACTCCTTCCAGTTTCGTGCCGTTATTCGGTATAGACGCCGAACGTTTCGGGGACGAAGTTCCATTTGTTTTGCTCGGTTGGCTTTTTGCCTTGCAACAAATTGGATTGGGCTCGCTTGCGGCGCAGCTCCATCATTTCTTCAAAACCGATGAAACGGATTGCTTCCGATGGGCACACCGACGCACACATAGGCGAGATGTCCTGCGACGTACGTTCATAGCACATGTCACATTTATACATGATGTTCTTCTCGAAATCGAACTTTGGAATACCGAACGGACAACCAAATGTACAGTTACGGCAACCGATGCACTTTTCTTCCATCGCGGAAAGCACCACGCCGTCCTTCGTAATCTGAATGGCGTTAGCCGGACAAACCCTGGCACAGGCCGGGTCTTTGCAGTGCATGCACATCATCGGGAATGTCTGCCGACTTTCCATAAAATCGATATATTCCACATAATTACGCTCTTTCGCATCGTGTCCGCCACACTCCCGGCAAGCCGCCTGACAGGCGCGGCAGCCAATGCAACGTTCAAATTCAAGATACAGCACTCGATCCATGCTTGTTCACTCCTCAAGATTTTCTCAGGCGTACCGCGCATACTTTGAATTCCGGCATACGGGAAACCGGGTCTAGGCACGGATTGGTCAATTGGTTGACAGACAATTGTTTGCCCCAATGATACGGCACAAATACAGTGTCCTTGCGGATGGCTTTTGTCAACCTTACTTTTAATTTCATTTTTGCACGACGCGTTTCGAGTTCTACCTCTTCGCCATCTTGCAAATTGTATTTACTTGCCATCTCCGGATGCATTTCCGCGTATGGCTCCGGACATTTCTCCATAAGAAAATCAATGCGTCGGGTCTGGTTACCGGACAAATAATGGAACACCACACGCCCGGTTGTTAAAATTTCCGGGAACTCTTTGCTTTGAATCTCGCCCGCTTCCTGCCAATCGACTATACGTAGATTAGCTTTGCCGTCCGGCGTCGGAAACGAATCCTGATACACGTACGGCGTTCCGGGATGCTCAAGGTCCGGGCATGGCCAGAATACACCTTGCTGCTTCTCGATTTTTTCATACGTGATGCCGTAGTAGTCCGCCTTCCCACCCCTAGAGGCTACACGCAGTTCATTAAAAATCTCCTCTGCATTCCCATATTTAAAATACTTGCCACGCCCCATGCGTGTAGCAATTTCACTGAGAATCCGCCAATCCGGCTTCGATTCTCCTGCTGGCTTACGGATTTGATTGATTTTAATGACACGTCCTTCTGTATTGGTTGTGGTGCCTTCGTCTTCGGCCCACGTAGTTGTCGGCAGGACAACATCGGCGAACTCTGCTGTTTCGGATAGGAAAAAGTCATTCACAACAAGGAAGTCAAGCTTTTCCAGCGCTTTCCACACATGGTGTGCGTTCGGTGATGATACTGCCGGATTGCTGCAGATCACATGCATGGCCCGCACCGTTCCCTGGTGAATGGAATCGAGCATTTCATACGCAGATACGCCCGGTCCCGGCATTTCAGCCGGGTCAATCCCCCATACTTGCGAAATATACTGCACAGCTTCCGGATCGGTCAGTTTGCGATAGCCGGGAAGAAGGTCTGCTTTCTGTCCATGTTCGCGACCGCCTTGTCCGTTCCCCTGGCCGGTAAATGTCGCTACACCGCTCGCAAATTTACCGATTTGACCACGGATAAGCGCCAGGTTCGTGTAGGAGCCGACATTGTCCACGCCTTTGCGCTGCTGTTCTACCCCCCGCGCAAACATTACGACCGATTTTTTTGCCTTCCCGTATATGTGTGCCGCTTTGATGATTTTTTCTTGTGCAACACCGGTAAGCCAGGAGGTATATTCAGGCGTAAATTTCCCTACCATTTTTTCCAGGTCTTCAAAACCGTTGACCCGTTGCACAACGTATTCATTATCTACATAACCTTCTTTGATCAAAATGTGTGCAATTCCATTTGCCAGAGCAGAGTCGGTACCCGGTTTCAGATCCAGATGCACATCGGCAATGCGAGCGGTTGGCGTCTCGCGGGGGTCGGCAACAATAAGTTTCGCTCCCCGGTCGCGGCCCCGCCAAAACCAAGTGATGCTGGTTGGATGGCATTCTGCCGTATTCGATCCGGCCAGGAAAAAGCAATCCGAATGCAAAAGATCCGTCCAAGGTAATGTGGAGCCACGATCCATGCCTAAGGTGGCATTAAATCCACCAGCCGCTGACGACATGCAGTAGCGCCCATTATAGTCAATATGCTTCGTGCCAAGGCCTACACGAGCGTATTTACCGACGAGGTAACATTTTTCGTTCGTCATTGATACGCCACCATAGACGCCAACAGCATCTTTGCCATACGTGGCAGCAATTTCTTTAAATTTTCGTTCGATAAGGTCATACGCTTCTTCCCATGAAGCTTCGATAAATTTTCCGTCCCTCTTGATTAATGGACGGAGAATGCGGTCCGGATGCTCAACCTGCTGATAGGCCGTTACACCTTTCGGGCAAAGACGACCTTGATTGACCGGCCATTCGTAGCGTGGCTCTATGCCTACGACACGTCCTGTAGCATCATCAATCCGAACATTCATGCCACATTGCATACCACAATATGAACAATGCGTCGGGATAAAACTCTCGCCTTTTCGATGCAAATTTTTCGTTTCCGTTGCCATATTCGTCTCCTCCTACGCTTTCTTCTTGCTAAAGCCCGGCATTGAGATGCCTGTATTCGTATCAATTGGTGCGTACGGATCTTTCGTACGTGGATTCAGCATGTTCATCTGGCGCATAGCGCGCAGTTTACGGCGGCAATCCCAGCAATACTCCGCCAGATAACTGCCGTCCTCAAGTTGCAGGTCGAAGCTGTTATCCTGCAGGATGCTGACAACGTCTTCGATTTGCTCCTGTGCAGCATACGATGTGCCGCAACGCTTACAGCTGTGCATCGGAATATCCTCCCCTACTTGGTAGTTTAGCGGTACCGCAGTCGCCAATGGGCGCAGCGGGAAATGAAACAATTTGCCGAATGGAAAATAAATAAGCAGTGTAATAACCGTTAGTTGATGAATCATCGAAATTGTCATATACAGCGTGCCATGAAACAGCACGGCACTCATCGTAAGCGCAAGGCCTGTGAGTGTCACCGCCAGCAGGATGAACAGCGGTACAAGGTCAAATTCAAAGCGCTGCGTTACCTGTAGATCGCGGTCTTTAATCCGGCGATAGAACATCATGGATAACCCGATAAGGCACATGGCAGCAGTCCAGTTCAGTCCGTTATAAATCATAAAAGCAGGCCAGCCTTCCACATCCATTACGAATGTTTTCAATCCAAGCACCGATACAGCGTAATGATTCGGGTCAACGAGTTCGAAGTGAAACCACCCGAAAACAAGACCGAATGTAATAATGAAGGAGCCGATGCACCCATAGGCGACCAACAGGTGCTGAATACCACGGTATAGCCCGCGTTTAAAAATGAATTTTTGCAACACAATATTTTCGAACAGCGTGACCGTGATAGCTTTCCATGTGCGCCGTTTCCTTGCTTTATTCTTCAAGTTTTTCCGGCTTCGTCCGTCCACCCGTCGGGTTGCAGGACGCATGGCGAAAGCGACAATACGGTAAACAAGGCCGATGAAACAGACAGCGGCGGCGACCATGTAGCCGGAAAGCGCCAAATCAATATGTTTAAATTGATTTGTGCCAAAAAACATCGTGATAAACAGAAACAGGATGACAATGAAGGAATACATGCTGGCACGAGAATAAAATGATTTTTCAAGTGAAAAAAAGTTCATGCTTTCACTTCCCTTTTTTGTTTGCATATGGCTTTGTAAGTAAATGGTCGTTTGGTTACTTTCATCCTAAAAAATTTCACGTGCTGTGGGTGTGATATTTTTCACACTGTAGTCATCTTTCACAATTTGGTCATGAAGCTGTGGCATATTGTTGAAGCCCAATAAAAAAACCGACCCTTTCTATTTTTGAAAGAATCGGCCTTGCAATAATGTATTTCTGAATATTCCATTCAAATGTTCATATATTTACTTTATTTCGTAATTTAGCCAAACCGCCTTCTGTGCCCCCATCTTGTCATATAAGGATTGGGCAACCATGTTATCATGAGCTGTTTCCCATATCATATGTGAATAGTCGTTCTCTCTAATATACGAAAGGCACGTTTGAAAAAGCTTTTCGCCAAGCTTCTGTCCTTGTATATCCGGTACAACAAATAAATCATAAAGAAAAGCCATCCGTTTTGCTTCCAGAGTGTTAAAAGTAAAATACAGCGTAGCGAATCCAACGATTTTCTCTGATGGTGTTACAGCGACAAACTGCCTTCCTTCCCATGGATTATCAAGCAAATGATTCACCAACTTATCAAGGGCTCCCTCTTCCGGACGAGGACACTTGTAAAAATCGACAATATACTGGTACATGACATCAAGCAATTGTGGAATGTCCTCTTTTGCAGCAGGTCTAATATTTACAGCTTCCATTATATCTTCCCTCCAAAATAATAGTTTCAAATGCTTTATTAAAATTATAAAAGCAATTTACATGCCAATACTTGAAATGGATGAGATAAAAATAATGGCATTGGATGAATACAAAAAGCATGATTTACTTTATCATCTATCATATAGACTTTTATTATTTGAATTTTCCGAAAAGGGGAGAAAAACAAATTGACTACTCAACAACATCATGTACGTGTAGCTGTCGTCCAAGCCGCTTCTATTATTATGGAGCGGGAAGCAAGCACGGAAAAAGCAGTTTCATTAACCCTGCAAGCAGCAGAAAAAGGAGCCAGACTCGTCGTATTTCCTGAAGCCTTCATTCCGGCTTATCCCCGGGGGCTTAGCTTCGGAACAAAGATCGGAAGCCGAGCGCCGGAAGGAAGAAAAGACTGGCTGCGCTACTGGGAAAATGCGGTTCCTGTGCCGAGTGAAACGACCGAAAGATTAGGGGAAGCAGCTCGTCAGGCCGGTGTCTATCTTGTAATCGGCGTAATTGAAAGAGACAACGAATGTAGCGGTGGGACCGTATATTGCACGGTACTATTCTTCGGACCGGATGGAACATTGCTCGGAAAGCATCGCAAGCTAAAACCTACGGCCTCTGAACGTATCGTTTGGGGAGAGGGAGATGGAAGCACCTTACCGGTTTTCGATACACCTTTTGGGAAAATAGGTTCGTTAATTTGCTGGGAAAATTATATGCCGTTAGCCAGAATGGCAATGTATGCTAAAGGGGTTCAAATTTATATCGCTCCTACAGCAGATGCTAGGGATGTATGGCAGTCTACAATCCGCCATATTGCTGTGGAAGGAAGATGTTTTGTTTTATCGTGCAATCAATATGTTACGAAAGATATGTACCCCAATGATCTGGCCTGCTACGACGAGCTGGCTTCTTCTCCACATGAGATGAGTTCAGGTGGAAGCGCAGTTGTTGGCCCATTAGGAGACTATATTGTTGAGCCTGTTTTCGGTCGCGAAGACATGCTGATCGCCGATCTGGATATCCGTGATGTCGCTTATAGTCAATTGGATTTTGATGTAGTGGGGCATTATGCAAGACCTGATGTATTTCAATTGCTTGTGAATGAAGAGAAAAAAGAAAGTGTAAAATGGTTGAAGCCAACGCCCTTTGCATAAAACCGACTTTATCATAAAAAAAGAGAGCCCGTTTGCTCTCTTTTTTTATGTCCTTACTTATACTGTCGCCTTATCTTTCGGAACGGTTTCATACGCTTCTTCCAATACACGAACCAACTGGTTCATGCCATACTCGATTTTTTCCGGCACAGCATGTGTAAAGTTTAAACGGAATGTATTGTGCTTTGGTTCACAAACATAGAACGGAGAACCTGGCACGTATGCTACGCCATTCTCAACTGCTTTAGGCAACAAATCTTTCGTATTAATGCTTTCGTGCAATGCAACCCAGAAAAACATGCCTCCCCGCGGCACCACATAGTCAAGCCCTGGAAGATGAAGCCGTTGCAGTTGACCGAGCATCACTTCCATCCTTTCTTTATATACAGCACGCAGTGTTGCAATATGGGAATTCAAGTCAAAGTCACGAAGCAGATAATACAATGCCTGCTGATCAATGGAGCTGGAATGAAGATCTGCAGCCTGTTTCGCCTGTGCCATCATTCGAATAATTTGATATGGTCCCATTACCCATCCTGTACGTAGCGCTGGTACGACCGTCTTAGAGAACGTGCTCGTATACAGGACAGTCTCTCCGTTGTCAAGAGATGCAAGCGTAGTATAATTAGCTGCTTCATCAAATTGAATTTCTCCGTACGGATCGTCTTCAAAAATAATGACATTGTATTTTTTTGCTAAATGAAGCAAATGTTTACGGCGCTCAAGCGACCATACTTTTCCGACAGGGTTTGAGAATGTCGGTACGATATATACGAATTTAGGTAAATGAGATTTCATTTTTTCTTCTAAATCCTCCGGCAACATGCCGAATTCATCAGATTCGACCGGCACCACTTGGGCTTCGTATGATTGGAATACTTGAAGCGCTGCCAGGTACGTAGGATTCTCTGTCAGAATCACATCACCGGGATTAAGCATAATACGGGAAAATAAGTCGATCGCTTGCTGAGACCCGGTCGTCAGCAAAACGTTATCCGCATCCATCCGAATTTGTTTGCGTACAGCCATTCGGTCTGCCACCGCTTCACGCAATGGTGTATATCCTTCCGTTAAACCGTACTGCATTGTATGTTTTCCGCCTTCAAATACACGTTTGTACGCTTCTTCTACCGCATCAAGCGGGAATAAATCATCATCGGGCAATCCGCCAGCAAATGAGATGATATCCCCCTCGCCGACCACTTTGAGGATATCCCGTACTGCGGATGATTCAAAATTGCGAGTCCGTTGTGCAAATGCGTACTTCATTGTCCAGCCACCTCGATTGATTTGCTTTTTTAAATATTAAAAATACATTATACCTTTTCAAAGAGAATGGCAAGACTTTTGCTTATTTTTCTTCAGGATTCTTTGGTATAAAACGGGAACAATCGCTCATAACGGAAGCATAATCCGTATATTTCGCAAGGCCGCATTCCTCCACACGTATGCGATAAAGCAGCATCCATGCATTCAACATGCTGAATAACCCAAGCGTTACGTATGCCTCAAACAACAGCGGAATGAGGGCAAGTTCCAGGATAACGGCCATATAATTCGGGTGGCGCATAAACCGGTAGGGTCCCCGCTTCACTACATGGGCACCCGGCACAAAAATAATGCGTGTATTCCAATAGGGGCCAAGCGACGTAATAGCCCAATAGCGAATGAATTGTACAATAAGGAGCACACAGGCAATAAACGGCCACCAATCTAATACAGGATAGCCCCGGGTGGCCGTTTCTATCCACAATGACAGAAAAAAACCGATATGCAGCATAACTATCCACATGTAATGCTCTTTCCCTATCTCTACTCCGCCCCGGCCCTCCATCCACGCCTGATTACGTTTAGCAACACGAAGCTCAAGCAAACGCTGGGCAATCAATAATATAAAAACGGTATAAAAAACGAACAACTGCGAGTCACCCCCTTACAAGCAACATCTCCGAGCTAAAACCCGGCCCTAACGCGGTAACAATTCCATATTCTCCAGGCGCAATGCCTTGCTTAAGGAAAACCTGCAATACGAAAAGAACAGTCACGGATGACATATTGCCAAACCGGCGTAGAATGTCGAGTGCATGGGAAAAATAAAAAGGCTCGACGCCCAGCATCTCCCTGTACGCTTCAATCACTTTTTTACCGCCGGGATGTGCAATGAAATGACGAATATCACGCTGTGTCATGCTATTCCGTTCAAAGAATTCGGTCATATTCGGTCTAAGGAGCTGATCGACAAGCGCCGGAATATCACGGGAAAAAATGACCTTTAGTCCGTTCTCATTAATCTCCCATCCCATAACATCACGGGTATCCGGCCAAAGCGTGCTCATCGTATCGATAACCTGTAGCTGTTTTCCGTTTTCCTGTATGGTGTTCTCACCCTCAATGAGTACAGCGGCGGCACCGTCAGCAAATAACGATGTGGCCACCAGATTGCTCTTCGATTTATCTTCACACTGGAAGGTAAGGCCGCAACATTCGACTGCAATTAAAAGGACACGCTCATGAGGATAGGCGGTTACATAATCAGCAGCCCTTGAGAGTCCTGCTGCACCACCCGCGCATCCAAGTCCCCAAATAGGTGTGCGTTTCGTGTGCGGATTCATGCCCAGCTCATTTATGATACAGGAGTCAATGCTTGGAGTAGCGATTCCTGTCGTGGAGACAAACAAAATATGATTAATATCTGCAACGCTTTTCCTGGCCTGCGCTAGGCAATCTTTCACTGCTTCTACACCGAGGCGGACAGCCCATTTTTGAAACAAAGCATTTTTTTCGGAGAACGTATGCTTCGCGCCGAACCATTCCAGCGGAACACAAAAATGCCGCGTCTCTACCTGACCATTACGAAAAATCGGCAGCAGACGGTTAATGTCTCGGAAAGAGTCCCCAAACAGATGGCGCGCAAATTCGCAGATTTCAGTTTGCTTGAGAATATGCGGTGGGACCGATGTCCCTACAGCGGTGATACGGGCCAAATCACATCGCTCCTTTGCGTACTATGTATATATTTCTTATTTATACCCGTAAAGCTGATAGGAAAAACGGCAAACAAATCATTACACAAAAGGAATGAGGAAAATCCATGTTATTCTTCTTCGAATTGGTTGTCATTCTTTTAAGCACAAAGCTCGCCGGGGATATAAGCGTCAGACTCGGCCAACCTGCTGTCCTCGGAAAACTAATTATCGGGATTATTATCGGTCCTGCTTTACTTGGCTGGATTGAAAAAACTACACTAATTGATGAATTAAGCACGATCGGTGTGCTGCTTCTCATGTTCATGGCCGGGCTTGAGACGGATATTAAGGAACTGAACCGCAATCGTAACTCGTCACTAGCCGTAGCAATAGGAGGCATCGTATTACCTTTCATCGGCGGATATGTGATGGGTCAATTAACAGGGCTGGAACCGGCACATTCCACTTTTCTGGGACTTCTGCTATGCGCTACATCTGTAAGCATCTCTATACAAACATTACGCGATTTAGGTAAAATGCACACGCGCGAAAGCACGACGATTCTAGGTGCCGCAGTTGTAGACGATGTACTGGTTGTCATTTTATTGGCGTTCGCTATGAGTTTTCTCGGCGGCGAAGATGTCAGCCTGGGCGCAGTTATCGGGAAAAAGGCTTGGTTCTTTATTACAATTTTCTTCATCGGATGGAAGGTAGTCCCGTGGATCATGCGCCTTCTGGCTCCTTTAAAAGTTACCGAATCCATTATTAGCGCAGCGCTTATCATATGTTTTTCATTTGCCTATTATGCTGAATTGTTGGGCATTGCGGGTATCATCGGTGCATTTGCCGCCGGTATCGCCATCTCACAAACAGCATATAAGGAAGAAGTCGAACATAAGTTAGAACCGATTGCATACGCAATTTTTGTCCCAATTTTCTTCGTTAGCATCGGTATGGAAGTATCCTTCACAGGAATTGGAAATCAATTATGGTTTATTATCATTCTAACGTTTATTGCCATTCTGACAAAGCTGGTAGGGTCCGGACTCGGCGCCCGGATGACTGGCTTTCCCCGCCGCTCCTCTCTTGCGATTGGCGCCGGCATGGTATCACGCGGTGAGGTTGCCCTTATTATCGCTGCGATTGGTTTAGAATCACATCTGCTGGCTCAGGAATATTTCACACCTATCGTTATCGTGGTAATTCTCACGACGATCGTAACTCCTCCAATGCTCAAAATTTTATTTTCTTCCAATAAACCATCCGCAACAAAAAAGGCACTCAAATGAGCGCCTTTTTTAACAAAGTTATTTCTACACTGTATATTAACGATGCGCTGCTACTTCTTCCATAATATGCTCCGGAAGAATAAGCTGTTCAATGCCAAGCATATCTGCCACCTCATCCTTGCTATACCCACTGAACAGCTGATGAACAACAAATGTATTGCGTAATTTTTGCGCATGAATATGCAGACCGGCTTTCTTACCAAGCGTATTTAAAATAAACTGCATGCTTCTTGGACTCATTCTTTCCCCTTGACGGGAAGTGAATACGAATGTTGTATCACCTGACATTTCTCGGTGTCCACGTAAATAACGAGCGTCACGTTCATTCAACACAATACGGCGCAGGTTCCCAAGCGAAATACCGACAATCGCACTGCCACCCTGCCAAACAATTTCATTCCATAGCAAATTAGACGCTTCCTGAATGCGAAGACCTCCCCAAAGAAATACAGTAATGAGCGCCATATTACGTAAATAGAGGGCTTCATTGTTTTTCGATGCAGCATCCTGCTCGATTGTATGAAATAAAAAATCGAGTTCTTCATCCGTTATATAGAACGCCTGCTCTTCCTTCTCATCCCGGCGGCGTTTTAGTTTCGCACACGGATCAAGACCAATGACGCCTTTCAACCATAGAAAATGAAAATATGACTTCAGTGCGGAAATTTTTTTATTCACCGTCGATACTTGCCGACCGACTTTTAATTCTTCTTCAATAAATTGGGTAACAGTAGAATAACCGATATCATGCAATTCTATATGAGGATGCACCCGCCCCAACCAAGCAAAAAAAATCGTCATCTCCATCATATAAGAGTGGATAGTTAAGTCAGCACGCATCTGTTCCATTAAATATTTTTCATATTCATCATGGTAACCAAAATGAAAACTCATTGTTTTTTACCTTCCTTTTGGAAGTATTTGATTTTTTACTTATACGTAGTATTATAATACTATATGTGTATTGATAGCCGTTTTGCAATACACGACAGTGTCGGTCCAATCTCTGCATGTAGTACAATGTCAAAATATTTGTCCATCTGGGTCGGTTCGCGGTTAATAATTGCTGTCATCTTGGCCGCGTCTGATGCCGCTGCACCTGGAAGATAGTTCACAGGCGTTACCTCAAGCGAGGAACCTAGCGTTAAAAACAAATCGCAGTTTTCAACCGCGGCAAATGCATCTTCCAGCCCTTCCACCGGATCACCGAATAGAACAACGGCAGGGCGTAATACCTGCCCGCATATCCCACCGGATAATCGTTTAATACAACGAGGTACTTCATGCTCTTTAACGTAGCTTACGTCATACTGTTCAACACATGAAGGGCAATATGCCTTTTTGATTGTGCCATGAATTTCCAGCACATGGCCGCTTCCCGCCGCCACATGCAAACCGTCCACATTTTGCGTAACTACAGTTATGTGCTTGCCTGTTTCCTCTAACGCTGCCAGAAAATAATGACCTCGGTTCGGCTTAATTTCTCCTTCAATTTTAACGCGAAAAATATCTTTGAATGCAGGCCAGAAACGGTCTGGATTACGACGCAGATATGAAGTAGACATCATATCCATCCGGCTTACATCCTCCGTCCATATTCCTTCTGTTGAACGAAAATCAGGAATGCCGGATTCGGTACTTATACCGGCACCTGTCAATACTACAATGCGATCCGCCTTCTGAATCGCCTGTGCCAGCATCTCTACGCTCTCTGCTTCTGTCATGCTCACTATCCTCCTTTGCTTCTTTTACACGCATGTTTTTATACATAGTATTTATGTACATTTTATTTTACTGAGTTTTCGCTTCTATCTCAAACCCTCTCGTTCGACATTAATATATAATAATATCTAATTATTTTATATTTTTTGACAATATACTTCTTAGGACTCAAGACATTACAAAAAAACTTCAAATACAATAAAAATAAGTCTCTATTTCAACAAGGAGGGTTGTCCATGTACGAGTTGCAGGCACACGAAAGAATTTTCGTTTTTACGGGCCCCTATGGCGCAGGACGTAAGACAGTTGCGGATATGGTCGGTGAAACGCTGGGGATGCAGCGAGTCATTCCTTATACTACCCGTCCCCGTCGCTCAGTTGAAGTAGACGGACAAGATTATCATTTTGTTTCTCCAGAACAATTTGCGCAAATGAAGGCAAACGACGTATTCATCGAAACGATAGAGCTTGATCATATTATGTATGGCATCAAAGAAAGCGATATTGAACACGATTTACAAAAAAGCGGGGTCATCTACTTGATCCTCAATCATTATGGCGCCGATGCTTTAAAGCGTCTATATGGAGACAAAGTTATTCGTATCTGTATTCATACGGATCCGGACACCATCATGAAAAAACAGCGTACACGCGGGTATTCTGATGAAGTTATTCGTCGTCATTTAAAATACTACGAAAAAGAAAACGCTTACAAATCACAATGCGAACATTGTTTTGCAAACAATGAGCTTGCACATACCGTATTTGCCGTATCAGAAACAATCGAGCCGTACTTGGGTCGTAACCTTATGCCGGATTATCAATAAACCACAGAAAATCAGCAAGGCTTAATCAATAAGAAAAAAGAGCCGGAGGACACATTCCTTCCGGCTCTTTGCTTATAATCCAATAAAAAAGCTGTTAGATAACCTTCTCTCGTGTAAGACAATGCTTATGAACCAGCATAAAATAAACAAAAGACCCGGACGTTACATATTCACAAGCGCTGAAAATCTATAAAAAACTTCGAAAAATCAACATCAAAATTCAAGCGATGAAACGATAATATGTTTGCAACAACTGTCTGCTATATATGCACTGCTGCCCCTTTGGCGGCGCGAACCGCTTCATGAATAGCTTCCGCAAGCGTCGGATGGGCAGCGATGAAATCGTCCAGCGTATCCACCGTCATTTCTCCGTGTATCATTAATGTTCCTTGTCCAATCAACTCTGTGGCTCGCGGTCCAACAATCGAGATACCAAGAATCTCCTGAAATACCGGCTCCGTAATTACTTTTACTTTCCCGATTTGTTCCTGAAGAATAAGCGCTTTACCGTTTGCACTAAACGGAAATTCGCTCACTCGTATATCACCGTATTGCTGGCGGGCTTGTCGCTCCGTCAATCCGACGCTCGCCACTTCCGGCCAAGTATAAATACAGCGTGGGATCGTATAGCTATGAGCCTGATGCGATCCGCCGCAAGCATTTGCTCCTGCTACTTCTCCTTCATGGAAAGCAAGGTGTGCGAGCTGAATACCACCTATAACATCACCACAGGCATAAATATGCGGAACGCTTGTGCTCATATTATCACTAACCTCAATACCTCGCTCCGTCCATATCACACTTGTATTCTCCAGCCCGAGCTGTGCCATGCGCGGCTTACGCCCGACAGCGACCAGTACACGTTCCGCCTGTACTTCAATCTGTTCATCTTTTGTTTGAATAACGACGCTTTTCTTAGCTTTGTCCAGTTGTTGTACAGCAGCAGCCGTATGCAGTGTGACTCCATCGGACTGTAGCTGCTTTGCCAGTATGGCCGCAATATCCTCGTCTTCTCCCGGCAGAATGGAATCAGCCATCTCGACTATAGTTACTTCGCATCCCAAACGACTGTATATGCTGGCAAACTCACAGCCGATGACTCCGCCGCCGACAATGAGGATTGACTTGGGCAAATATGGCTGCTCAAGAGCATGTGTGCTGTTTAAAATCCACTCTCCATCGAATGGTGCAAATGGAAGTGCAATCGGTTCGGAGCCGGTTGCAATAATATAACGTTCCGCCTCAATGTCTTGCACTCCTTCTTTTGTATGCACCTGTAATTTGTAATTGTTAATAAAAGTCGCCATTCCCTGTATGACTTCAATTTGATTTTTTTTCATCAAATATTGAATGCCCAGTACAAGCTTTTTCACCGTTTTATCTTTGTATTTCTGTATCCGTTTCCAATTAATGCGTACCTCTCCACCCAGTATCTCAATGCCAAAATCCGCCGCCCGTTTCACCCGCTCATACATCTCTGTGCTTTCTAACAATGACTTGGTCGGCATACACCCTTCATTCAGGCATGTACCGCCAAGCGCCATTGCTTCGATTAGTATAACGCGTGCTCCTTGACGCGCTGCTGTAATCGCTGCGACGTATCCAGCTGGACCGCCGCCAATGATCGCAATCGTATTCACCTCTCTCCCTCCCGCTCCTAGAGCAGCATCCGGTATGGATGCTCCAAATATTCTTTAATCGTATGAAGAAATGCGGCAGCGGGAGCGCCGTCCAACACTTGATGATCAAATGTTAGACTTAATGGCAAAAGGCTTCGTCGATGTAACAAATCCCCTACATAAACCGGCATATCGTGTGCCACGCCCACACCTAGAATTCCTGTTTCGGGCGGATTTAAAATCGGGGTAAACGTCTCGATATGATAAGCACCGAGATTTGTAATTGTGAAGGTCGACCCTGACATCTCCTCCGGATTCAGTTGATTCTTTCGGGCCCGCTGACTAAGATTTCGAATTGTGCGTGACAATTCTAGGACAGACATCCGCTCCGCATGACGGATGACCGGAACGACCAATCCGTTTTCTAATGCGACGGCCATTCCTAGATGAACATGACTGTACGTTTTAATGCCATGCCTAGTATAAGTACTATTCATTTGTACATGCTCCTGAAGCGCTCGTACAACCGCCCGGGCGATAAAATCGGTTACTGTCAGCCTATCCCCTGCTTCCCGGCTGTTTTCCACCTGATTTGCCGCCTGTTTTTTTAATGCCAGCAGGTCTGTGACATCCACCCGCATAGTCATCGTAAGCTGAGCGCTATTACGCAGGCTTTCATGCATCCGTTCCGCAATAATTTTGCGCATGCCGGTCATTGGCACAAGTTGTGTGGCATCTTCGTGATGTGCTTCCAGGGAGACGACCTGCTGTGCAGTAGCCACTTCACCATTTTTTCCTTCTTGAATCGCCTTTTCCACATCTTCTTTCGTAATGCGACCACCTGGTCCCGTTCCAGCCAGCCCTTCAATATTCAAGCCAGCTGCAACCGCTATTTTACGAGCCACAGGGGAGATTTTCACACCGGCCTTTCGTAAGATTGGCATAGAGGATGAACTTTCGGATACGTTGCTTGTCTGTTCTTCTGTCTCTTGTTCTGATAGCTGCTGTGGAGCGGAAGATGCGGTAGGCGTTGCTGCTTTTACAACTTGCTCCCCCGAATGACCGATATGTCCAATAGCCGTTCCGATGGGCACTACTTCTCCAGCTTCCACCGCAATCTCCAGCAGCACGCCGTCCACGGGCGCTTCCACTTCCATTTCGATTTTTTCTGAACTGATTACGACGACAACATCACCTTTATTTACTTCGTCGCCTGCGGCTTTTTTCCATTCTACGACGGTTCCTTCTTTCATGCCCATGCCAAGCTTTGGCATGATGACGTCCGCTGCCATATTCTCACCTTCCTCACTCTATATAATCTTTTGGTGATAATAAACAAGAAAATTCCCACTATACAGAAAATTTATTTTATACTGCAAGAATTGATTCGTCGCCAATTAATTCCGATACGACCTTGATGACTTTTTGTGAATTTGGCAAGTAAGCGTCTTCAAGCACTGGCGAGAATGGAACGGGCGTATGTGGACCGGTAATCATCTTAATCGGCGCATCCAATAGATCAAAACCTTTGTCTGCGACAAGCGCGGAAATATCAGTAGCCGCACTGCAACGCGGGTTTGCTTCATCGATCACGATGAGACGACTTGTCTTGGCAACTGAATCAAGAATTGTGTCTTCATCAAGCGGAGAGAGGCTTCGCGGGTCCACAACCTCTACTTCAACCCCTCTGCGTGAGAGTTGTTCTGCCGCTTCCATTGCAGTATGAACTTGTTTACCGATAGCAACAATCGTTATATCGTTGCCTGCCCGTTTAATATCGGCCTGACCAAGCGGAATGGTATACTTACCTTCTGGCACTTCGCCTCTCATGTTGTATAACGTTTTATCCTCAAAGAAAATAACGGGGTCGTTATCCTCGATGGAAGCCAGTAATAATCCTTTGGCATCATACGGCGTTGCTGGCACGACAACTTTGATTCCTGGAATATGCGTAAACATAGCGTACAAACTTTGTGAATGCTGTGCCGCTGACCGATAGCCGGCCCCATGCATCGTACGAATCGTTATCGGAACTTGCGCCTTGCCGCCAAACATATACCGAAGCTTAGCCCCCTGATTCATCACCTGGTCAAGACAGCATCCGATAAAGTCGTTAAACATCAACTCGGCAATCGGCCTGAGTGCGGTAGCGCCAGCGGCTACCGCAGCACCAATGTACGCCGCTTCACTGATGGGCGTATCAAGCACCCGCGTGCGGCCGAATTCCTTCGCCAGCCCTTTCGTGACACCCATAACGCCGCCCCACGCTTCATCTTCGAACAAATGGTCTACATCCGCACCCCCGGCGATGTCTTCCCCCATCAGAATGACATCCGGGTTCTCCCTCATGGCAATTTGCATCGCTTCGCGAACCGCTTCTGAAAATGTAATTTGTCTTGCCAATTCAAACACCTCCGATTTTAAATTGATAAAATTTAATAGGATACGTACACATCGGTATACAAATCGTCCTCACTTGGATACGGACTTTGTTCAGCAAACATAATCGCTTTTTCCACCGCCTCCTCTACCTGCTGATCAATGTTATCCATTTCGCTTTCGTTCATTACATTCGCGTCAAGCAAATAGCTCCTGAACATGGTGATGGCATCCTGCTCATTCAGATGGTTACGCCGTTCTTCCTCTGCTTTATATTTCTGCTGGTCGCCTTCAAAGTGGCCGTAATTGCGATATGTTCTACACTCGATAAGGGTCGGTCCTTCGCCGCGCCGCGCACGCTCCACCGCTTCTTTGGCCGCATCGTATACAGCTATCATATCCTTGCCGTTCACGATGACACTTGGGATGTTGTATGCTGCCGCTCTATCGGCAATGTTCGTGCAACTGGATGCGTAGTGAAACGGTGTTGCTTCCGCGTAACCATTGTTCTCGGCTACGAATACGACAGGAAGCTGCCAAATAGCCGCAAGATTAATACCTTCATGAAATGTGCCTTCATTATTTGCTCCATCGCCAAAGAAGCAGACGGTTACCGCACCGGTTTGTTTAATTTTCGCTGTTAACGCTGAACCGCATGCAAGCGGAAATCCGCCACCGACGATACCATTCGCCCCAAGCATTCCTTTACTAACATCTGCGATATGCATGGAACCGCCTTTTCCTTTACACAATCCTGTTGCCTTGCCGAATAATTCTGCCATCATACCATCAAGTTCGCATCCTTTTGCAATACAATGACCGTGACCTCGATGGGTACTGGTGATACTATCATTCTCATCTAGATGTGCGCATACCCCAACCGCTACCGCTTCTTCTCCTGCATACAAATGTACAAACCCCGGAAGCCTGCCTTCACTAAACAAGTCGTGAACCCGATTTTCGAACTTGCGAATCTCTACTGCCTTTTGATACATCCACTGTGCCTGACTTTTGGATAGTTCATGATTTTGCGTCTGTGCCATACTCATGCAAAGCTCCTCCTTTAAGCGGATTTGTCTTTTACATACACGCAAACCTCATGCCAATCTGGCAACGCTTACAAACCAGCCTTTCCTGTCTTCTCGTCGTTTCAATAATGGGAATAAATGAGACGCTGTCTCGCTTTGTCTCATTTTATCTCACAAAAAAACCTTCCCTGCAGGAATCAGGTCCGACAAGGAAGGTTTTTATTCATTATATGCCGATTGCGTGAAATATGAAGTTAAGCAGAAATAAACCAGCAATCAAATAAAACAATACGGTAACTTCTTTTCCCTTGCCGAGCGCAAGCTTCAATAACGGATAAATAATAAATCCGAAAGCAATTCCGTCTACGATACTGTATGTGAGCGGAATAAGCGCAATCACTAAAAACGCGGGAAACCCCTCAGAAAAATCCTGAAAATCAATGTTTCGCACACTCTGGATCATAAGCCCGCCAATAATAATAAGGACAGGGGCAATCGCGCTATCCGGAATCAGTCTAATAACCGGAATAAAAAAGAAAGACAGCAAAAACAGCAGACCGGTAACAATGGCTGTAAGCCCTGTTTTTCCTCCCGCTGCGATGCCTGCTGCACTCTCTACTGTAGCTACTGTAGGGCTGGTACCAAAGAAACCACTTGCAATGACAGAAAGAGAAGTCGTCCGCATGGCTCGATCAAACGCTTCCGATTTATCCGCCATGCGAAGCTGGCTGTGAATAAGACCGATATTTTCAAAAACAACTACAAGCGCCAAGGAAAAAGAGGCGATCCAGAACGCCGCAGACGCAACATTATCCAATGACATGGCGCCAAACACCGACCTGTATTCGCCAGATGAAAATCCGACGTGCCCCACCTTCTTGCTATCAATTTGTCCGAATAAAGCAGCCAGAGCTGTACCGAGCAGAATGCTGATTAAAAAATTTCCTGGCACATTACGAGCAAATAAAAATACGGTAATAAGAAGTGTTACCAATGTCAAAAGCACAGATGCACTGCTGAAATCTCCCAATGCCACGAACGTAGTCTGGCTGGCGACTACAATTCCGCCTTTCTGCAAGCCGATAAAGGCGAGAAATAATCCGATACCTACTGTAATCGCTTCCTTCAGCGATACCGGAATTGCTTGTGCAATCTTTGCCGCAAGCGAAGTGAAGGAAATGATCGCCAACAACAGGCCGGATACAAAAACAGCCGCAAGCGCCTCCTGCCAGGTTAATCCCATTCCTTGTACAAGCGTATATGAGAACAGGGCATTTATGCCCATTCCTGGCACAAGAACAATAGGCGCATTGGCTCCAAATCCCATAAGAAAGCAGCCAACGAATGAAGTTAAAATCGTGGCAATGATTCCTGCTTCTACGGGAATTCCTGCATCGGACATAATCGACGAATTCACAGCGATAATATAGACAATCGTAAAAAAAGAAACCGTGCCAGCCAAAATTTCTTTCCTAACCGTCGTACGGCTTCCCGTTAAACGAAAGTATTTGTCCAGCAACTTCTGCAATGCATACCCTTCCTTCTATATAGCCCCTCGCCCACCCATTGTATCAAATGATATATGCACTTATATCACCATTGTTACTCATTCTAACAAAGCCCATTCCTTTTTTCTATAATCAAATGTATCTCTCCCCTCTCTCACGTATATAAATTACACTTAATATTTTGACAGAGTAGCGTCGGTTCGTCTCCCGCACCCAAGCATAGAGGGCCACTTTTTGCCTCGGCCAGTCGGGACCGCAAAACAT
>NZ_KE952747.1:0-930 GCF_000466385.1 Aneurinibacillus aneurinilyticus ATCC 12856
CTTTCTTCCACCTTATGGATAATCAACGGGCGTGTTCTAGCACTAAAGCTGTTGATTATTTATACTAAAGTAATCAACAGCTTTTTTGTATTGTATGGTATAGGACAAGCTTTTTTTCGAAACAATGGGAGAAGAGAACATAACCGAGGTGATATTCATGTCCTATCCCTTACAAAAGCAGCTGCGTACTCGTCTGAAAAGCATCCCTCCCCGCCTCTCTTTCTATCGAATGATCAAAAGTCCGGAGTTTGACGAGCTATGCCGATTCTACGATCAAGGTATGATTACACTTGAACAATTGGAGCAGCACGCTCGTCAGCTTGAACGCCTTTTTAATATGCCGCGATGAATCGGCATACTCATGTAATTCCAACCATCTTATGATTCCTCGCAACAATTACCTGACAACAAAAATGCAGCGAGTCTCCCCGCTACATTTTACTTCGTTTGTATACTAGTTCTTCAAACCAGTTCTCATCTTTGCTGTCAAGCGCCATATCCAACAGCGCATCATAATCTTCAGGCTCAAGCTGAAGCTCCTTGATTTTTTCCGCCACGTCAAGAGGTACACGAAAATGGCCGCTACGTGCTGCTGCCGCCGCAGAGCCGTCTTTAACTGTCGGCACGAACACCGTCATCATCATTTGTGCTTTGTTCATTTCTTTTACATAACCGGTAAGAAGCAATGTTTTTCCCTTATCATTATAAGGGAACTTCACCCACTCGCCTACGCTGAAGTGCTCCATACCTCCCATCCCCTTACCTGAATGACCAATTCGAATTCCCTTACTAGTATGGTAAGCAGAGGACATGGATTTGTTGCCAAACAATCCGGCGAAAAAAAATTTGGGTGCAAGTCTTTTCACTTTTGCCTATGTGCCAAAGGGCGGGAGACAAACCGACGCCCGTTTGGGGCACGGTGTGGTGACG
>NZ_KE952747.1:1030-65550 GCF_000466385.1 Aneurinibacillus aneurinilyticus ATCC 12856
TACTGGATAATCAACACCCTTGGTAATTTATATAATATTTCCTATCAAAACGGAGGTGCATCATCTGTCGTATCCGTTTCATAGGTGGCAGGTTTTCCTTGTTTTTGCTTAATACGTATCATTACATCCTCAAGCTCATCCGGTTGAAGCAATTCAATGGGAGAGACACCTTTTTCAAACTCAAATCCCTCTCCTTCAATCAATACAACGTATCGTTCACCCAGCTTTGCGATATGAATCGAATCTCCAAAATCGGCCAAGAGCGCCTTCACCGTGATATGATCCAGTTTTAGCTTCATTTCTAAATCAGGTCTTTGCTCTACCAGTGCGGCTGCCGCTTCTACGACCTGCTCATTCGACCACCTTTGCTGTAATTCACGTTTCTCGCTTGCAGCCCAGATTTCCATTGCCTCTTCTTCCTGCTGTTTTTCTTGACTTTCTTCCTCGTAGACTGTCTCAATATACTGTTGTACCATCTCCATCACTTGGGTATTCACCATTTCTGGCAATGATTGGTCGTATTCGACGAATTTAAGAAAGTCCTCAAAATAACGGGCATGGGACGCTTGGTGGATTTTTAATTCCCATTCTTCTAGCATGCCTTCTTCCGGCATATGAGGATATTGAATGGATTTCATGTTCTTGGCACTAATCGCCATCTCTACCTGACTAATGAGGCTGCGCTCGTCCGTAACGGTTGCTATTTTAGGTTCGAAATCGCATTTAAGTACAAATGCAAATGGCTCATCGAAATACTTTGTAAGCTGGGTACGTGCAACGATCAACGCTCCTCCCCGAATAGCGCTTGTATTCATATACGTGCGCACCAAATCCTCGCTATGGCGCCGGAACTCCTCCTTACTGGCAGCGCCGCGAAGACGGGCGAATAAATTGTAATTTGGATTGCTATCAAGCCCATGGCCGGGTTCAACGATGAAGCGACCAATTTTTGTTGGAGCCTGTTCTGTTTTTGGATTGCGTTCAACTTTTCGTTTAATAACACGGGCAAATTCACCGTCAAGAAAGTCTTTCAGCGTGCTGTTCGTATATTCATTTTCCGCTAGCGTCTGATAATGTTTATATCCTTTCTCCGCATTTTCTCCTTCACCGCGCACAACGAAAAAAGAAAGATATTGTACAGTGCATTCCATGCATGTCTCTCCGTTCCTATATAGAATTCATTTGAGATAGTAACAAATGGTCAGGTGGTTAGAGGGTGGAAAGTCAAAGAAGGAAGTGCATGCATCAAATCAGATACATATAAATAGAAGCCTCTCCACCTCTGCTATTGTAGCTTGTTTGTAGCACGTATAAAAGAGAAAAAGAGTCTATAGAGCGCCCGAACGTTTTCATTTACATAAAAATTAAGTATGATTTTAGTAACCAATAAAAATTATACAGATAAAGAGGATGGTCTATGTATACATATATGAACTTTCAGACCAATATCGCACGGACCAAGCCGTCCACCTTGCACAATAAAGAAGACAGCTGTCCGTTCTGCGATAGAGAAACGATCTTCAAAGAGGGGGTTGTTCTTAACCAGAGCGGTCCATTTCTATTAATCGAAAACAAATTTCAAACGCTTGAACGTGCATATCAGATGGTGCTGGTGGAGACAAAAACATGTCAGGATGATTTATCAATATATGATAAACCCCATCTGCATGCACTGTTCGATTTTGCGATGCGTAACTGGGAAGCCCTTGAATCCAGTGGAAAATACCGTTCCGTCATCTTTTTCAAAAACCATGGAATCCATTCCGGGGGGTCCATTTACCATGCACATATGCAAATGGTAGGGCTGTATAACACCGACTACCGTGAACACCTCCACCCAGAGCAGTTTAGCGGTCTTGTCATCGACTGTGTACCTGGTGTCGAATTCAATCTCTCTACCCGTCCACGAGGCGGATTTACAGAATTCAATGTCGTACTCAGCAACCGAAGCGCGTTGCATAAAATGGCTGAATATGTACAAATTGCAGTCCATTTCCTGCTTACACATATGAATAAGCGCTATAAAAGCTACAACATTTTCTTCTACGAGTATAAGGGCGACATCATTGCAAAAATCGTATTGCGTGCGCCAGGTTCCCCGTACTTAATGGGATACTCTATTATCCAGGTGCCCAATAATCTTGCTGATACGGTACAGCGCATCCAATCGCTATACTTTTCCAAAACAGCGCCTATATAATATTCAAACAACGATAACGCCGCGTGTTCCAAATTTGGGAACACGCGGCGCTCTTGTCTTCTCTCTATTTTCCACCTATCGTCTCATTCATACACACCATTTCTGCAAGCGTCTGCTCGTCAACCTCTTATCACTCTGAAGCCGAGGCCTTTGATTTTAAATGGAGCTGGCCAGTTGTTTTAATGTTTGCCGCATAAAGCGGCATTTTGCCTGATTGTGAAGGAAAGGCGGAAGATTTATGCACCCTTCTACTATAGACCTTTTTTTCTGATTTCTGCCAGCACCCCATCCCATAGTCTACCGCGCATAAGAAGCGAACGGCGTGCCACTTCCAGCGCATCTTCCGTTTTCTTCTCATCCTGACCACACAAACTCTCCAATAGCTTCTGTGCTAGCGGACCATGATCATCTCCATCGAGTTCAATATGACGACGCAAGTAATAATCAAGACGCTCATTGGTAGCACCCTTTTTTTCAAGCGCATCCACCAATAGTTCAAACATATCAGGGATTAAGCCTTCACGACCATAGAAAAAGGCGGCAGCTACCTCATGTATCTTTCCATTCATTGCCGTATATATATTATACGCTACAAACTCACGCACTGAAACCGGGATCACTTCCTGATCCAAAGCTTCCACATAATCTTCTCCATTCCGAAGCTGATCCAAAAATGCGCAAATTGGCGCCCTATCTGCTCCCACTTCCCCCATCGCTTCCAAATATAGCTGGAAGTGGCTTGCATATCCCCCACGTCCGTCTTCATCAGATTCCTCTGCTAGCACAATTTCATTAATAAAGCGCGTATAGTTCGGCGTCTCATTCGGTATCCATGGTACATCTACCGAGGTGACTTCCCGCTGTAGCCGTTTAAGTAACGTCATAAAATCCCATACTGCAAATACATGGTGCTTCATGAGCACCCTTACTCTCTCCGGCGTTGTCATCTGTGCATACATAGGATGCGCGAGCAATTCATCGCGCACTGCTTCAAGTGTTTGTAACGCTGTAGAATGCATAATTTCCTCCCACGCTGTCAGTCTCGTTATCTTATACCCATGTTCCCTAGTGTATATTCACTTGTCAGTTTGTACAAGTAAGAAATCATATTCATTTGTGAACGGTTAGGCGCTGTGTGAAACGGGCGCCATATCAAAACCTTCGAGCATAACATACACGCGCTTATCCGTGAGATGACTCCTCCATTATCGTAGGTAATCGATGTACCTCTAACTTCTGACGTACTTCTGGTGAAATCGGTTGCGATTTTTGGTTCTCATAATCAAAATAAACATAGGTTGCACTACCCTTGGCACATAGTTGTTCCTCCTGATACAGCTCTTCATAAAGGGTAAAGCTGCTATTTCCGATACGCTTGACCCAGATACGCACCTCTACCTCCCAGCCAAAATAAATTTGGCGGAGAAAGTCAACATTCATATTTACGATAATCAATGGAAAGGTGCGCATATCCCCGCTCGGATTAAACAAGCGATAAACCGGCTCCCGTGCTGCTTCAAACCACACGGGGAGTGTCGTATTGCTAATATGTCCGGTTCCATTCGTCTCGGACATACGAGGCTGAATAACAGTTGCATACATAGGATTCTCTCCTTTATTTTGTTTTTTATCTCTGTTTCTTTTTCGATGTCCAGGATCAACTACCCTGCTCCAATTTCTTATCCATAAACAAAAAACTTTTGACCGGGGATTCCGGTCAAAAGCTTTCATCATTTTCTTCTTCATTTTTTCCCTCAAATGAAGCGATCAAATCGCGAATATTCACCCGTCCCGTACGATTCGTATCAAGAAATTTAACACGGGCATCACTCGGCACACCGGTATCGTCCTGAATGAACCCGATAACGATGCAGCGGCGGTCCCGGTGTTTTTTCTTTAACGCATTTAGTGGCTGTACTACATACTCCTTGCCCAGTTCGATTTTAACAGCATAATGCTTTTCATCATTTAAGTATGTATTGACCATACACGCGATTACTTTTCCGCGACGGTCCGTAAAAAAATCAATATAACTGGACGTCACAACGTTTTCCCTCGCTCTCTTCCTGTTCTCTGCTTTGTACCATCTTTTTGCCCACCAGAAATAGATAACTAATCCCATAAGACCATAATATATGATAGCAAACCTATTTTTCCACAACTTTTTACACCGTAAAAAAGTTACAAAAAGCTTTTTTTTCTTAAAAAAAAGCCCTATAAAGGGCTCCTATAAAAACCGCAAGATTGCAGCGTATCATTCTATACTCTCGAAACGCCCAACGATTTCACCGCTCTCATAGCTTTTTAATGCATCATGGTAAGGAACTAAGTTATTATCTTTTAGAAATGATGTAAATTCTTCCCTGGAAAGTTGGCCAATAAGCACATCACTTTCTGTAGTGAATGAAGTTCGCCCTCCCTTGACAGCATCAAAATACATGATGCTGGAGCAAGCAGGCTGCAGCTTTACTTGAATCATAAAAAAAGCCCCTCCTTCACATTTATTTTGCCCGTTTAGGAACAAAATATGTGAACAAGGGACTTTCTTATTCTTTGCGTACGAATGTAACCGGGAATGTTTCTTTGCGGTTGGGGCTCCAGTCTACCGTTACTGTAAACGTACTGTCCTCCCCTCTTCGTTCGCACCCGGTACAACTTGTACGGTAGATAATGCTGCTTTTATTATTCATGTCGTCTTCGCTTCCACTTACCTCTTCACCAAGCCCTGCAAGACGATAACGGACATTATATACAGATTCGATATCAGCTGACTTATAGGAAAGACGTAATATTTGCTGCTCCTTTTTACTGTCCGCTGTATGGATAACCGTCAGTAAAGCTTTCCAGTTATCCGATTGACCGACATACAGAAGCGTCTCCCGCTTATCTCCGCATCCTGCAATCAGAACAATGCATAGGAGAACTGCCACAAGCCACATCCACCTATCATATCGCTTCCGTTGCAAATATGTCACAGGCTCATGACTTCCTGCACGATTTTTATGTTTTGCGCCCCTTTCTTTTTCTTTTCAGACGCAAACACTTTAGCTTCATCAAGCGTGCTGAACGCTTCGACTTTTTTGTACAAAAAACCGAAATCTGTCATCGCATCGTAAATCACCATATACATAAGCGCATACGCGGCAGAGCCTGCACCTGATGCGGCGCGATTCCCGGCTCTTCGCTTCCCCCTTTTCCTTTTTATAATCTATTTACTCGTACTTGCTGGGCCAAAAGCCCAGTCAATTGTACGAATCTTCCTCCGTATTAGCGGTAGCTCATCGCCTCTTCTGTTGCTGCCGTTTCGCTTGCGGCATTATTTTGGCTAAAGAACTCCTCATAAATAGCACGGACAGCTTTTTGCTCATCGACAGCTTTCACAGCAAACATCATGCTGACTTCTGATGATCCCTGGTTAATCATCTCAATATTAACGTGGGCCCGTGCCAATGCACTCGCTGCCCGGGCTGTCGTACCGACATTGTGACGCATCCCTTCGCCTACGAGCATAATCATTGACATGTCCCGTTCGAATACAATGTCATCGACCGCAAGTTCTGTGCGAACGCGTTCTGTAATGCGACGCTCTACTTCATCATCGATTTTGTCGTCCTTCAGAATAACGGAAATGTCATCGATACCTGACGGGATGTGCTCGTACGATAGGTCTTCGTCTTCCAGAATATGAAGCAGGCGACGTCCGAAACCAATTTCGCGGTTCATCAAGTATTTGCTTACGTAAATACTGCAAAATCCGCCGTCACTCGCGATACCTACTACCGGATTTCCATTGCCTTCCCGCTCAAATACGATCATTGTACCCGGTGCAGCCGGATTGTTTGTATTCTTGATGCAAACCGGAATACCGGCGCGAAAGGCCGGAATGAGGGCCTCATCATGGAATACGGAGAAGCCAGCATACGACAGCTCTCGCATCTCACGATAGGTGAGCTTCTGGATCGGCTGCGGATCTGCCACAATATTCGGATTAGCCGAGAATACCGAATCAACATCGGTAAAGTTCTCGTACAAATCCGCCTCGACTGCTGCTGCCAGAATCGACCCGGTAATATCAGAACCACCGCGTGAGAATGTCACCAGTTCACCGGATGGCGAATACCCAAAGAAGCCTGGGAAAATCTGAATTCCCTCCTCATGACGAAGCGCTTTTAAATTCTCATACGATTCGGCAAGCACCTGGGCATTTCCGTGCTCTTCACTTACAAAAAGACCCGCCTCTTTTGGATTGACGTACCTTGCCTGAACACCTTTGCTCTGCAAATAGCGCGCTACTACTTTGGCATTGTTATCTTCCCCGCTAGCTTTTATCGCATCCATAAACATCTCGGGTTTACTTCTATCAAGTGCAAGGCGCTCCCGCAGATCTGCCTCGATTAATTGTACAAGCTCTTCCGATAATGCAAGCCCCTCTGCAATATCACGGTAACGGGCTACGACAGCGGCCAGCTCCGCTTCCGCTTCTCCTTCCGCCAGATACCGCTCGGCAAGCGCAATTAATAAATCCGTCACTTTCGTATCGTTTTTGTCTCGCTTACCTGGAGCAGATACGACAACAACTTTTCGCTCGGCATCCGCAAGTACGATGTCGCATACTTTTTTGATTTGTGCCGCACTGGCCAAGGATGTTCCTCCGAATTTTGCTACTTTCATCTCTCTGTCCCCCACTTTTGTATTTCAAGGTTGTACTTACGCTTTTGTCTATTTTCCGAATACTCATATATTATACTTTTGTGACAAAAAAGAAAATACCCTGCCGCTTTTTCTCCCTACAATTGCTTGCGGCTAAAAATTATCTCTCCCTTAAGCGCCTGCGTGGCCAGCATATCCGCTTCTTTATTTTCCGCACGTCCAATCGATTCATAATGCGGTTTAAGCCCTAACTCTGCAAGCTTCGCTTCGATTCTGTCTATCCAGCGATTCTCCCGTTCTTCAAATACTGGCCATTCGCCACCTAATTGGTTTAACACCACTTGTGAATCGCCTCGAAACGTCACCGGCAAATGGTGTGCTCCGAGCGTTTCCAGTTCACGAAGCGCCAGCCAAAATGCTGCATATTCTGCATCATTATTAGAATCGATCGCTTCGACTACCTCATTCTTGCGAATACGATATGGTTTATTGTTCTGTTCAAAATAGATGACCACACCGAGGCCAGCTACGCGATACTCCTTATGATAGCCTCCATCAAAATATACGATAAGATTATGAGGCTCAGTTTCAACTTCTTTCAGTAGCTTCTGAAGCTCCTTTTTCGTCCACGACTCACCCTCTTCATCATGAAAAGCAAGGCTTTGTACCCGTCCGGTTTTCTCGATGTCTTTTGCCAGCTGAATCGCTTCTGTGCCTGCCATCCATTGAGAAGTAAACGTCGTATACGCTTTGCCATTTGACGCTTTATACTCCCATGTTATGCTGACCTTCATTACTTCTGCCTCCTGTACGCAAAGGATAGATGTACAAAAATCCCGCCTGTATCGACGGGATTTTTCGTTTGTTTTATTTTACGTAACGCAGGAATTGTTTGCGAGTGTTATTAAATCGTTTATAAGCCTCAGAAATTTCTTCAAGCGTATCCCAAGTCAAAATTTCATCCGCGTCTTCTTCTACGCGTATAATCTCTTTATCGGCCAGTGACATTATTTTATGCTTCAATGTGTCTACTTGCGCCTTATACTGTTCTTCGCTCTTATGATAATCGGCCAGATTTGTATACGTTCCTTCTGTACCGGGCATTTGCAGCAAGTACACATCATCGCTCATAACAACCATGACCGGTCTATCTTCTTGATCCGGAAAATCTTTTGCAATAACAGCAGTTCCCTCTCCTGCTTCGAGCACATCCCATTCTCCGTAGTTCTCTGTCAGCTCCGTATCCATTGTCTGATTGTAGCGTGCCTGTAGCATTTCTCTCAAGATGCCACACATTTCCTCTGCTTCCTCGCGGCTTTTGAAATACACTTCATTTCCGTTCTCAATAAAGCCACCATGCTCAACCGCAATGTCCCGATAGCTTGTACCGAGTACTTTGTCAATCGTATCGTTGCGAAGAAGGCCTTCCCTCGCATTGACTGATACAAGATAATATGTAACTTCTTTTAATGAATCAACATATCTGTTTACTTTGACGGTTATTTCCATCCATAAACCTCCTAGGAGTGCTGCCATGAAAGCTCGCTCAAATTTAACCCACAATGCATTTTACCATTTTCTGCGCCGCTGTTTCAAATGAAAGCTCCGGCAATTTTATAGAAAGTCTTATGCCCCCTTGTTGGCTTTATGTAAAATAGCAAAATCAGCAAGTCTCTCCTAATAGAGTTACTTGCTGATTGAGCGCGAATTCGTGGGAAATAAGCATTATCTCCACTGATGAAGATTGCCTTTATAAACCGCTTAGTTTCGAATCGTATGGCTGCTCATCGCCTTCAAGCGGCACGTTCTCCTTTTTGCTTAAATCGAGATATTCGTCCTTTCCAATAATGCCAGCCGCACGGTCCTGCTGCTCTAATTCGCGCGCTTTCGGTACAGACAGCCAATAAGCAAGCCCAACAGCAATCAAGCCGCCGCTTAGCTTACCGATAATGACGGGTAAAATCATTGTTGGCTGAAAATTGGCAGTAAATGAAAGGTGATCACCGAGCAGAAAAGCCGCACACACCGCAAAGGAAATATTGATAACCTTATCTTTTGGTGGCATCGTTTTTACCAATCGGAACATCGCCAGGATGTTTGCTATCGTCGCAAGAAATCCTGCACTACCTACCGGACTTAAGCCCAGTTTACTACCGACAGCTTCCAGTGGCCTTGCCAAATATTTGCGAACAAGATAAACGAACGGAAACGCACCTGCCAGCATAATACCAATAAACCCTGCTGTTTCAAGACCACGGACAGGATTTGCTTCGTCGGCAATAATCGGATCGAATCCCCAGCTTCCGAAAATCATGCTGAAAAAGCCTGTAAAGTATTCGACAATCGATGCAACAAGTACGAGTTTAATAAACGCATCAATTCCTCGGCCAAACCAGATAAAACCTCGAATCATCGTATTTGGGAAAAAGCGGAGACCAAGTGCAATAATCACCACGAGAATCACAAGCGGAGATAAATTTGTCATAATCTGACCAAAGCTCAATGCAAGTTGATACGTAGCCTCTCCATTCGTGGCAATAACTTCGCGTATTTTTGCATCGGAAAGAACCATCAAAATGCTGGCAATGAATACGCCAATAGGTACAGTTAAAATACCGGACATAACGCCGAGTGCCATATATTTGTAGTCCCGCTTCTCCAGCATGGCAAGTCCCATCGGAATGGAGAATACAATCGTGGCGCCTGCCATATATCCTGTCATCGTCGCCATAATCCAGCCTTCTTTTGTCTGGGCCAGCTTCTCTGCAAGCTGATAGCCACCCATGTCCATAGCAATAATCGAAGTGGCCGCAATGGCCGGATCAGCACCCATCGCATGAAATAAAGGTCCAAACACCGTTTGGATTAACTGCGAAAGATAGGGAATTGAGGCCATAATCCCTGCAGCCGGGACAAAAATGTACCCAACGGAATGCAATCCTTCCATAAACTCGCGTCCCAATCCCTTTTCGCTGTCACGAATCGCCGCAATAGCTCCAGCCACCGCAGCTATCATCATGATATAAATTACGTAATTCCCGATTTGTGCCAAATCCAGCCCTCCTTATATGAAAAATAACACCAATAATTACTAACTATTCTGATTATTTTTCTTCCTCATATAACTGACTCCGCTGGCCTCATGCTGTATAATATCTCCGATTAAATCAGCCAAATATGCGCCTGCCTCCACCGGAGGAAAGCCACCTTTATGAATGTTGGAAATTACGGTCCGATCAGCCTCTACCGTGTGTGGCCCTGGACGATATACCATATATGCACTCAGACTTTCGGACGTAGCAAGGCCAGGCCGCTCTCCAATAAGCGAGAGTACGACATCGCACTCTACAATGGATGCGATATGGTCTTGCACCCAGACACGGGACCGTTTGACAAATAACGGACGGGCCACACTCATGTTTTTTAGCTTGAGCCCCTGTTCAAGCGAGGGAAGTATATCCCGGATATTCGCTTCCACAGCAGACGAGCTAAGCCCATCGCAAACAAGAATCTGCACATTCTTCTTCTTTTCCCCGTGCTCGGAAAGCCAGCGAACGGACTTCTCCGATAGTTTGCGCCCCTTGTCTAAATCCATAAGATAAGTCGCCATGTCCTCAGCTTGTGTTCTCAATACGGGTAAGCCCAATGACTCGACAAGTTCTTCCGATACATCCTTCATTACTGCATCCTGCGCTGCCGCATGATCGATGCGGAACTGTAGATAGCTACGTGTCCGCAAACGTGTGCCGGCACGTCCAATGCCGATTCGGGCCGGAGTGACTTGCTGGGCTCTTTCAATCGCCTGTAGATGATGCGGACGCTCCACCCCCATCTCCTTCTCCTCCGAAAAGAAAATCACATCTTCTTCTTTTCGTTGCGGAACCACTTCTTCCGTTCGTACCTCTTCCATACGGGAAACTTCCAGCTTACGGGTCAACTCACGCAGCACCTGCTCAACTACCTGCTCGATTTTTTGCTGGTTCATCTTCTCACCTCGCTTCCTCAAAAATCGAAAGGTCACCTGCACGTTCGGTCAATCGCCCATCTTCCATCAATCCCATCTTCTCCAACCATTTCTCGAATTCTAGGAGCGGACGTAAACCTAGTATCTCGCGTAAGCTGGCATCGTCATGATAGCTTGTATCCTGGTAGTTTAGCATAACATCATCGCCACCCGGTACGCCCATATAGAAGTTCGCACCCGCCAGCGCGGTCAGCATGCCCGCAATTTCCTGATCATTCTGGTCGGCATACATATGATTCGTATACGTAGGGGCAATTCCCATCGGTAAGCCATGGAGCTTGCCCATGAACAAATCTTCCAAATCGGCGCGTATCATTTGACGGCCGTCATAGAGCGTTTCCGGTCCGATAAAGCCTGATACATTATTGACCATGAACGGCTTCCACTGACGCGCATAACCGTATGTACGCGATTCCAGCGTCTGCATATCCACATCAAGATCCGCATCAAGCGACACTTCTGAGCCCTGCCCTGTCTCAAAATACATCACATTTGGTCCCGCTGAAGTACCGTGGCGCATCATCATGTTCAAAGCTTCATCAAGCATATTTTTGTTCACGCCGAATGCATCGTTCGCTTTTTGTGTCCCAGCCAGACTTTGGAACATTAACGCGATCGGTGCTCCCTTTTCCAATGCCTGCATCTGGGTAGTGATATGTGCAAGTACACAATTTTGTGTGGGAATCTCCCATTTCATCATAAAATCATGCGACATATGCAACAGACGCGAGACAGATTCTACTGTATCGACATTTGGGTTGATACCGATAACAGCATCACCCGCTCCATAAGACAATCCTTCCTTCATTGAAAAAAGAATCCCCTCCGGATCGTCGGTAGGGTGATTCGGCTGGCAACGAAATGCCAGTCTTCCCTTCTCTCCGATGCGTGTATTACAGTGAGCAGTCGGACGGATTTTCTGTGAAGCCATGACCAAATCCATGCTGGACATGAGCTTGGCTACAGCTGCTATCATCTCACTTGTAAGTCCTCTGCCGAGTCGAGTAAGCTCATGAGATCCTGTCCGATGAGACAGTATATAATTACGCAGTTCGCCAATGCTCCAGTTTTTTATTTCATTATAAATGGAAAGGTTGATTCCATCATAAATAATTCGGGTTACCTCATCCTCTTCATACGGAATGACCGGATTCTCATACACGTCTGCAAGAGTAAACTCACTGAGTACAACCTTCGCCGCCATACGCTCAAGCGAAGATTGTGCTGCGACGCGTGCCATCTGATCGCCCGACTTCTCTTCACTTGCCTTCGCTAATACATCTTTAACGGATGCAAACGAATAAGAACTGCCTTTTATGACACATGAAAGCTTCATCCTTTCCCCCTCCTTCCGTTTTGCCGCAAGCTACCGCTTGCGGCGTTTATCCGCATCCTGCCCTTCTTCAGGTTCATTAGGCTTCTTATCTTCTATCACTGTCGGCTCCGTACTTGCCTGCATAGCTGCATTCTGCGGTGGAGCGGCTATTTCTTTCGTTTCCTTTTTACGCCTGTTTCCCGTACCGGTGCCCGCTTTTGTCGTATCTTGAGCAGGCGTAGGCGAAGCAACCGGTTCAGGCTTTTTTAGAATGTGATGTACCTCGTCATCCGGCCGGGGAATGAAATGGCTTGAAACAAGTTCACCAACACGCTCTGCAGCCGCTCGTCCCGCTTCAAGAGCTGCCTGCACGGCGCCTACATCACCTTCAACAAAAACGGTGACTAATGCAGCATCCACTTTCTCTTGTGATAGCAGCCGTACATCGGCTGCCTTTACCATCGCATCGGCCGCTTCAATCGATCCAATCAATCCTCTCGTTTCTATCATACCTAGTGCCTTTGCCATCGTTTTCACCTGCTTTCCACATCAATTGAGTCTACAATACCGATGATTACCGCATCCACCGGCACATCTTGTTCCGGAATCGCAAAACGGGCGGCACTGCCCATTGTCACCATGACAGTGTCGCCAATGCCGGCACCGATGCGATCAGCAGCAATGAGTGGTGCATCAATCGGCTTGCCGCCTGTATCTTCCAATTGTACAAAGAGAAACTTTAATCCGGTTAGCCCGTCTTCCTTGCGGGTCGCCCATACGTTGCCGATTACCGTTCCGATGCGCATAGCGCACTCACCTCTCGTCTACCTGAATGGTAACGCCGTTCGTACGCGCCGCGTCCCGGGCCAAAGGAGTGACCACGGTGGAAGAGGACACATAAAGCACCCGCTCCTTCGCCTGCTGCACATCGTTTTGCGTCAATACTTTTCCTTCAAATACGGTCGTTCGTTCAGAGCGAGAGGTGCGTCCTTCCATGCTCTCTCCTGTAACCTCCTCCTCAACGAAAGTGTCAGCCAGCGCCAACACATCGGCCATTGAACCAAGGGTTGCACCGAACGCGCCAAGTTCTGCCGCATGCGTTCGAATATGTTGACGGTACCGTTTAGCTGCTGGAGAAAGCACAGCTTCTCCAGCTCTTACGTCCAACAACCACTTCAGCGATGAACATGGAACGAGCAGGGCAGGGAGTCCCCGCAAAAGCCCTTCTGCCAGCAATTGGCTGGCGACGGTTCCTGTCAAGCCTAATGCCCCACGCATCAATAAATCCTGATCTGTCTGCAAAAAAACCAGCCGTTTCACATCGCGGTGAAGCGAAACATGCTCCATCTCTTCTATCTGCGCATGATAGACATTCCATCCTGCCTGTAATTCTTTTTCAACGACGGCTACCGCCTGCGACTCGAATTCGCCCGGATAGACGAGCAGCAGGCCAGGCCGGGTCGGCCGAGATCGCTCCGTTTCAGGACGCAGACGACCGATTACTTCGGCCACAATGCGCTCGATAAGGGCAGTATCGTACGTCATTATTGTTGCGGTTCAAGCTTCGGTAAGATGCTTTCGAGCTCGTTATGCGGGCGAGGAATGACATGTACGGAAAGAAGTTCGCCTACGCGCTGCGCTGCAGCCGCACCAGCATCGGTCGCTGCTTTTACTGCGCCAACATCACCGCGTACCAGTACCGTCACCAGACCGCCGCCAACATGCACTTTGCCTACAAGATGAACGTTTGCTGCTTTTACCATTGCATCTGCAGCCTCTACGGAAGCAACCAAACCTTTTGTCTCAATCATACCTAGTGCCGTTAATTCTCTTGCCATTTTTTTCTCCTCCTTAGTTTTACAAACGTTTTTTATACATGCTCATGTCTAAAACTATCAGACTATAACTGTGCAAGCACTTTATCGACCAGGGTAGCAACGGTTTGCTTGTCTATCTTGCCGACCGGACCGATTTTAGCAAGAACTTGCGCGACAGCCTGTTCAATCTGCTCTTCTTCGCCTTTCATTTGCAGTTTCGCCTGTCCTCTATCCGGCACACCACTGCCCGGTTTCGGTACAGCGATATCTTTTGTGCCGTATGCAAGACGTTTAAGATTCATCAAGTGGTGCGCTGTCAGGTTGTCCGACGTAATGTTGCCACCAAATGTACCGCAGCCTAAGGTCAGCGACGCAGCCAGGCCGGTGGTAGCTCCTACAGCACCGAGCGCCGACGGCGTATTGACGAGAATGCGCGATACAGGCAAACGCAATGCCAGCGTCCGGGCTACTTCCGTATCTTCCGTATGAAGCGACAGTGTATGCCCACGGCCACCAAGCGCCAGCAAACGCTCGCACAAGTCGCTCCCTTCCTGCCACCCATTTACTGTATAAAATGCGAGAATAGGCGAGAGCTTCTCAATCGAAAACGGAATGTTCTTGCCTACCTCCGTCTCTTCCGCCAGCAAAAGCGTCGTTTCCTTCGGCACCCGAATACCTGCCATCTCAGCGATAACCGCCGCCTTCTTGCCAACGATGGCGGAATTCAGCTTCCCACGTACCGGAGAAATTACGTCCTCCACTTTCTTCTTCTCTTCCTCGCTCAAGATGTATGCACCGTTGTTACGAAAAGCACGCAATGCTTGTTCCCGTATGTTACGGTCGGCAATGACCGCCTGTTCCGAGGCGCAAATCGTTCCATTATCAAATGTTTTGCTATCGATAATGCGTCGCACCGCCTGCGCAACGTTCGCCGTTTTCTCGATATATACCGGTACATTGCCCGGGCCAACCCCGTATGCGGGTTTGCCAGAGCTGTATGCTGCACGGACAAGACCACTGCCCCCGGTCGACAAAATCAAGTTAACGTCACGATGCTTCATCAATCCTTCTGTCGCATCCATCGTCGGTTCTTCAATCCAGCCAATGATGCCTTCCGGCGCTCCAGCGGCCACAGCAGCCTGCTGGCAAATACGGGCCGCTTCCACCGTGCAGCGGGCCGCTGAAGGATGTGGACTGAATACAATAGCGTTGCGCGCCTTAAGCGCGATTAAACTTTTAAAAATTGCGGTAGACGTCGGATTGGTTACCGGTACAATACCGGCAATTACACCAAACGGCGAGGCAATTTCCACCACTTTTTCTTCTGGAAGTTCCCGAACGATACCTACTGTCTTTACCCCGGCAATCGATTCGTACACATCCTTTGATCCAACCTGGTTTTTGATGGTTTTGTGTTCCACAATACCAAGCCCTGTTTCTTCTACCGCAAGCCTGGCGAGCTGATGCGCCTGTTCGTAGGCCGCATCAGCCATCGCCTTGACAATGCGGTCGACCTGTTCCTGTGAATAGCCTTTAAATTCCTGCTGCGCCTCCTTCGCCCGACGCACGGCATGACGCATGGCTTGCAGCGATTGCAAGTCTTTGTCGAGTTGCACTTCTACTCACTCCTTTCCGCCCCGCTGGCTTACCAGGTAAGTGGCTGGCGCGCCACCCGGATAATGCTGTCACGAAATGCGTTAGCCGCAGCTTGACAAGCCGATTGTGTACCTGTCAACAGTCCGCCGCCAAAATTCGTTTCTGAAGGCGGGCCATAGAAAGCGGACAGTTGTACGTCCGCTGCTTTCAGAGCCGCGTCCAAGCCATACATCGCTTCAAGCGGTGGGGCAATTAAATACGCAAGCGGTTCGCCTTCATTAATACCTGCAATTTTGGACAAATAGGCTCCTGTACGTGCGATAACATGTGCATATAGCGCGTGACTTCCATCATCGTTCAATGCTTCAAAATGCGCATCGTGCTCAATTATATTTTGTGCAGCTTCTATTCCGCTCTCCACCTCATCGGGAGTCGGTCCGGCGATAATGCCGATGAACTCCCCGGAAAGAGGACCAGAAGCGTGAGCTGCGCCCGCGTAAAACGAACGCGCATATACAACTTCCACTTCCGCCCGCTTTGTTGCTTCATCGAGCGCTGTATACCCGATATCGTCAATCGTCGTTGTAATCATGCCCAGACTGCGGTGTCCGGACGTAAGCTGCAACTGTTTTGCCAGTGCTGCATCCACATTCGGAATCATCCGTACCGCCAGCACTTCCGCTTTAATCGGCTGAAGTTCCACTTCCCAACCCTCCTTCGCTATTGTTCCTTGCGTACAAGCGAAACGCCGCTTGCTTCATACCGGAGGATTTTCTGGACAACATTGCCCAGGTACGCCCCTGCTTCCACCGGCGGGATACCCCCTGTATGAATGTTCGAGATAACCATACGCTCGGCTTCCACAGTACCGTATCGCGGCTTGTAGCATAAATATGCGCTGAGGGATTCGGCACTGACCAGCCCTGGTCTCTCGCCGATAAGCAGTACAACGACTTCCGGCTCCAGCACTTCGCCGATGTCATCCATGACTGCAACGCGCCCCCTTTCCACGAAGAACGGTGTTCCCATCTCAATGCCAAGCGCTGTTAGCGACTGCTTAAGCGCCAGGTACGTATCTTCCACGTTCGCTTCTACAGCCTGGGAGCTAAGTCCATCGGAGACAACAATTTGCACTTTCGGCTTATGCTTGCAGCGCTCCTTCAACGTTCTTTTGGCCTCATCGCTCAAGCGCCGTCCTAAGTCCGGACGAAGGATGTACTCCTGCTTGTTATCCACACGGGTAACAACGCTAAATAGATTCAGCCTTTTCAATACGTCTTCAGACACCGTACCGTATACGGCATCGACCGCAGCTGCGTGGTCGAAGCGGAATGAAAGCCATGCATCCGTCTTGGGCCGGAGCCCGGCACGGCCAATTCCGATACGAGCCGGAGTTTGTTTCATCAGCTCTGCTAGCTGTTCCTTGTTTTTTGGCTTGCTAATACCAGGTTTTTTGCTGGCGGCATCTTCTGTTTTTATTTGCTGTGCTGCCTGTTTAACAATAGGGACAGCCTGGGACACGGATGATTCCGATACGACTGACGCTTCTACGCTTTTCGGTGCTTGTGCTTCTCCGACATGGTTCCATACTTTAACAGAACCATAATGTCTTTTCTCCTGCTGTGATTTCGACTCGGTGACAGTGTTGGTCTGTCCGGATTCCGCGTCTTTCAACTTCTCCATGACAAGCCGGGTCACGGTTTCGATTAGCTGCCGATCCATATTCATCCCTCCTATTCCGAGAAAATCGTCGGGTCGCCTGCCCTCTCAGTCAGCCTGCCGTCTTCTGTAATTCCCATATACTCCAGCCATGCTGCAAACTTAGGTGCTGGCTTCCGCTCAAGTGTTTGACGCAGTGTAGCAATGTCGTGATAGCTCATCGACTGGTAATTCAGCATACAGTCATCGCCCATCGGTGCGGCAATAATGAAGTTAACGCCAGCAGCCGTCAGCAGTACGCCCAACTCCTCTATATCGTTCTGATCGGCACGGATATGATTCGTATAGCAAATATCTACTCCCATCGAAATGCCGTGCATCTTACCCATAAAATGATCTTCAAGCCCGGCACGAATAACCTGTTTATTGTCATACAAATATTCAGGTCCGATGAAGCCGACAACCGTGTTCAGAATATACGGATCGAACTTACGGGCAAAGCCATAATTACGGGCTTCAAGCGTCATCTGATCGATTCCGTGATGCGCTTCTGCAGATAGCTCCGAACCTTGTCCGGTTTCAAAATACAGGCGCTGCGGTCCACGGCTTGTGCCTTTTTCCATAATCATCTGCTGCGCTTCCTCCAGAAGCGATACACTGATGCCAAATGAACGATTGGCAGCCTCTGTTCCTGCGATGCTCTGGAAAATCATCGCTGCCGGCGCTCCTTGTTCAATCGCTTTCATCTGGGTGGTTACATGTGCCAGTACACAGTTTTGTGTCGGAATGTTCCAGGCCTCAATAAAATCGTGCGTGGCATGCAGCAGACGCTTTACGCTTTCTACGGAATCGTCTACCGGATTAATACCGATGACCGCGTCGCCCACTCCATAGGACAATCCTTCTTTCATGGAGGCAAGCATCCCATCTACATTGTCGGTCGGATGATTCGGCTGCAGCCGCGATGCAAGGGTTCCTTTCTGTCCGATAGCAATATTGCACCGGGAGATGATTTCGACTTTATTAGCCGCATGAATCAGGTCAAGATTGGACATCAATTTGCCTGCAGCGGCAATCATTTCGCTCGTCAGACCGCGGCTAAGCCGTTTCAATTCACGGTCGCCTACGCTGTCATCAAGAATATACTCACGCAGCTTGGCTACTGTCCAGCCTTTGATATCCGCAAAAATTGTATCGTTTACGTGTTCTTCGATAATGCGGGAGACTTCATCTTCCTCTGGCGGAAGAAGCGGATGGTTTCGGATATCCTCCAGCGTCAAGCCGGCCAGTACTTGTTTTGCAGCAATTCGTTCCTGTACCGTTTCTGCAGCCAATCCCGCAAGCCTGTCCCCGGACTTTTCTTCATTGGCTTTGGCAAACAATTCTTTTAGATTTTTAAATTCGTATGTTTGGCCTTGCAGCATTGTTTTCAGCCTCATAGCCTCATCTCAACTCCTTTCTTATGAATGAAACGCGAGCGTTTTGACAACTACCGGTACTACGCCGCTATGCAGCATACGGCCAATATCAAGATAGTCTCCATTCTCGACCCGAATCTGGTCGATGCAAAGAATGCCGCGCTTTTGTTGTATAACCTGAAGCGATTGACCGAGCACTTTAGCGATATCGTTCTCCGTAACGACCACAATCGGTTGGCGTTGATCGGGTTGACGACACAGCGCTTCATGCAACGAGACGGCAATATGCTGTACATCATGAAACCGTAGATGTGGCACCTCGGACAAATACAAAGCAAAATTGCGCCCTTCCCGTCCTGGATCATACAGTTCAAGCGCCTGTTCCACTGCCCGCATAATTTTATCCTGTATGTTTTCTGTTTCGTATTCGAACGAAATTCGATGGACAGGTAGATTTTTAAGCGGTAACACTTCGTGTTCAACCTGAATGGTAGCGCCACTTATTTCCGTGGTCTGTGTACCGGCTCCCAGCACCGTTGCTCTTACAGTTTCAAGCGGATGAATCCACCTCCAGCGAGTAAGCTCCGGATGAGTACGTAGCGTCTCAGCTAACTGCACGCCCATATCATGATAAACAGATGCACTCGTTCCGCCTGTATCGTTTGGCTCCAAGCGGTAAATGCATTCACTTACCCCTCCGGAAAACATAATGTCTTCTACCGCTACATCCCAGTTCGGCGGATGACCTAACAATAATGGCTCATCTTCGGCAGTCACTTGTCCAGCAAGAATGCGGGCGAGTGTTTCCGCCATAGCGTTTGCGACCTGACCGATTATCGGGGAATCAGATGCATTGCCTATACTCAGGTCCCATTTTCGCTTCTCAAGCAGTAACTGCACCGGACGAGACAGCTTTGAAATTCGCTTCTCCGCATATTCGATAAGTCTGCCCCCGATATGCAGTGTGCATGTTCCTTTGAACAATCCAGCTTGATATACAGCGATGTTCGCAGTACCACCGCCGATATCAATATTGGCAACTGTACGGCCTGTCCGTTTCGAATGTTCGTACGCGCCTGAACCCTTAGCCGCGATCATCCCTTCAAGATCAGGACCTGCGGTAGCGACGAGAAACTCTCCTGCTTCGTCAGACAATCGGCGCACCATTTCCTCCGCGTTTCGTTTGGTCGCCGTTTCACCGGTAATAATAACGGCTCCGGTCTGAATTTCGTTCTCGCGTATCCCAGCTTTTGCGTATTCGCTGCGTACGAGCGCGAAAACGGCTGGCATGTCAATTTCATCGCCTTGTGAAAGCGGTGTACGATAAATCGGACTTTTGTACAAAATTTCAGTATTAATGATTTCGATGCGTGGTACATGGCTTGCACCCGCTGTATTCATTAACGAAAAACGGCTGATGACCAGTTTCGTTGTGCTCGTTCCAATATCGATGCCCGCACTGATAATATGTTCCATGCCACGATGTGTCCGGCGCATGATCTGCCTCCTTTCTCCTTCGCAAAAAGGCGCCTTATGCGATGAGCCGATATCTCTCATCACATAAGGCGCCTTTGCCTTGGGATATTCTTTTTTACGTTCGTATCGTTTACACGTCTACAGAACAGATTGTACATCTAATTTTCGGTTATGCAGAATATGATTGGCGACTTCGTCCATCGTCTTGCGTGTATTCATACAATAGGTACGCATCGTTTGATAGGCACGCTCTTCGTTGAGCTGGTATACATCCATAAGGATCCCTTTCGCCCGTTCTATCCGTTTGCGGCTTTCCATCTTTTTCTCCATCTCTTTCAAACTTCCCATTAATGATTTAACACGCCGCGCCTGACCGATGGCGACCTCTACAGCCGGCATTAAATCCCTTTCGGTAATCGGTTTAACAAGATAGCCGAAGATGAACGCCTCTCTCGCCTCCGCGATTAATTCTTCCTCTGTATACGCAGTCAAGAGAATGGTTGGAATATCGAAGGAACGATTAATAATTCTGGCTGCTTTTACTCCGTTCATTTTTGGCATTTTCACGTCCATTACGATTAAATCTGGAACGTGTTGGGCGGCCAACTCGATGGCAGCTTCTCCGTTATTCGCTTCCGCTACGACATCATAGCCGGCCTCCTGCAGCATTTCTTTGATATCCATGCGCAGAATAGACTCGTCATCAACCACCATGATTCTGCCTTTATTCATGCGCTCATTCCCCCTGTTCCACCGGAAAAGAAACGCTGGCCCGCGTTCCCCCGTTCACATTCTGCATAATATTGAATGTTCCTTCCAGGTCAAAGTGCGTCAAGTTACGAACAATCTCAAGTCCAAGCTGGTCCGTAGCAGACTGCGCTTCAAAGCCTTTTCCATTATCATCTACACACAGCCGAATTTCATCTCCTGTAAGGCGGAACTCAATACGGATTATTCCTGACGGCCTGCCGACAAAACCATGCTTTAAACAATTCTGAACCAGCTCGGTCAGGATAAGGGCAAGCGATACCGCCTGTTTGGATTGAAGAGCAATCTCCTCAATCTCCATTATGATGTCGACCTTACATTCTTCAGAGGACATATTGTACACCAACATGCGTGCCACTTTCTCGATAACCTGATTCATGGCGACACGTTCAATGCCATTATAAGACAGGACTTCATGAACGGTTGCAATGCTGACAATCCGGTTTAAGCACTCCTGGTAAAGCCCCTTTGCTTCATCCGGAACACCTCGTCTCATCTGTAGACGTAAAAGTCCCGCAACTGTCTGCAAATTGTTCTTAACCCGGTGGTGAATCTCCTGGATGACCGCTGATTTAACCATTAACTGGCGCTCCTTGTCTCTTAAATCGGTAATATCCTGCAAATATACGAGCAGACGCCGCTTCTTATCTTTTTGCTGCAGGCAGACGCTACGTAGAATATATACCGCCCCCTGATTGTGGACTTCACGCTGAAGCACTCCATCATGTAAATAATCGCTTTCTTCAATGAATGGAAATATTTCGTTTACTTTTGCATTTAGAAAGTTCTCACGAGTTCGCTCGCTATGCAATTCCATTAATCCGATAGCCGAATTGTTCGCATATAAAATTGAGCCATCTTCATACAGAAGAAGCAGCGCTTCCTCAATAACGTCTGGAATAGATTGCTCTTTAGCAATCAAATCCCAAAAGGTACGGCTGAACTCCTGGGTCGTTTCCGACAGGAGGGCCAGTTCTTTTTCATGTTTGACCTGAAGGGTAATATCCTGTTCCAGAATCAACATACCGATCGTCTGCTGTTTGTCATTCTTTATAGGCACGACATTCTGTTTGACATGGTGCCCTTCCTGTGTAACCGCCCTGTTTATCAGCGCAGGCTTTCCGGTTCGATAGGTACGGAATACACCCGGCTCGTACGATTCGAATACCTCTTTGCCCACTACGGTTTCTTTATATATTGAGTGCGTTGTCGTAGGGGATGCTTCTGCTACTACAATGACGGCTTTTCTATCCTTCATCGGGCAATCGATGAACATATTAGCCTGTGATACATCCGCCATCATCTGTAGCATTTCGCTTTTGCTTACGATAATTTGAATATCTTCCTCGGTAAGTGAAGTGTATTGCTGGCATAGATGCCTGATATGTTGAGTATCTAGCACATCGATCATGAGAAAGACTCCTTTTAACAAAAAAGGCTCCTTCAACATGCACACTTCCCCATTGTTGATAGGCGCCTTTGCCTGTTTGATATTCATTTTATTATCATTATCATACTAAAAAACATAAGCGATGTAAAGGTTTACATATCGGAAATATTTGTTGATTCCAAATTCGAACAATACTCTTTCATTTGCGCACGAGAAGCACATGCTACGAGCGAACGGATTTCCTCCAGACCCTGCTTCTTGTAGGCGGATACATATATGATGGGGCCATCCGGCATCGCTCTCCTTATCTGTTTTGCCGCACGAACGCGATCAGCATTCGGTGCATCGATTTTGGTCACCACGCCAATAGACAATTTCGGAATACCGGCAGCGAATCCGGGAGGGAAAATCGTTTTCGACTTGGTTGCATCTTGAATGAACAGCACATGCGTCACTTCCAGCGCCGTAGCCATAATATTTTTGTAGAATAACGGATTCTCCGTATACTCGCCCGGTGTATCTACAATCCAGTCATAATATAGCAGCGATTGTGTTTTTACCGCTGGCACATCACGGTCAAGCAGCGCATTCGTTAGCGTAGACTTGCCGGCGCCAATCGCTCCGATAAGCATCGCACGATGTTGCTTCGCCATAAAGCCCCTCCCCTTCCGTTACGATTTAGTAATACGTGAAGGCGTATAGCCTAGATTGTGTTCCAGAAATTCATTAATTTGCTGCATTGCTGTCTCCACTTCAGATACGCTGCCTACCAATACAAGACTTCCAGTAAACCGATCGAGAAATCCGATGGTTACGTGTGCCGCTTTGGTCGCCAAATCACCGGCGATAATCACCGTTTCGCTCGGTGTTAATGTCAGAATACCAATAGCTCCACCATACGGAATACCCAACTTATCGAACATGTCTTCATCCGGATTGGCGATGAGGTGGCTCAGTGTAATCTGTTTCCCCGGAACGAATTCCTGGATAAACCGCTTCTTTTCTTCCATCATGCATCTTCCTCCAATCGAACGCAGAAAAGCCCCTGTCCAATAAGACAGGGGCTTCATTGCCGCGCAATTTTTTATGCTAGTATATCATAGATATGAACAATATGCATACAGATCTTTGTTTTTCTATTGTTCGAATACCAGTCCGGTAATCTTCGATTGTCCCCAGGGCGCGACTTTAACCGTAACAATTGCCTGGCCAGAACGCTCCTCCCATTCTTTCCCTGTATTCTCTTCTACATAATAGCGCTCAAATCCGTAGAGTAAATTAAGGTGCTCTGACTCTCCCCAGCCACGGACGCGTGCTTGAAGGATGGCTTCCCCGTCCTTTGCCTGCGGTTTCACGGGATAGACAGCTACAGCGCTATCATATGCTTCGTTTCTGCGCAACACAGCATAAACCGTTTGCCCTTCCTCCGGCCGTTCTCCACCTTTCCATACCGACCATGGAAGCGAGCTAATTTCATAGGAAAGCTGCACATAATCTCCATAGAACAAATCACGAGGGTCCACAGGTGCCGTTTTTAACCGAATTTCCTTACCAACCGCATCCACTGCATAGTACGAGGCTCCCATTCCACCAAGAAACAATACTTGTAGCAACACTAGAACAGCGAACAGGGCTGATGCTCTTCGCTTCATACCTGGCTACCTCCTTTGCCCTCATCACGCAACCGTTTGTGTCGCTGTCGCTGCAAGAAGGCATTCAGCACAAACAATAGTAAACCGCCTCCAAGAAAAAACAGCGATTTCGGAAGAAAACCCCAGGCAACCTGAATGTACCCTACAAACGTGCTAAACAAAAACAGCAGCGTTCCTGCATTGACCTTGCTGCTCCACTCCTCCCGGTGCCCTATCCATAACAAATAGCCTGAGAAAACGAACAGGATAAGCAAATACATGACATCGCCGCCCGCTTTCCAATAGAAGAACGGCAGGAAAATCGTCCATTCTACAAGTGTCAACGCCTCACTATGCTTACGCTTGCCCAGATAGGAAAGGACAAACGCGCCTGCAAATAAAATAAAAAACGTAGCCGCAAGTGGTGCTTGTTCATTGTTCATCTCACCGAGAAAAAAAATGAAAAACACATCAAGAAAAAACGCAGATATAAGTGTTCCTAGCTGACCGGCAATCCGTGCCTGGCGATCAGAAAGCCAATCCAGCACCGCGTATAAAATGGCTGACATGAGTATGAGCCATCCTATCGCCTGGTTTTCCACAATCAAATAAAGTAGGCCATGCAGTAAAATGCTTGGTGTAAGCGCAGTGAATATGACACGCTGCCTGTTCTGTAGCGCATATCCACCTGCGCCTATAAGCAATAGAACAAGCAGCAGCCAACTGAACTGCTGAAACGAAATCGCGCTGTATAGCTGACCGGCATTCAAAATGACCAGCGCAAGAAAATACAGCAGCCGCCCCCGATACATCCAGGCCAATAGGATAGCAGGCAACGACCAAATAATGAATGCCCGCGCATCATAGGCAATCAAATGAAACATCTGCCCTGTTAAGAAAATACCAGCGCCAAACGTAATCACACCAAGCGCAAGCAACGATATCCCGAGAGCTTTAGCACCACGCTCCTCGTTACGGTAGCCATACACATAAAAGCCGCTCATCGTCAGCACAATAAGCAGCAATCGGAAAAGCTGCGGAATAGCCGACCAGTTGGATGCAACAAACGTTAAGATACCGGCACCTACCAAAAGCGCACCAAAAACCGGCAGCTTTTCGCTTATGCTTCTTTTATATGGATATAGCTCAGCGATTTGTCGCCGCTGCTCCTCTGTAATAATTCCGCGCTCAACCCACTGCCGGCTTTCCTCTTCCACCCACTTTCGCGACATATGTTCACCCCTGTTTAAATTTTTCAAGCTTTGCAAATGGATTTTTGTGCTTTATTGGTTTCATTTTATGCTTGCGTCCGCATGTTTCGCACAAGAACCCGGCTATACTTTCCGCCTCATCCTTTTTGTCGGATGCACCGCTGCGATAAATCGCATACACAAGCTCCATTACCGCCTTGCCGCAAGCCATGCACCGTTCCTCCTGCTTATTCAACCCTATCACTCCTCATCGTTAAGAAAAGAGGGGCAGGAACACACCCTCACCCCTCTTGCAAAAATGGTTATATATTCACCTTCGTTGCCCATTCCTCCACATTCCAGACACGAGTTACCCAATCCTTATAAAAGTCTGGTTCATGGCATACAAGCAAAACGGTTCCTTTGTATTCTTTCAACGATTGCTTCAATTCTTCCTTCGCTACAACATCAAGGTGGTTGGTCGGCTCGTCGAATAAAAGCCAATTGCTCTCGTTCATCAGTAACTTGCACAGGCGCACTTTTGCCTGCTCGCCACCGCTCAACATATTAAGCGGGCGGTTAATGTGTTCATTCTTCAAGCCGCAGCGCGCCAATGCGCCGCGCACTTCATGCTGGTTCATGCTTGGAAACGCATTCCATACATCATCGAGCGCCGTTACATTCCCAGCCTTTACTTCCTGCTCAAAGTACGCTGGATACAGGAAATCTCCCTGATATACGGAACCATCATACGGTTTTACTTTTCCGAGAATGGTCTTTAACAGCGTAGATTTTCCGACACCGTTACAGCCGACGATGGCAATTTTTTCGCCACGCTCCACCGTCATATTCATCTTGGGCAACAGCGGGCGGTCATAGCCTATTACGAGGTCTTGTGCTTCAAATACAGTTTTGCCACTAGCCCGCGATTCCTTAAATGTAAATGTCGGCTTAGGCGCGGTCTCCGGACGATCAATACGGTCCAGCTTCTCCAGCTGCTTCTGCCGGCTGCGGGCACGACCGCTTGTTGAGTAACGCGCCTTATTTCGCTGAATGAAATCTTCTGTTTTCTTAATATAATCCTGCTGGCGCTCATATGCACTAATATGCTGCTGCTTATTCATATCAGCCATATCGAGAAATTTCTCATAGGTTGCACTGTAGCGGGTTAATTTTGAGAATTCGAGGTGATAAATAACATTGACTACATCGTTCATAAATTCCGTATCATGCGAAATCAAAATAAAAGCAAATGGATATTCCTTCAGGTATATCTTTAACCAATCGATATGTTCAACATCAAGGTAGTTTGTCGGCTCATCAAGCAGCAATACGGTTGGCTTTTCAAGTAGCAGCTTTGCGAGCAGCACTTTTGTCCGCTGTCCGCCGCTCAATGCCGACACATCGCGGTCAAGGCCGATTGCGTCAAGTCCCAGACCGTTCGCCATCTCTTCGACCTTAACATCAATGAGATAAAACCCGCTTGCATCGAGCTGCTCCTGAATATCGCCCATCTCTTCCAACAGCTTCTCCAGTTCTTCCGGCGTTGCCTCCGCCATCTTCTCGGAAATGGTCATCAGTTCTTTTTCCATCTCGAATAGCGGCAGAAACGCGTCTTTGAGTACATCGCGTATTGTCTTGCCCGAGGTAAGCACTGTATGCTGGTCAAGATATCCATAACGGACGCGCGGCGTCCACTCTACTTTTCCTGAGTCACGAATTAATTGTCCGGTCAATATATTCATCAACGTAGACTTACCTACACCGTTCGCACCAACCAGCCCGACATGCTCGCCTGGAAGCAAACGGAATGAAACGTTCTTAAACAATGTACGATCGCCAAACGTATGGCTTAAATCTTCAACAGTTAACAAGCTCATGAAATAACTAAATCCCCCTAATCAAGATGCATATAAGTAACGTTTGATTGCTTGGCTTTCCTTTTCCATCATACCTGATTAACGGGAAGAAATGAATCAGTTGCTTATGGAAAAAAGAAGTTTTTCCATCTGCTCTTCCGGAACAGGGCGACTAAGCAAATATCCCTGTACCTCGTCACATGCATGCTCACGCAAATAGCTTAACTGCTCTTCCGTTTCTACGCCTTCAGCCACCACCCTCAAGTTAAGCTTCTTGGCCATATCGATTACCGTACGCAAAATTACACCATCGGCTTCGGAAATTGTCACATTTTCCAGAAATGACCGGTCAATCTTCAGCGTATCAAACGGGAACTTCTTCAAATAATGAAGCGCTGAATACCCTGTACCAAAATCATCGATAGCAATGCGAACACCAAGCATTTTCAGCTGCCGCATCATATCAAGCGCAACTTCCGCTTCTTCCACAAACACGCTCTCCGTCAACTCTATTTCCAAACATCCGGGATGTAAGCCCGTCTTGCGCAAAATATCCATCACCATCTGCACGCAATCCGGCTCTTTAAAATGCAGATACGATAGGTTGACCGAAACGGAAGCATGAATTTCTCCCGCTTCCTGCCATTGCTTCACCCGGGCGCATGCCGCTTCCAGCACCCAGCGGTCAATCTCAAGAATTAAGCCTGTCTTTTCAGCCAGATTGATAAATGTGCCGGGGAACATCACCCCGTTCTCTGGATGCAGCCAGCGTACGAGCGCCTCCATGCCCACTAGCTTGCTGCTTTCAACTTCATAGCGCGGCTGATAATGCAGAAACAGCTCATTGCGGTGCACCGCATTGCGGAGTTCACTGCGAAGCACCCACTGCTCTCCAATGCGCACCATCTCCTGCGAATAAAAACAATAGCAATTACCGCCGCGCTCCTTCGCCCGATACATGGCTGTTTCCGCTTTCTTTAGAATTTCTTCTGGTTCGCTCCCGTCTATCGGGTACACGCTCATGCCTACACTGGCTGTCATATGAATAGTCGTATCGCTCGTTTGAATCGGGGATGTAATAAGGGAGATGATTTCGGTTGCTTTCGCCCTGGCCTCCTCTTGCGTAATATTCGTGAGCACCGCCGCAAAGTTATCTTTGCTTAGACGGGCCAGCATCGTTCGCTCATCCAACACCTGGGAAAGTTTCTTCGCTACATGAGCAAGCACTGCTTCACTCGGCGTCCGTCCAATGGCAGCATGCATCATCTTGAACTGATCAATATCAATAATCATCAAGGTAAACGGGCTGCTGCTCTCATGCTCGCCATTCACCGCTTGCTGCAGGCTTTCATCAAATGCAAGCTGATTGGGCAGGCCGGTCAGCGCGTCGTATTTCTTCATGCGCTCGATTTGCCGTTTCGCCTGCCTGCATAAGGTCAAATCCAGCGAACAGCCGATAAGCTCCTGCTCCCCGTCCTCATCTTCTGATAGCACGAGAGAGACGTAATATACTTCTTGTTCACACACAAGCTCATGGATAATCGGTTCCCCTTGCCAGGCCCTCTCATACTGTATCTGCAAATATCCAGCAAATTGCGGTGCAAACAACTCCTGCGGCGTTTTTCCTCTTACCGCTTCGGTCGTCAGCCCTTGCCGCTTCGCTACCCTACCTTCAAACATCGTGTAAACGAATGTTGCCTCTGCTTCTGTTTCGCGACGCACTTTGTATACGACATTGTGCAGCTTCTCTAACAGACTTTGGTACTTCTGTTCCGTTTGTTGTAGCGAAGTTATACTTTCGTCTTGCATGGGCTTTTCCACCTCTGTCTTTTTGATCACGGACCGCACCAGCCATAGTTCTATAGTCATGAACCATTTTATAAAAAATTGAAAAAAATGTCTATATTTTATAACCTGCCGTTAGCAGACACATGAAACATCACAAATAAAAAAGCTCTTATGCCCCGGTTATGCACCTAAGGCCAAGAGCGAAAAAATTTATAATATGTGTAACAAGCGCTTCGCTGCGGCAATACCTGAGAGCGCAGCCGTTTCAATTCGTGCGTGCTGTGCCTTGTCTTCCGGGGCGATAAACGAATCCCCCGCAAGCAAAGCGGGCGACTGCAGGCCCAAATCGGCGAAACGTGCGGGATATAACGTTTCCGCTAACGAAAATCTCCAGCGCTTCAGCTGCGCTTCTACAATATTGGCATCTCCCCGCCATACATGGGCCTCTTGCAGCAATTGGCGAAGCACCTCATCATCCGGTCGGTTGAAATGATCGCGGGACCATCGACCACAAGCATATATCGTAAGTGCGTGCTGCGAAGAAATACCTTTCTGATAGTTATCCACGACCAATTGTACTGGATCAGTCGCATTTTTCGCTCGCACATAGCCCGGCTCAGGCACTGCGGACGCTCCATCCAGTTTCAGCAGTGCCGCCAAACAAGGAAGATAGCGGACTGCAGCTAGCTTATGCTCCTGCTCTTCGTTCAGTCGGTTTCCGCCCTGCCTAAGCAAATATAAAGCCTGAGGTGGCGGAGCTGTTATAAGTACAGCCCGCGCCCGGATGCTTGCCTTATTTCCGGGATCGTACACTTCTTCCGGCAATACTTCGTCATACGTCTGCGCCACATATTCCTGTTCTTCCGAGACCCAGTGAAGCAGCCATCCGTTCTGCTCTGGCTCGATGCTTGTCACACGAACACGTACACAAATATCCAGCGGCTCCGCCAAATGCCGGGTAAGCCGATTCATACCGCCTTCCGCACGGTAACGCGCATGGGGTTCGCCGAACCATTCCGTTATCCAGCCTCGTGCCTTCCAATCTTGTGCGTATGCCGCAAATTCAGGTGTGCGTACGGTAAAATACTGCGCACCATGATCGAACGTCGCCCTGCCGATTTCCCTGGTCGCCATCCGGCCTCCCCCGCTGCGTCCTTTGTCCAGTATAACTACCTGCTCTTCGCCCGCTTCTACCAACGTACGGGCCGCCATTAGACCGCTTATACCGCCGCCGATAACCACGATCGGATGTTTTGGAACTCCTGGCATCCTTTCTCTCTTCCCTTCCCCAAGCTATCTCGGTATTTTTCTCTATTATACAAAGAGACAAGCAGAGGAGAAACAAAAGTCTAAGGAAAAAAGCAACAAAATCCAAACTTAGTGCGTAATAAAACGAGTATATCCTTTTCTGTGCAGTGTTTTAAAAAGCTGGGCGGCTTCGGCACGGGTAAGCGACTCATCCGGTGCGTATGAAGCATACGTTGCACTGCCTGATATACGCCCGGCGACAATTTCTTTTTTCAACAGCCATTCTACCGCCTGTTTCTCATTATAATCATAGCCCAACGCTTTTGTTATCGTACGGGCGACCGCTCCACGCCGAATGGCCCGATCTTTGTACACGCCTCCCTGAACAGGTATATGCAGGTCAACCGCAGTCGCATAATAGGAGGACGCCCAGTGTTCACCCTGCATATCCCCTGTAGGTACACTGTTTATATTAAAAAAATAATGCATATACATCACAAGAAATTCCGCCTCGCTCACCATACGGGAAGGTTGGAATGTACCGTCCTCATATCCTCCGACTATCCCTTGCTCTGCAGCCCATTCTATGCTCGCGTATGCCCAGTGCGCAGCCGACATATCCTTAAAATGGGCGGCAGATGCAGGAACACAGGACACAGCCAGCACAATGACCATCCATAATACAACCAACCATCTCTTCCGTTTTGTATTCTTCAAGGCGTTCCCTCCTATTTCCTTTCCGGGAAAGCAAATGATGGCTTTCCGGTTTTATCATCCCATATCATATATGCGTCAAACACCTTATCGTTTTTTTTGAATCCTTTAATGAGGTCGGTTTTTCCTTCTTTCAATAACTTTTTGGCATTCGCCTGTGAAATGGTTTTGCCAAGAATTTTTTTAGAAAAGGTAAAGCTGCATTTGGTTTTTGAATAATTTGCACAGCCATAAAATGTACCTTTGTCCACAACATCACCGCCACACAGCTTGCAAGCCCCCACTTTAGCTGGCGCTTTGTTTTTACCCTTACGGCTGGGGGCGTTCGCTTTCACCTCTTCCATATCAATATTATCAAACGTCCAGCCCTTTGCCTGCTCCACAGCATCTTGAATAATTTTGACTGCAAGTTTCTTGGCTTGCTCCATGAAATCCGTAGCTGAAGCTTGTCCCCGGCCGATTTCGCTGAGCCGCTGCTCCCAACGTGCCGTCATCTCCGGTGAAGCGAGGATTTTTTCACCGATCGCCGCGATGAGAAGCATCCCCTTGGGCGTTGCGTAGACCTGATTTTTCTTGACTTCGAGATAACGCCGATCCTTAAGCATTGTAATGATGCCAGCTCGGGTGGCTTCCGTACCGAGCCCTTCGGTTTTCGCCAGCACTTTCTCCAGCTCCTGATCCTCTAAATGCTTGCCGGCCGTCTTCATCAGCGTAATTAACTGCCCTTCTGTATACCTCTTAGGCGGCTGGGTCTTGCTTTCCTTCACCGCTATGCGGGCCACCGCGCCCTTCTCTCCTTGCACAAGCGGCGGAAGCAGCGGTTCTTCTCCATCCTTCTCACCTTCGCCAAACAAAACCTTGCGCCAGCCCTCACGTATTTGCTGGCGACCTTTCGATAGGAATTCCGCACGGCTATCTACCAAGGTCAACACAGTCGTATAATCAAAAACGGCTGACTCATAATGCGCAGCCAAAAGGCGACGTACAATTAAATCGTATATTTTCCTTTCGTCGTCCGACAGCTTATCCAATGCAGGGACCTGCTCGGTCGGAATAATCGCATAATGATCGGTCACTTTCTTCTCGTTGACATAGCGCTTGTTCGTAAGAACCGAATGAATCGGAAGCGGAAAGAACGGTGCATATTCCGGCTTACTCCCCAGCTTTTCCAAAATTTCCGGAAAAGTACGCGCTTCCCCTTCCGTAACAAAACTTGAATCCGAGCGCGGATATGAAATGTATCCTTTGACATACAATTGTTGAGCAATATCCAGCGTCTTCTTCGGCGGGAATTTATACGCTTTGTTTGCAGTCGCCTGCAGCCCTGATAGATTAAATAAATATGGCGGCTGAAATTCTTTGCGTTCTGTTTGTGCATCCTTTATTTCCGCAGGCTTATTCTGACAGAAAGCCGCGATGGCTTCTGCCATTTTCGGATCATTCAACCTCGATTCGTCGTCTTTTTGCCACTTTCCCTGATACTGTTTGTCGTCCATTTGGAATTCGGCAAACACTTCCCAGAATGGTTCAGATATAAAATCCGCAATCTCTCGCTCTCGCTTGACAACAAGCGCCAGCGTGGGTGTCTGAACCCGCCCTGCGGAAAAGACATCGTTGACGCCATGCTGCTTCATTAATAATGAATACACACGGGAAGCATTCATGCCAACTACCCAGTCAGCACATGCACGACTGTATGCTTCATAATATAAATTGCGCGTATCCGCTTCATCACGCAGTTGCGCGAATCCCTGACGCACCGCCTTCTCCGTCAACGAAGAAATCCAAAGCCGCTTCATCGGCTTCCTCGTTCCGGTTTGCTGAACAATGGTCCGGACAATAAGCTCACCCTCCCGTCCCGCATCGCCCGCGTGAATAATTTCATTTACATCCGCACGCTGCAATAGCTTTTTTATTATCTGAAACTGCTGTGCCTTCGCTTTCATTACCTTGTATTTGAATTGTTCGGGAATGATGGGAAGGTTGTCCAGACTCCACTTCTTCCAGACCGAATTATATTCCTCAGGAGCCACCAGCTCACATATGTGACCGACCGCCCATGTGATGAGGGCGCCATCCTGAAACGTCTCGTTCGGCAAGATCTCGATGTATCCCTTATGTTTTTTCGATCGGAATGGGGCAGCTAATTTCGTTCCCTGATCAGGCTTTTCTGCAATAATCACTTTCATTTCTCTTCTCCTTACACTCTGTAGACCGTATCTTGTTCAATTTACTATTCTACTGTATATCTCATATATTTACACGTATATGCAAACAAAAAAAGCAGGCTATCCGCCTGCCCTGTCCTTGTTTAACTATTGCCGATTTGTGCACGTTGCAGCTTCCTGCAAAATGTCCTCATCTACGCTATATGATTTACTTAGTAATTCGCTTCGTCCAAAAACCTCCATGGAAAAACTTCGGCTCATACGAGATAACGAACGCCTTCGGTGCCAGTTCCTTGATAGTATCGTACAGCTTTTTCTCATTTCTTCGCTTAGCCAATACATTCATGACGACACGTTGACCGTCTTTGCCGTTTGCCTCCCAGCTCGTTACACCATACCCCTTCTCGCGGAGCACCCGACTAATATCATTGTGCTCCGAATCAAGCACAATCTGCACGGTTACATAACCAAGCGCCAGCAGTTCTTCAATTTTACTCCCCATATATACACCTGTACCCCACCCGATACAATAGGCAGCTAGGTTAAATGGATTGTCCAAGCTATCCAATACAAGCGAAAGCCCCATCAAATAAATAAAAACCTCTATCGTACTGATTAATGATGCCAGCAACTTCTGCCCCTTCATCACCATAATCATCCGAATCGTAAAAAACGACACATATACGATGTTAATAGTGAAAATAATAAGCAGCTGTTCCACCGCTTTGCCCTCCCCTGTGTATAACACACGTTTATCTTTTGATTGTTTGTCTCGCATAAAATATCACATGTTTAAAAGCAAAGTAAAGCAAAATTATACTGCTTATCATAAAAGTCTTCTATATTTTGCATATTCTCTATTAAAAAAGCGACCCTCTACGTAGAGCGGCCGCTTTTTACTTACTTGTTTAATATGCTCTCTGCAAGGGTAACGACATGTTCCGGTGTAAATCCGTATTCTTCCATAATTTTCTCGCCTGGGGCAGATGCGCCAAACCTGTCAATCCCAAGCACCACTCCTTGTTCGCCGATATAGCGCTCCCAACCGAGTGGATGTGTCATCTCAACAGCGAGACGCGCTTTGACGGCAGGCGGCAGCACTTCGTCTTTGTACGACTGCGGCTGCTGCTCGAATAATTCCCAGCTTGGCATGCTGACAACCCGCACGCTATGGCCTTTTTCTTTAAGCATATGCTTAACCTCCATAACCAGACTAACCTCTGAACCGGAGGCAAGCAAAATCAAATCCGGTGTACCGTCTGACTCAGATAATATATATGCGCCGCGAGCAACAGATTCCATCGCTTTCTCATTCGTACCCTCCAGTACCGGCAAACCCTGGCGCGAGAGAATCATGGCTACCGGACCTTTACTGTAGCCGACTGCGTAACGATACGCAGCTACTGTTTCATTCGCATCCGCCGGGCGCAGGACAATTAAATTCGGAATGACGCGCAGCGAAGGAACATGCTCAATCGGCTCGTGCGTAGGGCCGTCTTCGCCGACTGCGATGCTATCATGCGTTAATACATAAATCGCTGGAAGCCCCATTAATGCGGACAAGCGCAGTGCCGGACGCAAGTAATCAACGAAAACAAGAAAGGTCCCACCGTACACCTTGACACCACCATGAAGCATCATTCCGTTCATCGCCGCTGCCATCGCATGTTCCCGGACGCCGAACCAAATATTGCGCCCTTCATACTGGCCAGGCTTGAAATTTTTTTCATCTTTAATCGTTGTTTTATTGGATGAAGCCAAATCCGCCGATCCGCCGAGGAAAAATGGGACGCTCTTCGCCAATGCATTAATCGCTTTACTCGATGCTTCTCGTGTTGCGATTTTGCCATCTGCCGGAGAGAAGAACGGAAGGGATGCCTCCCAATCAGCATGCAGTTCTCCGCGTATAGAACGCTCGAATTGCTCGGCAAGCTCGGGGTGCTCCTTTTTATATGCCTCGAACATTTTTTGCCACTCTTTTTCTTTCTGCTGTCCGCTCGTTTTTACTTCGGCAAAATGTTCACGCACCTCATCAGGGAATTCAAACCATTCATGCTCCCAGCTGTACGCTTCGCGTACAAGCTTAATCTCATCAATTCCAAGCGGAGCTCCGTGGGCTGCTGATTTACCTCCTTTATTCGGACTTCCAAATCCGATCACGGTTCTCACTTCGATAAGCGTCGGACGCTCCGTTTCCTGCTGCGCCTCAGCGATTGCCTGTGAAATAGCTTCTACATCATTGCCTTCATCAACACGCAGCACTTGCCAGCCATAAGAGTCAAAGCGTTTTGCCACACTTTCCGAGAATGCGTAGCTTAATTCGCCATCCAGACTAATGTCGTTGGAATCATACAACACAATCAGGCGGCCAAGCTTCAGATGACCGGCAAGGGATGCCGCTTCAGCTGCGACTCCTTCCATCAAATCCCCGTCACCACACAACGCGTACGTATAATGATCAATTATCTCATGTCCATCCCGATTGTATGTAGCAGCAAGGTGGCGTTCCGCCATCGCCATGCCTACCGACATACCGATACCTTGGCCAAGCGGACCTGTGGTTGCTTCCACGCCTGGCGTATGTCCGTATTCCGGATGACCGGGCGTGCGGCTTCCCCATTGGCGGAAATTCTGCAAATCATCAAGTGACACATCATATCCGGTCAGATGAAGCAGGCTATACAACAGCATTGATCCATGACCAGCGGATAGAACGAATCGGTCGCGGTTTATCCAGGCAGGATTGGCCGGGTTATGATTCATGAATTTCACCCAAAGCGCATATGCCATGGGGGCCGCTCCCATCGGCAGGCCAGGATGGCCGGATTTTGCCTTTTCAATGGCTTCAACCGAGAGAATGCGAATGGTATTAACTGCAAGCTGTTCTAGCGCTTTATTGCTCATTCCGTTCCTAATCCCCTTTCGTGAATAGTGTTCTTCCTGATGTATATTCCCTTTACCTTTTTTCATTATGCCAAAAAAAAGCAGGAAAATAAAATATGCCCGACAAGTTGCAACAGTAAACTGAATCTCGAATAGAGAAAAATTGGCTTTTATACTAAAAAAGTCATTATAATGAAGAAAGAACGATTATACCGAAAGGCGGATTCATATGGTTACCATTGAAGGCATCCGCCGGGCCAGGGAAACGCTGAAGCCGGTCGTACGTTATACGCCGCTTGACTACTCGACTACATTCAGCGAGCTGGCCGGCAATCCATTATACTTAAAGCTTGAAAACCTGCAAAAGACCGGTTCCTTTAAAGTGCGGGGAGCCTATAACAAAATCGCTTCGCTCAGTCCAGAGGAGAAAGCGCGCGGAGTCGTTGCAGCTTCAGCGGGCAATCATGCACAGGGCGTGGCCTTCAGCAGCACAAAGGCCGGTATTCCCAGCATGATTGTCATGCCGGAAGGCGCTCCCCTCAGCAAAGTACAGGCTACCAAAAAATATGGCGCACAGGTTATCCTTCACGGGCAATCATTTGACGAAGCGCTCGAAAAAGCGTTTGAACTTCAAAAGGAAACGGGTGCTACCTTTCTTCATCCGTTTGATGATTCACACGTTATTGAAGGCCAGGGCACACTTGGGCTCGAAGTGCTTGAACAGCTGCCCGATGTGGATGCCATCATCTGTCCAGTCGGCGGAGGCGGGCTCATCGCCGGTATCGCCGCTTGCGTAAAAGCCATTGCCCCCCATGTAAAAGTATACGGGGTGGAAGCGGCAGCCTGCGCAAGTATGACGGCTTCCCTGAATAAGAAGCGCCCTATGTCCGTAGCAAGCACTGGGACGATTGCAGACGGGATTGCAGTCAAAAAGCCGGGCTCTATAACGTATGAGCTGGTGGAAAAGTACGTTGATGATGTGTTTCTGGCAGAGGATATCGAAATTTCGCGTACGATGCTGTACTTGCTTGAACGCAGCAAGCTGCTTGTCGAAGGTTCCGGCGCTTCGGCACTCGTTCCATTGCTGTACCGGAGAATGCCGCTTAAAGATAAGAAGATCGCCGTCATTCTGAGCGGCGGAAACGTCGATGTCACTTTCATGTCGCGCATTATTGAGCATGGTCTAATCGAATCAGGCCGCTATGTGCGAATCATAACAACTGTCCAGGATAAGCCAGGCAATCTAAACCGGCTGCTTGCTCTCCTCGCGGAAGAGCGGGCCAATATTATCTCCATACATCATCACCGAATCAGCCCGCGCATTGTACCCGGACAAGCGGAAGTGGAAGTAGAGCTGGAGACAAACGATCGGATGCATATTGAACGTATCACGGAACGTCTAATACGTGAAGGCTATCCTGTAGACGAGCGTATGTGAGAAAAAGAGCAGCGGCTTACGCCCTGCTCTTTTTCTTACTGTTATTGCTGACTCATCCGACAGTTGCTTGTTCCATCTTTCTTCTTACAAGGGCAAGTCGAATTTGATGATATGAAATCCTCGCTTCATATGGCGGTACATCGCCGTTCAATTCCAAGTAAATCGGCTTTAGCCGGTCCGCTCCAGCATTGTCGATGACAGCGGCGATCTCAGCATAAGGCACCTCGCGCGTCAAAAATGCTACGTACGCTTCGATATCATATCCGTCTTCAATCAGCTTTTCCAGGTACCCTATCACCGTATTGACTGAAACATCGAGTTCACTTGCCAGCTCTTCCAGCTCTGGCGTTTCTGCTTGCAGGCGGGTCAGTAACCTAACCTGCCGTTCCTGCTTCTGGGTGCGGACGGGCTGTGCCCCCTCCAAAACAGCGGATGGGATGTGAAAAGCAGGTGTCTGTCCGCGAAGTAAATCCAGCAGCTCAAACCCATACTGTTCCCATCGTTTCTCCCCGCAATGCGGCAGGCCGAGAAACTCCTCTTTTGTCTGCGGCATAAAGGTAGCCAGCAGAAATAGCACTTTATCTTCCAGAACCATGTACGGAGCTACATTCATTTCATCTGCTATCCGTCTCCGCCACTCTCTTAGCAATCCCAGCACATCTGAACTGTAATAGCTCTGTGCTAGCGCCAGCATGTCCTTATTCCAATCCGTTCGCGTCATTACTGGCTCGCTTGAGCAGATAGGTGTATACTCTGTAAAACGGAGCAGTCGCTTTTCCCCCTCCAGCTTCATGAACGCCGTCTGTAAATTTGCCCCGCTGTACAGCAAGTAATTCTCTTCTTCGCCATCGACCGTTACCGCATAGCGCACAAGCTTATATTCACCGTCTCGCTCGTACAAGACCAGCTTTGCAATTTCCGCTCCTCTTTCATACGTTTCCACATGAATGAACTGACGCAATACACTCACGGCTTCTCACCTCTTCCTCCCATTTTTTATTCTATATTTACGTAATCCCTTTGTTAATTGCTGCATTCTCCATACTTGCTACCATATGTAGCGAACACCGTATCGCCCGTCTTTCACCCGGAATATTTCAATGATACGCGGACTACGATAACCCATCGTCCACCAATCTTCCTCCATTCGCTTAACGAGGCAGCTCGCTTGAAATTTCGTGTTAAACAAAGCAATCCAATAAATCCAATTCATACAACGTGTTCCCCCTTTTCTTTAGCATATCCGTATTCAGGAAAAACTTGCTATGAAAAAGTAAGTATGAGACGATGGAATGAACAGCGTATTAAGAATGGGAAGCTATATACTTATCTTAACAAACTCGAACGAAGAGGAGGATATTCCCTTGTTAAACTTTACATTAAATATGCCGACCCGAATCCACTTCGGTAAAGGAGAAGTAGATAGAGCCGGTGATATCGTCGCAACCTATGCAAAAAAAGCGTTACTCGTCACCGGCCGTTCTTCAACAAAAAAAACCGGTTCCCTTGATAAAGTTATCGCATCGCTCAATAAGGCAGGCGTAAGCCATATCCTATTCGATCGTATTGAACCAAATCCTCGCGCTACAACAATCGATGAGGCTGGGCGCATCGCACGCGAAGAAAACTGTGGACTTATTCTCGCACTTGGCGGAGGCTCAGCGATGGACGCAGCAAAGGCCATCGCCACCGTTGCCTTGTCTGGACGTCCAATTCACGAATACATCCGTGGCAGCAAGGCAAGCAAATGGAAAGAGCTGCTCCCAATCAAAGAAGCGCTGCCGATCGTCACCATCCCTACTCTGGCTGCTACGGGGTCAGAAGCCAATTCAGGCGCGGTTATCACAAACTGGGAGACGAAAGAAAAAGCCGGTATTGGCGGTCCTGGTCTCTTTCCAAAAGCAGCCATTCTCGATCCTGAATTAACTTATACCGTCCCCGCTAACTATACGGCCGACGGTGCGGCAGACATATTCACCCATCTGTATGAAGGCTACATGACCGGAGATGAGCATGCAAACGTTCAGGATGAACTTACAGAAGGACTCATGCGCAATGTCCTCATCTACGCGAAAAAAGCGCTGGAGTATCCAGAAAACTATGAGGCACGCGCTCACCTGCTATGGACGAGTACGCTGGCATTAATCGGCATCGCAGGTGCGGGCCGCGGCGGTCCGTTCCCGGTACATGCCATGGAGCATACACTTTCGGCCCACTATGATATTTCGCATGGACGCGGTCTTGCCATTATTACACCTGCCTATTTCGAACAAATCATCCTTGCCGATCGTCCACACCGTCTGGCCCGCCTCGCGCGTAACGTATTCCGCATTACCGAGGACAACGATATACGGGCGGCCAAAGCTGGTATTGCAGCGCTCATACACTGGTACAAAGAAATCGGAGTATACGATACGCTGCAAGGCGTCGGCATTAAGCGCGAAGACCTGCGACTGATGGCAGACGAGACGATCCGTGTCAACGGCAATGGCACAAATACGATCCCTGGCACGCACAACCTCACAGCAGACGAAGTGCTGAGCATTTTTGAAGCGTCGTACGAATAAATGATAACATATCAAAAGGAGCGGACCTGGCCCTCTCCTTTTTTGCATTCATATTGATTTTTTCAACTTGGAAATCGTATCCATCAGCCACTCATAATCACTGCGCATCAAACGCAAGCGCCTATCTATGGCCAAATCTACGCTCGGGTTGCTCGCATGTTCGGGCGCCGATTCATATGTCTGAATTTGCATCTCCAGACGCTGGAGCCGCTCCTGAAGGTAACGCACCGCTTCCGCGGGAGAAAGGTAATCAAGGAACATCAATCCGATATCTCCCGGCAATGTTACTTGCTTCAGCTCCGACAAATTCTCTTGCAGCAGACGATAGAACTCGTCTTCCCCTTCTGCTGTAATCGAATACACTTTGCGCGGCGGACGATTCTCCTCCTGTTCCATATGCACAGTCACATATCCCGATTCATGAAGCCGTCCTAAAATCGCGTATGCGGTCGCCTTCTTCAAGTCCATTACCCGGCTTACATTCCGCTCAATAAAATCGTTAATCTGATAGCCATGCTGGCTCTGGTTCTTCAGCAGCCCCAGCAGCAGCAGTACTCTTTCGTCCATGCTTGCCTTCCCCTTTTTCCCCTAGTTATCCTCATTATAATCATGCTTGACTATACAAATCAATTAACAATATAATGGCGTTGAAAATATAGTCAGCTCTGATTAATCATATGTAATACACGAAGAAGGAGACTGCCATGAACATCGTAGCAGCCTCCTTTTCGAATGGTAGTTTCTCCATCTCGTCTTAATAACGAACTATTGATTAGCGAAAGAAAATACGGTTCGTCTTATCTGAACCGTTTTCCTGTCATCACATGAATTAAATCATTTTTATTCTTCCAAAGAGCTTCAAGCTTTTCAGAGCCAAATTCTTGCGTAATTTCTTCAACCATAATGTCATGCCTAATATATTCAGTAGCGACCAATACAAGAGCAGGATCCTTCGTTTTTACCGCCCAGGCAGAAGCCTGATCTGTAAAATTGGCAATAAGCACCTCTTCCGCATCGCGGACCACAACGGTCAAATGCCCGCCCATCCGCTCTTCAACAACATCAGGCGTCATATAATTATGATGATACGTACAGCCTAAATACGTCTCTGGCGCACCAAAAAGAACCGTAAAAATATTCGCTCCCTTCTCGGCTTGCCGATCAACGGCTTCTTTTATTCGCGGAACTTGCGGTTCCCATACCGATAACCATAGCTCTTTTTCTACTTTATTAATGATATCTATCATTTCATCAATGACTAATTGTTCGCTGCGAATCCGCCAAATAACGTCTATATCCCGTTCTGTTTCAAGAGCCGATAATTCCTTTTCAAGAAAATCGAAAGATTCCTCAAAATTTTTTCGAAGCCGTTCGATTAAGTCTTTTGCCGGAACAGGTGAATATTTCACAGGATCTGACGGAACGGTGTAAATAGCACCTTTATCCAATAACTTGCCCAATACTTCATAAATCATGGAACGTGGCACGCCCGTACGCTTGCTCACTTCATATCCTGTCACAGCTGAATGCTTTAAAAGACCTACGTACGCTTTACATTCATATTGAGAAAAACCCAGTTTCTGAAGCTCCTTGTATATCGTATCCATAAAACTCCTCTTTTTAGTCGTTATATTATTAACTACCATTTAAAATCATGTCCCTAATTTTGTCAATACGCAGGTATTATCCCGCACTTTTATTTTACGACTACATTAATCGAGGACATTCTGCTCTTATTAATAAGTGCATACGTAAGCCCTGCCCTACTCATCCTATGATACAGCTCCTGTAAATCTTTTTGTTCGGATTGCAGTTGATATACGTAGTTGTCCAGTCCTCCTACCGTCTTTAATCCAGCTTCATGTAGAATGCGAATTCAACACGGCGTCCGGATGCTCTAAAACAATAGAAAAAATGGCCTGCGGCTGGAATGACTCCAGCCACAGCTCCCCTTGTCGATGTGTAAATATCTCGGTTGCAGCAGGAGGATGTAAACACACGTCGCCCTCGTAAACCGATGTTTGGTGAACCTGATGTACAATAACTTTCATTTCTCACCTATTTCTGCAAAGCGCAGGCATAAAGGTTCTCATCCTTTCTCATATGCGGCCAACAATTCTTTTGCTGCAATTGTAGCTGATATACTCCCCTCACTTACCTGCTGCTCGATTCCCGGAATGATTTTTTTCACATTCGGATCGTTGAAAAATCCGGTTTGCAGGTGCTCCTGTACCATTGTATATACCCACTCCAGCACCTGTGATTTTCGCCGTTTTTCAAATGTACCGGTTGATTGCATCTGATGACGGAAGCGTTCCACTATATCCCATATATGCGCAACACCCGCTCCGGTAAGTGCAGAGCATGTATACGCCTCAGGCATCCATCCTTCCGAAGCCGGCTTCAAATAATGCAGCACCCGATTGTATTCTTCCTTTGCCACCTGCGCTTTGATAATATTATCTCCATCCGCTTTATTAATCAGGAGCGCGTCCGCCAACTCAATGACACCTTTTTTTATTCCTTGTAGTTCATCGCCGGCACCTGTCAGCATAACAAGCAAAAAAAAGTCAGTCATCGAGCGTACGGTCGTTTCGCTTTGTCCAACCCCTACCGTTTCAACAAGCACAGTATCAAACCCGGCAGCTTCGCATACAAGAATGGTTTCCCGGCTTTTGCGTGTAACGCCGCCTAACGTCCCCCCTGAAGGAGAAGGACGGATAAATGCATTGGGCTGGCGGGACAGCCGATCCATACGGGTTTTATCGCCCAGAATACTGCCCCGTGTAACACTGCTGCTCGGATCAACGGCAAGCACAGCTACCCTACGTCCCTGTTCACAAAGCATGCAACCAAATGTTTCAATTAATGTACTCTTTCCTGCCCCTGGTACGCCTGTAATACCGATTCGAATCGATCTGCCGGTATACGGCAGCAATTGCTTAATAACCTCCTGCGCCATCTCAATGTATCGTGGCGCATTGCTTTCAACCAACGTAATTGTTTGAGCGAGAATCGTTCGGTTCCCTGATAATACACCTTGAACATAATCATCTACAGAAAGCTTTCGTCTGCGAGAGAAAGGCGGGCTGCTTCTCCCGGCTGTTTGTCCCGGCATTCCGTCATGTCCACCGTTTACACCTTCCATTACATGACTGGCAAAAGCAGTGCCCGCTTCTTCCGGCACCCACTCAGGCCTTTGTTTTTCCTTGCTCATGTTTATATCTCATCCTCTAAACGCTGATTGATGGCTTCTAGCACTTTTTGCGCTGCCACCGGAATAACGGTACCCGGACCAAAAATAGCTGCAGCTCCGTTTTGTTTTAAAAATTCATAATCCTGGGCTGGAATTACGCCGCCGATAATCACAAGAATATCCTCCCTGCCCAGTTTCCTTAGCTCTTCCATCAGCTGCGGAAGCAGTGTTTTGTGACCAGCAGCCAGCGAGCTCATTCCGACGACATGCACATCATTTTCTACCGCTTGCTTGGCCGTTTCTGCCGGCGTTTGGAACAGCGGCCCGATGTCCACATCAAATCCGAGGTCAGCAAACGCGGTTGCAATCACTTTGGCGCCGCGGTCATGTCCATCCTGACCCATTTTTGCGATCATAATGCGCGGGCGGCGCCCTTCCTGCTCTTCAAACTCATCCGTCATTCTGCGTACGATCGAAACTTGTTCTTCTTCGCCAAATTCAGCACTATATACCCCGCTAATGGAACGGATAACGGCTTGATGGCGTCCAACCACCTTCTCGTATGCAGACGAAATTTCCCCAAGGCTTGCACGGGCACGTGCAGCCTCGATCGCCAGCGCGAGCAGATTTCCCTCCCCTGTTTCCGCCGCCCTTGTAATGGCATCCAATGCAGTACGCACACGCGCCTCATCGCGATTGGCGCGCAGTTCGGCCAAACGTTTAAGCTGGGCTTCCCGCACCGCTGTATTATCCACCTCAAGAATATCCAGCGGATCTTCTTGCGTGAGGCGATGCTTATTAACACCGATAATCGTTTCTTTCCCGGAGTCGATACGGGCTTGCCGGCGTGCAGCCGCTTCTTCAATCCGCATCTTGGGCAGACCGGTATCAATCGCTTTAGCCATACCGCCCAACTCTTCAATTTCTCTAATATGTCCCCAGGCGCGACGAACGAGTTCGGCTGTCAGCGATTCCACGTAATATGATCCGCCCCATGGGTCCACTACATTACAAATGCCCGTCTCATCTTGCAAAAACAATTGAGTATTGCGCGCAATGCGTGCCGAGAAGTCAGTAGGGAGGGCAATCGCCTCATCAAGTGCATTTGTATGTAGCGATTGTGTGTGACCGAGTGCGGCCGCCATTGCTTCAATACATGTACGGGCAACATTATTAAACGGGTCCTGCTCCGTCAAACTCCAGCCGGATGTTTGACAATGTGTACGCAGGGCCATCGATTTTGGGTTTTTCGGCTGGAAATCCTTGATTAAGCCTGCCCAAATAAGGCGGGCGGCACGCATTTTTGCTACTTCCATAAAATAGTTCATACCAATCGCCCAAAAAAATGACAGCCGCGGTGCAAACGAATCAATGTCGATTCCTGCTTGTAAACCTGTACGTACATACTGTAAACCGTCTGCAAGCGTGTAGCCAAGCTCAATATCAGCGGTAGCCCCTGCCTCCTGCATATGATAGCCAGAAATACTAATGCTGTTAAACTTGGGCATATGCTGCGACGTATAAGCAAAAATATCGGCGATAATCTTCATCGACGGTTCCGGCGGATAAATATACGTATTGCGGACCATATATTCTTTTAAAATATCATTTTGAATGGTACCCGATAATTGTTCTTGCTTCACTCCCTGTTCTTCGGCTGCTACGATATAAAACGCCATGACCGGAAGAACCGCACCATTCATCGTCATCGAAACAGACATTTGATCAAGCGGAATCCCATCGAATAAAATTTTCATATCCATAATGGAATCTACCGCTACCCCGGCTTTTCCTACATCTCCTACAACCCGGGGATGATCGGAATCATAGCCACGATGGGTAGCCAAATCGAATGCAATAGATAAACCTTTCTGTCCGGCTGCAAGGTTACGTCGATAAAATGCATTACTCTCTTCAGCCGTGGAGAATCCGGCGTATTGACGAACCGTCCACGGCTGTGTGACATACATGGAGGGATAAGGCCCGCGAAAATATGGCGGCAATCCTGCCACATAGCCAAGATGCTCCATATGCTGAATATCTTCGTGTGTATACAGCGGCTTCACATCAATTTGCTCCATCGTATGCCACACTAGCTCATCAAGCGATACGCCTTCCGCCTCCGCCTGTCTGCGCCAATCTGCCAGCGACGCTGCCGCAAATTCATTCCGATAAGCTAGTTTAGTAAAGTCAGGTGTTTGTCTCATAGCATAATTCCTTTCTGATGCAGCAGGGAGCGAAGTACTGCATAGCAGTCGCTCTGCATTGTAATTGCATGATGCACGCCAGCTTCTTTATATATCGCCCACTGCTCGGCTTGCGGCGCGCCTGCCAGAAAAATGGTGCACGAAGGGAGCGTCCGCCTTAACATTTGCACTAGCTGCGGAACAATGTTCGGGTACATATCATCACTTGAACAAATAACGATAATGGAGGCAGTTGAAGCAGCAGCCTCCCGGACAGCCTCTTCCAGAATGTTAAAGCCTTTGTCAGCCAGCACCTCAAACCCTCCCACTTCAAAAAAACCGGCTGAAAAATCGGCACGTGGCTTATAGCTTTGAGTCGGCCCAATGTTCGCCAGAAATACTTGTGGTCGCTTCCCCGTTCGTTCTGTATATGCATCTACCGCGGTGCGCAGCTCTTCAAATGGTTCTGCGGCGCGTTGTGTCCGAATCTTGACTATTGCAGGAGTCGTGCCCGCTCTCCTTCCTTGCACAGCTTCTGTAATCTCCTGCAACGTCGCTCCGGCCTGGGCAGCCTCAATTGCCGCTTCCATCGCCTGCTCTCCCTGAGCGTCGTACAGCTTATCCAATGCGCTTCGATGCACACTAACATCAATAGAGGAACGAAATGCGGCCAGCTCAACCAGCCACTTTTCATATACGCTTTCTTCCTCCATCTTGCGCACTATAGGCGCTTCCTTCACGTTGGCATACACATTCGTTCCGACTATCCGATCCTTTCGGCGGTTAATATTATGCCGACGGGTACGGGCCACCTCTTCGATAAGCCGCTGCGGTTCGCCTTCTTCTAGAGCACGTACCATGCCGCCTTTTCCTTCAATATGCTGAAACAACTTCCATGCCTTTTGTGCCAGTTGATCCGTCAGCACTTCAACATACCAGGAGCCCCCTGCCGGATCGATCGTTTTCCCAAGGTGTGCCTCCTCCTCCAGCAACAGTTGGGTATTACGGGCAAGACGGCGAGAAAACGCATCAGACTCTCCGAGCGCTTCATCGAACGGACTCGCATGAAGACTGTCTACGCCGCCCACTACACCGGCAAGCGCCTCTGTCGTTGTGCGCAGCAAATTCACGTACGGATCGCGCACCGTTTTGGTCCAGAAGGATGTGCGCCCATGTATTTTCATTTTTGCCGATGCTTCACTTCCACCAAATGCGGACACAATATTAGCCCATAACATACGGGCGGCACGCAGCTTAGCAATTTCCATAAAGAAATTCGATCCGAGCGAAAATGAAAAACGAATATGTAGCGCACTTGTGTCGATGTCTACATCCCGCTCCTGCATAGCCCGAATATAGGCCACAGCCGAAGCCAGTGAGAAAGCCATCTCTTGAACGGCATTGCCACCCCCATCATGATAAGGGTGTCCCTGTACAAACACGGTTTGCAGGTTTGGTGCATGCCGGTTTGCCCAGAGCGTCATCTGGCTCATCGCATCATATACGCCTTCCAGCGAATAAGGGAGAATGCCCTCCTTGACCCACATGCTCAATGGATCCATGCCAATGCATCCGCACAGCTTATCCGCCGATTTTCCTTGTTCACGCATATAGGCAATGAGCAAAGACAAAACAGACTGAGCGCTCAATCCACTTTGAATCAAAAGCGGAGCATGCTCCAAATCAATATCTGCAAAAGCCTGAGCCACATCCAGTTTTGTGCAAAGCGAAAGTCCCTTACCTCGATGCGACTGCACCTGATCGGCATCCCTCCCCAGACATGTCGGCGTATCCAGCACAACATGTATCATGTTCTGTCCACGCTCCATATCATGCTTTGCGATACGATTAAACGCCTCGGGTGTAGCGGCTGAAAGCTCCTGCGCCACATCCCATGACTGCTGGATATATCCAAGTGTACGCGTTCCTCTGACATAAGGAGCAGCACCGGGCAGCATACGTACCACATCGGGGATCTCCTCCAAATTTTCCGGCATATAAATAGGCTGGAGCAAAATGCCTTCGTACGTTTTTGTCATTAGCTTATCTTCAAATGACTTTCCTTTTAACGTTTTTTCGGCAGTCTGTCGCCATGCCTCATATGTCGGACGGGGGAAAGCTGTAAATATGTGTTTCTCATCTTTTATTTTCTTTTTGGTTTCGTTTCCCATCATGTTATGCGGTACGTAAACGTTGGAATGATCCAGCATTTACGTACCACCCACTCCTTTCTGCACTCAAATGCATGCTTCTATACGTTCTATCTTTCGATTTTTACGGCTATGCATTAAATTGGCTGGTCTGACTTACAATCCTGACATCCGAAACATGAAAAGCTTCCTTAATCGGCTGCAGAAATCTGCCTTCAATGATCGTTTTGTGCATCGCGTGGCTAGTAATAACCAGCAGCTTATCCCCATGTTTTCGTAAGCTAATCAAACAATTAATGTACTTTTCATAGTCATGTTCCTGTATTTTCGTTTTTAAATTCATCAAACTGTCCACAAGCTCTGAATGATGAAAAACCATCCTCTCTTCTAATGTCGTAAATGTAACAGCCGTGACATGACTTGCTTTTGGCGAAAAAAATTCGTTCTTTTCCGCTGCCATCTTGTGCTCCCTCCTCCATATACGCTAAAAATAGGCATAAAAAAAACCGTTTAGCATGTAAACGGGGATGGAAAGAGCAAAGACAGCCAGCGAAAATCGACAAATGCATCTTTCGCTCGTATGCCATCACCTCCCCATCAACCGTAGGTACATGCGGTGAACCTAGAGCAGGCGGCGATCTGGCTTGAGGATGCTTCCTCTTACAGTGGCGGGACCGCGCCGGATTTTCACCGGTCTTCCCCTTTCACACTCCGCGGAGTGACCTGCTCTGTCAATTAATTATAAAGATTAATAATATGATTATTCGCCACTTTCTCTCCTAACTCCTGCTTTTATTTCAAAATTAGAAATTCATTATCTTCTCCGGTTTTTCCGCCGTTCATAACGCGCCTGCGCTTCTTTGTACTGCTGTATTTCTTCATCTGTTTCAGGTATTACCTGTGGAACCTTTACTTTATTCCCATTCTCGTCTAGGGCAACAAACGTTAAATGAGCGTGGGAGGCTAGCCTCCGCTCGCCTGTCAATAAGTTCTCTGCCTCTACTTTTGTGTAAACTTCTAACGAGGTCGTGCCTGTCCACGTGACAAAAGCTTCTACAATAATCGCTTCTCCCGTTTTAATAGGGCACAGGAAATTAAAACGATCGGTCGATACGGTAACTACCGGCCTTCTGGCATGCCTCATTGCCGCAATATTAGCCACACGATCAACAACGGCCATCACTTTTCCTCCAAACATTGTATCCAGATGATTCGTGTCGGGAGGAAAAACAATATCGATCATCATCGTATGGGAATCCCGGGCACGTTTCCTATTCCGCTCCATATCTTTTTCTCCTTCGCTATTCTTTATTCGCTTCTTTCTTCTACTAAACTTTCATGTTTGAGAAAACGTCCCCGCACAAGGCATGCTGCCTCTACCATGGATTCAAGCGCGGCTACTACTTCCTCCTTGCTTCTTGTCTTTAGGCCGCAATCCGGGTTAACCCATAATTGCCGAGGAGAGAGAACACGCAGCGCCCGTTCGATCATATGTGCCATCTCCGTTACAGTCGGAATCCGCGGACTATGGATATCGTATACGCCAAGTCCGATCCCTTTATCGTATATGCGGTCTTCAAAAGCCTGAATAAGCTCACCATGGCTGCGCGACGTTTCAATTGAAATGACGTCCGCATCCAGCTGCGAAATCGCATCAATCATATCGTGAAATTCCGAATAACACATGTGTGTATGAATTTGTGTCGTATCTTTGACGTGGGAGGTTGTCAGCAAAAAGCTGCGTACTGCCCAATCAAGATATGCCGTCCAACGCTTCCGCTTGAGTGGAAGCCCTTCCCGCAGTGCCGGTTCATCCACCTGAATTACATCAATTCCCGCCTCTTCAAGCGCGGTCACTTCTCGGCGCAGCGCAGCCGCAATCTGATAGCATACCTGCTCACGTGGTATATCATCGCGCACAAACGACCAGTTAAGAATCGTAACCGGACCGGTCAGCATACCTTTGACCGGTTTATCGGTCAACGTATTCGCAAAAGCGACTTCTTCCACGGTCATCAGCTTTACAAACGCAACATCACCATAGATTAGTGGCGGTTTTACGCAGCGGGAACCGTAGGACTGCACCCAACCATTTTGTGTGAACGCGATTCCGTCCAGCTTTTCACCGAAAAACTCTACCATATCGGTACGTTCAAATTCCCCATGAACGAACACATCAAGCTGAAGTTGTTCCTGAATGCCAATCCACTCTTCTATCTTCCGACGGATGAATGTACGGTATGCTTCTTCCGTCAGCTTACCCTGACGCCAATCCCGACGTGCCTGCCGCACCTCTGATGACTGTGGGAAGCTTCCGATTGTAGTAGTCGGAAGTAGCTGAAATCCAAAATACTCCTGCTGAAGCACAGCACGCTTCACAAACGGTGTGCTACGCATCGGTTCCCTAGAAAGCAATTGTGCCATATCCTGCTGGACATCTGCCCGGTTACGTAACGGAGATTTTGCAAGCTGGCGCCTTGCTTCCAGCGGAGCGATTTGTCCCCCCTTCTGCAAAATCTCTCCCAGCTGCACCACCTCACTCAGCTTTTCTTCCGCAAACGCAAGGCTTTCCTTGATAACCGGATCAAGCGTTTCCTCCTGCGAAACGCGAACCGGTACATGTAATAAGCTGCACGAAGGCTGGATGCTCAATCGGGACGATGTGACATATTGCAGCAGCTCGCTAAGCAGATTGCATTTCTGTTCTTGATCCGCCGCCCAAACATTGCGTCCATCAATAATACCGGCAAATAGCCATTTATCCTGCGGAAAACTCCAGCGAGTCAAGTTCGCGCGATTTGTTTCATATCCATGTACAAAATCAAGCCCAATCCCCTGTACTGGAAGTGACACAACCTGCTCATAATGCTCAATTCCTTCGAAATACGTTTGCAGCAAAAGGTGAAGTTGCGGAGCCGCTTGATGAAGCTGCTCATATACGTCCGTAATGAGTTCCATATCCTCGGCAGGAATGTCCATGACAAGGCATGGTTCATCAAGCTGGACCCAGCGCACACCTTCCGCTTCTAATTCCTGCAATATTCTCGCATATAAAGGAACAAACTGACGCACCCAGTCCGCAAACGAACGATTTCCGTAATGCTTTGACAGCTTAACGAATGTATAAGGACCGACAATAACCGGCTTGCCTTCGATGCCAAGCTCTGTTTTCGCTTCCCGGTACGCTTCAAGTGGACGGTTTCGGACAAGGGTTGGAACGGTGTCAGACAGCTCAGGTACGATATAGTGATAATTCGTATTGAACCATTTGGTCATCTCGCACGCGACTGCTTCCTCGGTTCCACGCGCCATGGCGAAGTATATCTCTTCTTCCTTTCCAGCGGTACGAAAACGAGAGGGAACAATATCAAACATCTGCGCCATATCAAGCATATGGTCATAGTACGTAAAGTCGGACACCGGAATCAGGTCAATGCCGCTATTCTGCTGCATCTTCAAATTGGACAGACGAATGCGCTTCATTTCAGCATGCAGTACATTTAGATTAATGCGTCCTTCCCAGTACGCTTCCAGCGCCTTTTTCCACTCCCGCTCGGCACCGATGCGCGGATATCCAAGATTGCTGTTCATTATTTTCATCAATTATTTCTCCTCTCACTATTTTTCTAGCTATTTTTCCGAATACAAAAAACGCCTTTCCCATCAAGAAAGGCGCCTGTTCCACTCATTTCGAAACGATAGAAATCCGCTCAACACAAAGAAACCGGATATCATTTTCCGAATCACGCAGTGTAACACCTCCCTATCTCCCGTAGGTCAAATCAGTGCTGTTGAAACAGGCAGGTCTCCTGGCTTATGCGTCATCGCTTCTCTTCGTCTTCCCATCTCCCTGCCGAGACAGTGACATATAAAAGAGTTGCTCTGCATTTACAGTGGCGGGACCGCGCCGGGCTTTCACCGGACTTCCCTTTTAAGCCGATAAACAATCCGCTTACCGACACCTGTTTCCATCATATTTAATTATAATAAAACTTATTGAAATACTAACAGATTTACTATAACAGCGTCAATCATTATCATATGCTTTCATGATATACTCGCTGATTATTTCCTATGCTACAGATAGGGTATGCTGGATAAAACATCTATAAAGTCAAATCGGGAATTACTTTATTGACCAGTAAGCATATATATCTTTTATTGTCACAGCATCCGGTACATGCTGACGAACAATCCGGTTCACAGCTGTCGTATAGAAAAGCTGGCCAGTAAAAAATACACGTGAAGGTGCTATCGCGGCTACACCACCATCAAATAGCATGGCACAGCGCGTAGCCGATTGAGCGGCAAACTCCGTATCGTGTGTCACCAAAATAACCGTCATTCCTTCCTCCCGTGCGGTTCGTATAATTTGAATGACGTCTTGCTTTGCTTTTGGATCAATCCCCTTCGTAGGCTCGTCAAGCAGCAATAGCTTTGGGCGGGCAAGTAAAGCACAAGCAAGCGCAATTTTTTGCTGTTGTCCACCGCTACAATCATACGGGTGCATGCCCTTTACTTCCCTCAGCCCAAATCGCACCATCATTTCTTCGACAAGCGAACCATCGACAGCAGCATGGCACAACTCCTGCTCTACTGTGTCATAAATAAAATATGAGAACAGATTTTGCGGGACGTATCCAATCAGTCCCTGCCTTTCTTTCATGGAAAGAGATGTCCGCTGCTGTCCCTGCCATTTTATAGTTCCTCGCTGCGGTATAACCAACCCGGCTATGCATTGCAAAAATGTAGACTTTCCAGCACCGTTTCCGCCCATGATCACAAGGCACTCCCCTTGGTATACTGTAATAGATAAGCGATGCAAAACATCCGGCGCGTCCTTTCCATAACGAAAACTAATGTTTTCGCACCATATGAGCGGCTCGCCTGCTTCTTCCGATCTGATCGGCACTTTGTTTTTTTCTGGAAGAGCAGGTGCAGGAAGAGCAGCAAACCATTTTTTCCCTTCTTGTACGGTAAGCGGGATACTCTCTGTACTTATATCATCCACTTGATATGGACATGCCAAATACAATTGAGTTGCAGACGGCAAATAGGGAAGAAATGATTTATCCTCTTTTGCTTTCATCTTGCAAATACTATCACGTACTGGACCATCATATATAACGCTACCACAATCCATTATCATGAGGCGTGTCGCACACGGAAGCAACTCCTCCAATCGATGCTCGCTCACAATGATTGTGATTCCTAATTCCTGATGAATGTGTTGCAAAAGCTGGACGAAAGCTCGTACTGTCACCGGATCAAGCTGGGCAAACGGTTCATCAAGCAATAATACCCGCGGATGCAGCAACATAACAGACGCAAGATTAAGCCACTGCTTCTGTCCCCCCGATAATTGTCGGACAGGCTGGTATAGCCATGTTTCCATTCCGAAAAAAGGAACAATGTCCGCCACACGCCTATGCATGTCTTCAGGGTGAATCCCTATATTTTCCATAGCAAACACAAGCTCATGCCAAACCGTATCCATCACAATTTGACTTTCTGGATTCTGCAGTACTATTCCTACCTCCTGTGCCATCCTGGCATCGGGCTGTTCATCCAATGCAACACCATCATACGTAATAGTGCCTTGTCGCCTCCCTGCGGGTAGCAGTTGCTTTTTCATATGACGTAACAATGTGCTTTTTCCAGAACCGGACGGCCCGCCCAAAACAATAAACTCCCCTTCCTCTACAACCGCAGATACCCCAAGCAGTGCTGGCCGTTCAGCATCCGGGTATACAAACGAAACATCGTTTATTTCCAGCAATGCCATTGCCATCTCTCCTTCAATTCAATTACAAGCGGGATACACAAAAAAAGAACAAGCAACACTATGGAGCCCCATTCCGCTATTGTCCATCCCACTCGAATCATCCTTTCATATGCTGTTTGTCCATGGCCGCCTATAAGCCAGCACCATGCTCCGCCCCCTCCTGTCACTATCATATAGACAAGCACTAGCCAATCCTGTCTGGTCATGCTCCAGGATATATATGTGCTTCGCTTGGTAACTCCATATCCTCTCGCTTTCATCGAATCCGCCGTTTCCAGCGCTTCCTGCAACGACCATGAGAACAGCGCATGCAGCAATTGCGCTCCGGCTTTTGCCCGTTTGACCATCGAACCGTCATACACATCCAGTCCACGTAACTTCTGGATAAGAACAAGCTGATGTAACCTCTCTTTTAACAACGGAACGAAGCGAAGCGAGATCATCGTTACAAGTGCGACCTGTGGTAACAGTGGAGCTGCCATACAAAGAAAACGCTCGGCTGTCATGGTTTGATTATAGGAAAGAAACCATACGAAAAGGACAATCAATGCCAAACTCATAGTTATCCCATATGTGATGGCCTCTAGCATAATCGGCTTGCCCCCAATAGCAAACAGAGGCGTACTTCCCACATTGAAAAATACGGAATGGACAACAATGACAATGCCACTGGGCAACAGGCAAAAACGTAATGTTCCCCTGATGCTTCCGCCTTGTCCCTGTAACGCCGCCAGCCACACACCGCTTATAAATGCGATGAAAAGAATGACAGGATGGAATGCTAGCATAAGCAGAGCAAACAATAACAAGTAATATAAAAAACAGACCGTTGGGTGGACGGTGGAAAAACCGCGGCTCATCCACCAGCCACTCCCCTTTCTTCCAAGCTATTATCAAAAAACAAACCGTATTTACGCTTGTATCGTTCCGCAATCGCCAACCAACTTGTACTGAAAAAAGCAAGAAAAAACAAGTTGGACAAAGCATGCAGCATGTCCATCGAAAAACTTGTTACACATGCCATCACATACCCTTTCCAGCTCACTTCCAAAAAACCAAGCACAAACCACGTATTCAATATCCACCCATATAGCAAGCCCCAGCAAAAACCAAATATCATTTTTCCCGGCTTGCTTTTCATCCAGCGAGATTGACGCCACCATCCTGCCGTTAATCCAACCATTCCCCAGGCGAACATTTGCCATAGTGTATATGGTCCCTGTCCCAAAAACATATTCGAAACAAGTGCGGCAAGCGCGCCTGTCATAAACCCTGCTTCCGCTCCAAATGCTAAACCAGACATGATAATAATAAATGTCGTAGCCTGTACGCTGGGCAATGATGCGAAGGCTACCCGCCCCGCCACTGCCAATGCCGCATGAACCGCTATAAGCACAAGTGCATGACTGTTCAACACTTGTCTTTCAAACCGGATAAAGAATGGTATCATGGCAAGCAGAAGAAATATAATACTTAACACAAGGGCATTCGTTTCCGGTCGAACTACCAATACGGATAAAAGTCCCACTCCTCCGAGTATCCCGCCTATTCGTGCAAGTATAAAACGATCCATATATCCCTCTCCTTCTGGACAAAACATGCGGCAGGTGCCGATGGACCCGCCGCATATCACAAGCTCTTATTTACCGATTAGCAATCGCTCAAGGCCATATAGCATAACAGCCGCTTCTGCCCGCTTAACTTGCCGCTTCGGTGCAAATGTCTGATCTCCCATGCCCGTTATGATTCCTTGCTGTACCGCAAAAGCTATATCCTGTCTGGCCCATTCAGAAATAGCCTGCTTATCTTTAAACGATAATTCTATTGGCTGTTGAGGTCCTATTCCTTTCTTTTGCTTTAACAGCCGCGAAACGACTGCCGCTGCTTCCTCACGGCTTATCACTTGCTCCGGTCCGAAGCGATCCACACTAATCCCTGTCATAATCCCTGCATGATATACAACCGAAATATCTTTGGCATACCATTTGTCAGCTGTTACATCGCGGAATGGGATCAGCTTTTTCTCTGTTGCTGGCTGTTCGTATGCCCTGGCTAATAGTGCAGCAAATTCTGCTCGTGTAATGGATTTTCCTGGGGAGAATGTCATTTCACTCGTTCCGCTGATAATCCCTTTTTGCTTCAAAGCATAAATCGCCTCTTTTGCCCATTCAAAACCGGCTAGATCCGTATATGCGCCCGTCTGCCCTGTCAATACTAGCACTGGCCCTGGCGCAGATAGCGTTGTTACAAGCATTTTCTCATCTTTGTTGTACGTAGTAGGTACGCTTACACGCTCGTTTTTTATGCTTGTATATACAGCCGGCAGCGCTGCACCCTCCGGCAATTCATACGGAATGGCAAACATAATCGGCTGTTGCGGCACAACCGTTGCCCCTGTAACAGTAGCATCAATCAAGAACATAGAATGGACGCTTTCTGATGCGGATACGAAACCGGCAGGATAATCTGCTGCATCTACCTTGTCCAGTTGAAGCGTCAGCACCTTTCCTTGCTCGATTACACCGGCAAATGCGGCAGGCTGAAGCGTAAACTGTGCCGCCTGCGTACGAATGTTGATGCTATTTACAAGCCTGTCTAGTATCTCCTTGTCTATTTGAATGCGTACCTTATCCGACTTTCCTGGCGGAATGAGAAGCGTCAACGGCTTGTCCAATAAATAGGTAGCGTTCAGCTTGCTTGTCGCTATGCCCTGCTTTATCGCCTTCTGCTTCTGCTGTACACGCTCTATTTCTTTGATGATAGTATCATCAATGATGACAAGCAATTTTGTCCCATCATCCTGTATATGCTCTTTTTTAACAGCAATCTCCATGCTTTTACTCAGCAGGCGCTCAATGACCGGTCGTATCTTTTTCTCATCTATTTTTCCGTGCAGCTTGTCCACCGCCTTGATAAGGCGTACGAATGCTTCAGCGTTCTCCCCTGCCTCATCCGCTTTTGATATTGTTGTCACATACCCGTTAAGCAGGATGATAGCAACTGCCTCTATCTCTTTTTTAGCTGCTTCGCTTAGCGGTTTGTCAACAAGCTCTCCGGCCAATTCAAGCAAGCGCAGGTTACACTCTGCTAATGCGGTGAAAGAGGCCGGCATGCTAGCCTTTGCCGCCGCTTTGTCAATCCATCCCGCAATTGTCTGCATGTTTTTTATGGCCTCTGTTATTTGCGTATCGTTCTCCCGCTTGGCCTCTACCGCTTGATCAACAGCCTGTCTAATGAGTGCAACCATATCCTCCTCTTTATTTGCCGCAGCCAGTAATTCTTCGAATTGTTTTTTCAGCTCTTCGATAGATATAGGGGCCGCCGCTTCGCCATTTACCTCAATTTTAATCGGATTCGGACGTATAAGATCCCGGATATCCTGCTTGAAACGTTCAGCGCTAATGGTGTAGGAGCCCGGACGGTCAAACGTTAGCTTTGCTTTTCCCTGCTCATCTGTACTTACTTTACGTCCGCTATTCTTTGCCTCCTGTCCGTTCACATAAATAACCGCATTTTTGACCGGACCCTTATCCGGACTTGTAAGGGTCACTTCTATCTCTTCTTTTGGTTTAACGGATGTTTTGTTGGCTGCGATTTTGGAATACATATTGTCATATCCGTATGCCGCAAAATACCACACCATGTCATCCCCGTCTTTCAATACATAGCCCTGCCCTCCGATGGAAGGTAATTCATCATTCACACGGTACATCCAGCCTGAGGTGCTACGGTGGTCAAATTCCCGTTCGCCGCCAATCATTGCTACATACAGACCCCAACCATAATCCTGTATATCGGCGCCGCTTTGATGATCTTTCGGGTTGATTCCCGCCTGTTCAAGCCCACGGATAATACCATGCATTGCGGTGACATTAGGCAGCTTATCCGGTCCCCAGCCATCGGATGGTGTAGCGGAGCTTCCTGAGGCCCGACCAAGATATGGCGTCAAATCGAAATTATCCACAGTAATCGCGGTGCGTGGCAAGATGGTTTGGTTATATCCTTCAATACGCAAATAAATGGTTTTGCTTTTATCCGTACCCGGCTTGGGTGTTTCCGGGTTACCTGAGTTGCCCGTTCCGCCTCCTTCTCCCTGCTTCTTAGTGGAAATGGCGAAAGTTTTCGTTTCCCCCTCAACATTCACCTTGCCCGTGTATGCTTTTTCCGGGTCCAACTGAAAGGAAAACTCATATTCTCCCTGATCGTTTGTCATCCCCTGATTAATGTAGCGGGTCTCATTTCCTTCTTTAACGAGCAATGCTACAGGAGCTTTCTTATGATCAGATGTACCTGTTACCGATATACTGCCATCCGGCTTGCCCTGCGGCGTTACATTCACCGCAGCAAAAACGGAAGACATTGATACGAACAAGCATAATACAATTGCCATCATCTGTACGATGCGCCGTACACTACTTCTTACCCTCATTTGTTTTTCACCTATCCTTCTCTACGGTGCCACCGACAATGTCTGCGGTTGCTCAAGCAAAATGTTCATATTCTCCGGATTGTCCCACACAAATGCTTTTACCTGTAAATGATCTGCTGACGGAACGAAAATGCTTGCAGCACTCTCTTTCTTTTCGTTTTTCGCCAACGTTTCCGTAACAAGCTTATAGCTCTCCATTTTTCCTGTTTTCTGATTGTATACGCCGATTAGCAACGTGACATCCTGTTCTTTGGATTGCTTGTTGTGTACGTTTATTTTTACAGGTTGTTCCTTCCCTTTCTCCAGCGGTTGTGTTGTCAGAAGAATTACTTCAATATCGTTTCGGTTAGGAACAGGATCCTTCTCAACTTGAAGCGTATAGCCCGGTAAATTGACAGACCACAGGTCGCTGTATTTGGATTTGCCGTTATATAAATCACCAAGCGCAAGCAATGCCTGCTCGGTCGTCATGCCATTCGGGGATTTTTTGCCAGGCTCTGTCGAATGGCTAAAGCTACCATTATCAAGCTGCGCTTCCAAAAGCGATGTTAAAAGACTGCCGCGCTCTTTCTTCCATTCCGGTGCCAGCGGATCAAGACCGCAGGCGATCAAGCCCTGAATCACCCAGGCACTTGATTCGGGATTCGGATAATTCTCAATGCCCCATCCGCTAAAACCGCCATGTGCCTTTTGTTGCGATTTCAGCCAGGCAACTGCTTTGTCAATCGCCGCCTGTACGCCCGGCATGTCACGGTGCGGTCCAAGTGCAGTGAGCGCCATACCTGTGCTGTCAATATCACCGCTTGTCCACTCACCTACATCGCCTGTCCAGCTAAAACTGCCATTCGCTCCCTGCATCGCCAGCAAACGCTGTACAGCTTTTTGCGCATTATATCCTTCCGCCGCTGTCGCTTTCGCTGCATCGAGGGCGATAATCCCGAATATTTGCGTATTTCCCTGGCTGGCATCTTGTTTGCCCGCTCCCCATCGAGGCGAGAAATTGCCTGATGGATACAAGGTGTCCGTCAACTTTGCTACAAGATTCGTTCCATTAAAATCACGCGGATTGTACCCTGCTCCAAGCACCCCAAGAATAGTACGCTCCAAATCCGTCGTCGGGTAACTGTTGCCTACATTGTAGCCCCATTTGTCATCCGCAATCGCAGATGCCCGCCAGTAGGCATAGCCTTTGCCATCTACAAGCCATTTGCGCGCCTGCATATGCTGTCCGGCTGTTCCAAGCGCAAGCGCCTCCCAATCATTGAACTTGCCTTTCCGGGTAAGCAATTCTTTTTCATATGCGGTAATCGTACGGGTCAGCGCAGACTGGATTCGCTGCCTGTCCGAAGCGATGGCAGGAACAGTAACGACAACCGGTGCTCCCGTACCTGCTATGTAGCTGCTGCCTTCCCGACTTCGTTTCACTGCTGCTGTAACCCCGTACTCTCCAGCCGCCAAATCAGCTACAGCGACCCTGTATTGGGTAGTATCGCCGAGCGCAAACTCTTTCGCTATAGAAGAAGAGCCGCTTTTGGGTGTAAATGTCAGCTTAAGCGTAAGCCCTTTCTCTACTACTGTTCCTTCAACATTCACCATACCTGTAATGCTGTCATACACTGCTTTCGTAATGCTTGGAGGGGCAGGGTTGCCTGATACAATATCAATTTTTGCCGCAGGGGAGGCAACACCATCATAGGATGCATACAAATACATCACTTGTCCCGTAGCTGGCGCACGAAAGGAAACCGCACTGTCCGTTCCGGTGATAGGAATTTTTTCTACTCCGGTAGATGGTGTCAGATCAGAAATATACTTGTAGGTTCCTTCCGCAGTGCTAACGGATCTGGCATTCTCTTTATTAAGCGGTGCATCAAGCGTATAGAACCATGTCACGCCTGTTGTTACGTCTTCTCCATGACGCCCTTTAATAATTGCACTCGCCTTGATCGTTTCACCTGATTCGTATGCATTTTTGTCTGTTACTAGCCCTTTGTTTTTAAATAACGGTACATTAGGTACATAGCGTATCTCAACAGATGCCTCTGCTCCACCATATAGGGCATATACACTGCCTAGCTTATTCCCGTCCAAAATGTTAGGCAGCATGATGCTCATCTCAGTACTGTTTCCATCAACACGATAAACGGTGCCATCAACACTGTAATACCATGTAATGCCACTCGCTACGGGCTGGCCGTTTTCCATTGCTTTTGCCTTCACACGCAGCTCTGTATCGCCATACGCATAATAAAAAGTACCTTGCTTCGGCTTGTTTACGTCTGTAATGTCAATGCTAACGGTACGGCCTCCGCCATCAATGCAATACAGACCGTTCGCAGTCAAAATATACAGACATCCGCCGTTGCCAAGCATAAGCTCCGTGTTCATACCGAAGCGATCCTTTGCCGGAACATTGTATGACCACTTCCGGGTTCCATCCGGCATAAGTGCAATAACTTCACCTAAATAATTGCTATCAGTCCCTACATATACAACACCATTCCAGTCAATGACTAGATTTCTTGCCACATTTGATGTTGCACTCGTTTTGTACGACCACTTGCGGCTACCATCGGCTGCATTGTACGCCAGCACGTTATATTCACCTGTTGCTATATAAAGCGTATTATCGTTCGCCACTGCTGCACTTCTGACCTGATACGCTTCGCTAACAGGCAAAGGCTGGGACCATACCGCTTCCGGCCTGCTGCCATTATCTTTAAGCCGATACAGCCCGAATCCGTCCTTCTTTCCGGTAATCACATACAGCGCACCATTCGCTCCAACGATCGGGCCTGCTCCTTCCTTGGGCGCAGCATTATCAAAAATACTGGATTCCTGCCATTTTACTTTACCGTCGGCGGTAAGTGCGATTAAGCGATAATCTTGAACACCATAACTGTAGTCACTGCCTGAAGGAGTCCATGTTTCCTTCCACGTTAATAAATAAATCGAGCCATCCGCTCCAATCACAGGACTGGCCGGGGCTGAATATCCTGTAGGCAATGCATAATGCCAGCGCTCTTGCAAATTAAAATCAAGCGCAACCACCTCATAACGGCCCGCATGAAGCACAGCCCCGTCATCGGACAACTTATTTGGCTGCAGGCAATTCAGTACATAAATGCCGTGCTCATCCGCTTTCAGCACGTAGGAATAATAGTTGTTCGGATTAAGCTTTATGTTATTTGCTGTTCGATAATTTTGAAAAAGAAAGTACTCGTTCGTACTTTCAATGACTTCACCGCTTGCTGTGTCTATCCGCCGTATTTTTTGCTTACCCGAATCAGCAGGCACCACACCATAAAAAAATGAATCCTTACTGACAGGGGAAAGCAACGATGTATATTTATTGTTCTCTTCTACCGTTCCATCGTTGGGATTTGTCAAAAGCCCGGTATATGCGCCCTGCTCAGTAGTAACCGCATGCCAAATACGCCCATCCGGCAACAAAACTGGAGCCACCTGTTTATCGTAACCACCTTTAAGTGCTGTATAATTTCTTAAAAAATAAGGCTCGCTCCATTTCAAACCGGGCGCGCTGGCAGGGCCGGCCGTATTCCCCTGATAATTGCTGCCCGGATTTTGTCCGGCTTGCGACCACGCAGACGATCCGGCTGACTCCGTATTTACCTGTACGGTTATCAGCGCCGTCACGTTTGGAGGCGTGGCAGTGTCTTCGGCGATTACATATGCGTTGTACGCTATATTTTCTACCAAACCGTTAAGCGGAAGCTGCACTTCCGCTCCGGCAGCAAAACCTCTACTCCCGGCAATGGCTGCCGCTTGGCCTGTGCTGTCCTGACCGGCCTTCACCTGCACCGCTGTCGGGGCTGGTTCCGTTTGTGGCAGCACAACATAATATGCCTTGCCTGCCCAGTCTGTTTTGACAAACAACTGTACCGTATCGGCTGTCGTGTGCCCTATCTTTGGATAGCCGACAGCAAAGGCAAACGCAGCTCCGTCAGTCGAGGAGGTTGTAAAGCCAACCTGTTGCACCGCTGTTGTGTTGGGGGGTGTAGCGATATCTTCAGCAACTACATATACGTTATACGCTGTATTCTTCTTCAATCCGCTAAGCGGAAGCTGCGCTTCCGCTCCGGCAGTAAAACCTCCACTCCCAGCAATGGCTGCCGCTTGGCCTGTACTGTCCTGACCGGCCTTCACCTGCACCGCCGTCGGAGCAGTCTCACCTTGTGGAAGTACAACGTAATACGCCTTGCCTATTTTATCCGTTTTAACCGCTAGTGAAGCTGTGCTTGCTGTGATATTGTCTACCTTTGGATAACCATTTGCCAGCGTAGGCGGTGTGGTATCCGGTGCAGCATCATCGGCAATTTCAAACGTATCGTACTTGGTATTTCGAAACTGTACCCGGTACGTTTCTCGCCTGTTTTTGAGGGCATCCGGAATCGGAACTGTAAACGTCGCTTCGCAATACTGTCCGTCTGGCATTAATACTAATGTTCCGGAACCTTGCGTCTCACCTGCTGGGATGTTTTTGTTGTTATCATCCTTTAGCGCCCCGCCTGTTGCATTTCTCAAATTTGCTGTAATTGTGCGTCCGGCGCCCTGAGGAGCGGTTTTAACCGTAACCGTCACACCGCTCGTACCGACAGGAAACTTTTTCTGCGCTACGTTCACATCGGCTACAAGATCAACCGGGACACGCACGCTGGAAATTCCGCCGGGATCAGTAGGCGTTTTTACTGTCTGCTCCCCTCCTGCGTACTCCGCATATAAATGAATAAAGGCTACTTCTGCATCAAGATTATAGTCCAAATCAGTGGGGATAAATGTAAAAGATGATCCCTCATCAGTTCCAGCCGTCACCTCCGATCCGGTGATCGCTCCCGATGTTGTGCTTTTCTTGTATGTATATTTAATCCCGCTGTTTACTCCTAATGGCTTGCCCTCAGCATCGGTTACGTCTGCCGCAACCTCAATCGGATTGCCATAGCTATACGATTGCTGCGTATTTACTATCGTTGTCGGTTTCGTTATTTTAATGGCGGCAGGAGCTGCTTCCTCTGCTTTCACAGACACGGTATCATACATGCTTCCCAACAGCAGGGCCATAATGACAAAGGTGGACATAAGCCGCTGCAACACTCGTCTATATTTGCTCCTCATATTCTCATCTCCCTTCCATGCAATTCTTTTGCACCCTTGTCTGTGAAAATGAAAAGAAAGCGGGAAGAAACATACCTGTACTCCCCGCTTCTTTCATCATTACGGTATTATCACCGTATGTACTGATGATTTCGTATGCTCAATGGCATAATTAAGCGCGCCGGATGTGAAATATTTATCCTTTACTAAGATCTGCCATGTACCGCTGCTAAGACCGGTAAAAACAGCATCGCCGTTGCTATTGGTCGTAGCTGTACGCTCGACTCCTCCTTGCTTGGCAACAACGGTTGCTCCTTCAAGACCGGTAAATCCAGATAAATCCCAATTGATTACATCGTCGAATTTCTCCGCCTTTACATTGACGGTAAGGGTGCTGCCACTCACCGTGGTGTTGTCTATCTTCGTAAAGTACGTTTCTGCCGGAACTGCATAATACCATGTCACATCATCACCAGCATGCAGCACGGCTCCATTCGGATCATCGGCGGCATAGCTGAGCAGTTCATTGTTCACCCGGTACATCCAGCCTGAATATTCACCCGGATATTTATTTTCCATTGCACCATTAATTGCCGATACATATAAATTGGCGCCGCTACCGCTGTGTACAATCGGAATTCCCCTATCATTGCTAACCTGTTGCAGGGCAGCAAATACAGTCGAGCCTTCCTCCACTGTTACTGTGTTATCGTATACGATCCCGCCTTTATCCGATGTGCTGAGAATTTTATAGCTGACATCAATCGCTGCCGCGAACGCTGACGAAGCGAAGAGCAATACGATGCTGAGTGCCAAAGAAAGGGCGGTCATCGTCTGTTTGAATCGTTTTATCATTTCTTGTTCCTCCTCTTATCCGCTCATTTTTTTCTTGCACGCCAATTGATGATTTATCATTATCTGCTCATTTTCTGCTAATCTCCCCCTTTCCCATTGTCCAGCGCGCTGTACCATCACCCCCTTCTCCTTCTGTTCTGCCCTATCATTCCAATACAAACCTTTGAGGTTCGTTTAATAAAATATTCATATCCTCCAGATTGTCCCAAACAAATGCTTTCACCTCAAAATCACCCGTCATCGGAACAAAAATGGATTGGTTCAATGTTTCTTCTTCCTTTTCCGGCACTGTTTGTGTAACAAACTTGTAATCTTCCAGCTTTTTCGTCTTGGCATTATATATCCCGATAAGCAATGTAACTTGCTGGGGCTTTGCTTGCCTGTTTGTTATCTTTACTTTTACCGGCTGTTCCTCTCCTCTTTTCAACGGTCCGTCTATTATTGGACTCACCTCAACACTTTTATCGCCGGGAATCGGGGGCATCTCGTATATAATCGTGTATACGACCCGCTTTGCGTTGCCTGCCGCATCAACCGCCTCAATACCAATCGTGTTGACACCATGTATAAGCGTTACTTGATAGCGACCGGGTTCATGTGTCACAACTTCCTTTTCATTTAGAGTTACCCTGGGCAGCAGTGTCCCTCCCTGACTGTCTTGAGCCGCTACAGTAAAAGAAAGCGTCTCCTCCTGTACAACTTCCTGATCCGTAAGACCAACAATAGTGATGCGCGGCTTTTTCATATCCGGATTCGTCTGGTGACTGTGAAAACGATACAACGGGCCTTTGTCATTTAAATAATAATCATAGGCAATAAGGGCTTGTAATGATTGCTCTGTTGCCATTCCATTTCCTGTCCCGCCTTTTGTATGGGCAAAGCTTCCGTCATTCTGCTGATAGCTTAAAATGTTCGCAATCACATTGCCGCCGGATTTGCTAAACTGTGGTCCTGCCGCATCCATGCCGTGAGCGCTCAGCGCAATCACTACCTGGGCTGCGCTTTCCA
>NZ_KE952747.1:65650-66704 GCF_000466385.1 Aneurinibacillus aneurinilyticus ATCC 12856
CAAAAATGACCCCGTTCGTTCCTTGACGCGTCATCTTGTCCTGTCCTCTAACATCCTCGCTGTTGTAAATTTTTCGGATTAGATTATAGCCACCAATGTTTGTCGGATCGCCGCCTGCCGCCAATATGCCAAGAGACATACGCTCATAATCCGTAATCTTCGTATATGTTCCGCCACTGTCAGCAATTTCAGCTTCGAGCTTTTCTATATACCATGCTGGAATGTCTTTTCCGGACTGGGCTAGCCCAACCGCTTGCCAATCGCTCAAATATTTGTTCTTTTCCGCTTCCCTTAATACATGCTTTGCTGCTTGTTCTATCGCTTCGCTCACTTGTTGCGGTAAAGGTTTAGCCTTGTTAAAGTAAACCGTATATGTCATGCCGGTTTTTTTTCCACGTGAGTCAGTGGCTTCCACTGTAATTACATTTTCGCCCTCTTTTAAGAAGACCTCATAACGCTCATCTTCTGCCTGAACTATACGTCCGTTCATTTTGACGATTGGCGTAATCGATACACCTTTTCCATCATGTGCCGTTGCAGTAAAAGAGAGGTTTTCTGCTTCTGCAGCAGCACCGTCTGTCAGTCCATCCACCTCAATGTTATGGAACCAATACAGCGCACCTTTTCCTTTAAGGTAATAATCATAGGCAACAAGCGCCTGTAGCGACTGCTCCGTCGCCATGCTGTTAACCCCTGAGCCATCTTTCACATGTAAAAAGCTTCCGTCAGCCTGCTGATAGCTTAAGATATTCGTAATCACATTGCCGCCTGATTTGCTAAACTGCGGTCCTGCCGCATCCATGCCGTGGGCACTCAGCGCAATCACTACCTGGGCTGCGCTTTCCACTGTTTCGGCCTCCCACATCGAACCGAAACCGCCGTTATTCAGCTGTACACCGGATAGCCATTTCACAGCCCGTTCAGCTGCGGCCCGCACTTCCGGCTGCTCCTTATAAGGAGCAAGGGCGATTAAAGCCATCGCGGTCATGTCCACATCACCCGTCTTGTCCTGTTCCTCTATACCAAGCCGCCAGCCGCCTGTTTTCGTTTGCTG
>NZ_KE952747.1:66804-90193 GCF_000466385.1 Aneurinibacillus aneurinilyticus ATCC 12856
GGGCGATTAAAGCCATCGCGGTCATGTCCACATCGCCCGGCTTGGACTGCTCCTGTGTACCAAGCCGCCAGCCGCCTGTTTTCGTTTGCTGCTCAAGCAGCCACTGCACAAGCTTTTCCCGCGTCCAGCGCGCATCGGCCGGCACCTCAAAATTACCGCTGTCCAGCGCGATCAGGGCAAAAATGACCCCGTTCGTTCCTTGACGCGTCATATAATCTTGAGGCTTTCCCTTTTTGGGCGTGTAATCTTCACTGTTATAAATTTTTTCAAGCATGCTATAGCCGCCGAATGTTTGCGGATCGCCTCCGGCAGCAATAACACCCAATGTCATGCGTTCATAATCCGTAATTTTTTTTCGCTCAGGCCGCTCATCCGGATACTGCTTTACTACTCCCTTCTTCCCCTCTAAGTACCATGCTGGCACCTGCTTGCCGGCACGCGCCAGCGCTAGTGCCTGCCAGTCTCCCATCGAATGATTCATTTCTGTTTCTTCTGCTACCTGCCTGGTGGCCCGTTCAATCGAATCGCGTACTTGTTGCTCTAATGGCTGGCCGCTTTGCTGTTGCAGCGGCCTCGCTGTATTTTGTAGGTAGGCAACATTGGACAAACCTATCGTGTCCTGTGTTGTCAGGGCAAGCGTATCTCCTGTCGTAAATGCCGCAAGCTCGTCCATCGATAGGTCTCGCCAGTCGATACATATCGCTTGCCTCGCTGCTGATGCTACATGTTGTGTTGCGATTCCAAAGGACGTAAACGCTAGTATTGTTGCTATGAAAATGGCATGTATTTTACGCCATATTCTCATTCCCCATCTCCCCTTCGCTCTCTATCATCTGTGTTCCCGAATCGCTTTAGCTAGGGTGAAGCAACCGTGATTGTAACTGGATAGGGACGGACAATATCAATCGTCTCTTCCCCATAACTTTCATTTGCCCGGTATCGTACAGCGGAAATCTCATACGTTCCGGGCTTATTAAATACTAATGTTGCTTCTCCTTTTTCATCTGTTATCACGGCTGGTTCCTTCCCCTTGTATTCAGCTCCTCCTTCTTTGATAAGAATGGTAGCATTGGACACAGGCAAAAATACTTTATCATTGCCCAGTCCATCCATGGATGAAGCTCCTGTAAGCTTCATCCGTACCTCTTCTCCCATTTGCACATGCGTTTTATTGGCGGAAATTTTCGTATATACGTTGTCAAAACCAAAGGCGCCATAGTACCAAACAATGTCATCCCCATCTTCTAAATCTCGCCCCTGAGAGCCTACTGAAGGCAGCGTATCATTAACCGCATACATCCATCCGGACATCCCGCTATGATCAAATTCACGATCGCCGCCGATCATCGCAATGTACAGCCCCCAGCCATAATCCTGAAAATCAAACTTATCGGGCGCATCTTCCTCATTATCCTTTATTTGACTCATCCCCAAATCACGCAAAACCTTGACGATGGCATGGGCATTTGTCGGATTGTTAAATTTATCTACCGACCAGCCATTTGATGTTCCCGATGACGAACCGGATGCCTTTCCCAAATCTGCGGAAATATCATATAGCGGAATTTGCACCTTTGTTCGTGGAAATATGGTCCGGTCATAACCTTCTATCCGCATATATACTTCTTTAATATTCGGTTCTACCTTTATATCAATCGTATCTCGTATGGTTTGGTTGCTTTCTAGAGACGCCGTAACCGAGATAGTTCCCTCTTTCAATGTCAAAAGCTTTCCCGGGTGTTGCGGGGTAAACGCAGCACATTCTGGATTGTCGGTGCTCCAGACAACAGCTTCTTCACTTAGCTCGTCCCCATTCGCATCAAGCACCCTGGCTTGCAGAACAGGTTTGTCACCCACTTTGATGACAGAAGGCGCATGCTGAATGGTAATGGTATGGGAATTCCCGTTTGCTTCTGCTGCCGCCATACTGGACGGCAGCAGACCAAGCACCATAGAAATGGTCAGCAAAAGCGAGAAAATACTTTTCCATACTCTACTTTTCATGTGTAACCCCCTCCTTTACTTTTATTTCTTGACCTGCGCAAGACTCCACATTGCTTGTGCACGATTCACCGGCTTTTTTGCATCAAATCCTGCATACAGCCAGCCCTTTTGCTTTGCCTGCTCCACATAACCAGCCGGATTTGCCGCTACGGCTCCATTCGCCTTGCCGATAAGCTCCATGAATTGCTCTCCGGTTACCGGCTCATTTTTTCCAGTTACAGCAACCGCCTTTGTAAATAACTGCGAAAGCCATTGCTCCAGCTCTGCGCATGTCAGTACTTTTTCCGGCTTGAATGTTCGATCTGTATAGCCTGAGATCCCATTTTCATAGACGAGCCGCATCGTTTCCGTAAAACCAAACTGTCCCGGCTTATAGTCGGTAAACATATTTTTTTCCGCTGTCGGGCGATATTTCTCATGTAGCATGGTGTACGCAGCTTTCGGATTATAGGCATCTGCCATACCGTATAGCGCCTGTTCAGTGGACATACTATTCTGGTACACCGGGAGTGCATCCTCCTCACTTAATACATGCGTAAAGCTGCCGTCCGCTACCTGAAAGCGGAGCATGGCACTGACCGGATTGCCGCCGGACGGCTTCGTCCATGCCGGTCCCAATGGATCTTGTCCATGCAGACGAATCGCCTGAATTACCCATGCGCAGCTTTCCGGATTTTCAGTCCCCCATGAATCAAAACCACCGTTCGCCAACTGCTTTTTCTTCAAAAAATCAAACGCGCGGGCAACAGCTGGGTGCTGCTCATCAAGCCCAAGAATCGCAAAGGCCATCAATGCGGCCGCTGTCATATCAACATCGGATTCAATTAATTGATAATCCGCCGGATCATCAAAATACTTCACATCCCATGTAAAACCGCCATCATGATGCTGCTGTGCCACAAGCCATTCTGTTGCCTTCTTTTTGTTCGGAATAGGCTCCCCTGCTACATGCAGCGCAATAATGCCAAAAATATGTGCGTTTACAAGCTCGTTTCCAACCGGCTTTCCTGTCTTGTTATCAGCTACCGAATCGGCGAAATGACCGTTCGCAAGCATCGTGTTTTTTACCGTCTCAACAAGATTTACTCCCCCAAAATTACGCGGATCTTTACCGGCTGCTACCACTCCGATAATCGTACGCTGATAATCCGTGTTCTTTGTCTTGGACAGGTTTACGCCAGTCCTTACCTGCTGCTCACGCCAAAATGCACCGTTTTTACCGTTGACTGTCCATTTTGGTCCGCTTACATCTTCCCCAAATGCAAACAGCCCAAGCGCGGGCCAATCCAGAATGCCTGCAAATTCTTTCTTTTTATACGTATTGTGATAATATTGAATCGTTTTATTTGCGGCAGTTTTCACTTCGTCGCGTGTAACAATGGATGTAGCCGCCTCTATATTTGGAGCAATTGCAAAGGATGCGACTACGATAATGGCAAGCAGCAAACGCCAAAATTTTGTTTGATATACACTACGCACAGTTTTCACTCCTTTTTTGTTTCCACATTTTCCATGATGATTTACGTAAAGCGATATCAATATAAAACAGCATAAGAAGAAACGGCAGAAGAATATCTATCAGTGGATTTGGTGCCTTAATCGGTAGCACCGGAGAGATGAATACATTCTCTTTCTCGTCTACCCAGCGGCCCCCGATGATCCGCATAAATGCTGCCAGTTTTCTTTCCTGATTGGGATCAGGGGAAACATACTCAGAACCGGTAAATGTGAACAATGTTTTCGTTTGTCCCACAATTGTGCCCTGTTGCTGTACAGTCGCCACAAGCGAATAGTTTCCCGGCTCCTTCAGTTCGACGGTACCACGATACAAACGTTCGCCAACCGCTTGCAGCGGTAAAGAAAATACCCCTGCTGGACCCATAACCATTACATGCGAAGTCGTATTAGACGATGCCAGCGACACATCTACTTGCAATTGTTCGTCTTCCTGTATCGCCTGCATTCGTATAACCCCATCATCCCTATGTGCAAGCCCCCAATTAATGAGCGCTGTCCACTGCTGTTGAAATTGTGGCCATGACAGCCATGCAGCACTCCAGCCACCATTTAGATCGGACGTCCATGCCGCCACATTTCCCAGACCATATCTCCAGGTAGCCAGAATCGGATCGCCTTTTTCACTTTGCAGTAACAAGGAGGCATTGTCCTTTATCCCGGTTCCTGTATATCCGGCCAATGGAGGAAACTGACGCGGCGGAAAATATGGAGCATCCTGTACAATTCGCGGAATAAACGTTCCATGATTTACATAGCGACCGGTCGCTGTATAAGCTTCGTAAGAAAAAATCGTCGGCAAGCTCGCTACGTTTTGTACTGAATATGTCCGTCCGCCTGTAGAGCGGGCCAATGCATTTAGCATTGTTTCAGCAGCATCCTGCCCGATTGCTGCTGTCGATAACGTAATACCGTGCTGCTTCATCTTTTCAATATAAGGCCCGTATCCATCCAGTTCTCCCTGCCCATCTGTCAAAAGCACCATATGCTTGATACGGATAGGTGTACGTTCAAGCATTTGTAATGCATCATTTAACGCTGGAATGATGACGGTACCGCCACCTGCCCGCAGCTGTCCGATTTTCTTCGCCGCCATTTCCTTGTTTCCCACAGCACCAAACGGCACAAGCCATTCAACCGCATCGGAAAATGCCACAACGCCAACATAATCATCTGATTCCAGCGCTTCAAGCGCACGTATAGCTGCCTCTTTGGCCATCTCAATTTTTGCAATTCCATCGCTTTTTTCCTCCATACTTCCCGATGCATCAATTAGCAACAATAGCCCGGTCGCCGGATGCTTTTTATTGTCTTTCATCGTTGCTTGTACTGGCAACATCGCTTCCAGAAGCGTATCCTTGTAGCCTCCGAGCGCAAAGCTGCGCTCTCCTCCGACTACGAACAATCCCGTACCTTGAGCGCGGACAACCGTTTCAAGCGATTGCTCTGCACCGGGCGGAAACTCATAACGCGGTGCATTGACCAAAAATATGGCATCATACGGCACAAGCTGTTCAACAGTACGCGGCATCATATGCGGCCGGACAGATGTATACTGTATATCCATGCCGGTCATTAAACTGCTTAATGGCCCAATGTCTTTTTCTTCACCGACCAGAAGTACACGGGCCGTACGTTTTTGCGTGACAGATACGGAACGAACGTTATCGTTTGTCAGGGTGTCTCCTGCGAATTCAATCTGGCCGGTATACTGATGTGCGGCTGCCCTCTCAGATGCCGGAAGCGAAAAAACAAATGTATTGCTCCCTGGTACCACATGGATGTTTTGCTTTAATACAAGGTGGTCTCCCTCCGTCAATGTGAATACACCATCCGCTTCGTAATTGCTTACAATATCTGCAGTCAATGGCAGACGCTCGGCATGATACGCAAAGGAAGGCAATGTAAGCCGTTGTAACTGCACATCAGGCGCGCCTTTTTGCGGCGTTCGCCACCATAGCGTTTGCACCCGTTTCTGTTTCATCTGCTCCGCGACATTCAGCATCTGCCCCGCATTCTCTCCTCCGTCCGAGACAATGACCAGACGGCGGGCCGCATTCTCCGGAAATATTTTCAACGCGGTGTCTATCGCTTTTTCGAGATTTGTAAAATGAGGATTTGGATTCGTCTGAAACCCATTCAGCACAGGTTTGCGCTGTAGCGGCACATCAACCATCGGCTCTGCCCCAAACGAAAGAACGGCAACATCATCACGGGCAGCTTTTTGCCGTAACATACTTTGTATGTACATTTCTACTTCTTTTTGGGAGGAAGCCATACTAAGCGAACGATCAATTAAAAAAATCGTCGCTGCCCGCTTCGTATCCCATATGACGTGCATTCCAACTGCTGCCAGTAAAACACCAACAAGGCTAGCCACTCGTATGCACTTCCAAATTATCGTTCGCTTTTCATGCATATAGCGTACAGATAATAACCACTCAAGAAGAAGCAATCCAAATATGCAAACAAGCATCCACGTTCGCCAGAGCACTGCCTGCTCATAATGTGCAGAGTATTCAGAAACAGAAGGCTGCTTGACGAACTGTCCAGGTTGTTCCATATCAAAAAACCAGGACACTACATTTTCCACAAATACCGGAAAAGCAAGTTGTAACGGCAAATCGGTCTCCTGCCAGCGCATAGCCATGTACACCTGTTTACCCGGCGCTTCCGTTAGCGCAGCTACAACAGGCTGGTTTGCCTTTTCAACGAAAGGAACAGCATTCTCCGGAACTTGCATGGGTTGAAAACCGCGCCAATCCATCTGCCCAACATCAATATGCTTGAAAAATAACGGTGCAAGCACATGAATAGCAGCCTGCTTCACGTCGGTTTCCGGCATCCCTTTAGCCGGATAATTGAGCCACCATACTTTTGCACCTGTTGGTACATCCGGCTTTGTGCCAATATCACCAATAATGTATAAATCGTATAATATCGTTTTATCCGCCTGCTCCCAAGAAGGGGATTCCGTCACTTCAACATAAGGGAGACTATGCAGCGCTTCATGCACAAAAGTATTTCCGCCAAGCACTAAAATTTTTTTGCGTTCTGTATCGCCTGGCATGATATCCAGTTCCGGTCGTGTGCTCCACTTTTCACCATCGATCTGCCAGGATAAACGCAGAGCACCTTCCCCGGCCTTTCCTACAGAAAACGACACATTTTGAGCAGCCTGTGGCTTAAGCTGTACCGCCTGAGCCGTTGCCGTCTCTCCTTTCGTTAAGGAAAGCTGAATCTTATGCTCTTCTTCAGTATGATTGACAACTTGATAAATTACGGTATTCGTATGGTAATTATACGTGGCACGTGTAACCGTTACTTGCTCTGGAGCCTTGTCTATTGGATCAGGTACAGGTCCTGCCCATGCAAGAACAAACAATACAGCTAGCAATAACCGCAATAGAAGAATAGGAGAACGCCATTGCACCTTCTTTTTGCTCTGTGCTACAATCTCATCCCAAAACTTCAGATGCGATACTTCTACGGAAACGGTTCTCTTTTTTTCATGATGAAGCAGCCATACAAACGGAACAGTAAGAAGAAGGAACAGCGCTGCCGGATGTAAAAATGACATCCTATCTTCCCTCCAGTATGTCGGACAGCAAATCGAGCGGATTCATTTCATCCGTTCCTTGTATATACATTGCATCATGCGAATGGCATGCTTCAGCACATGACAGCAAAAAATGCCGCATCTTTTTTTCGTAGGCATACTTCATGCCGGACGTCATTTCCACCTTCTGTTCCCTTCCCGTTTCCCGATCCACTAGCAGAAGACTCTCTCCTGAAGGTACGCTCATCTCTGCACTCGCTAAAATATGTATGATACGTACATCATGGCTATCCCCTTTTGTATTCTGGAATACATGAATGAATTCGCATTCAAAAAAATCGGAAATAATAATGTTTGTCTCATGTGCCCTTATCTTTTCAAGCACGGTGTAATCAGCTACTCCAGCTGCCGACAGTGTGAGTATCTCTTGCACCAACCTATTTGCTTCCCCTCTTCCTTCATATAGAACATCCCCGGCCGTTAAACATATGATACGCACCCATTCCCCCTGCTGTAGCGCCACATGGGCACAGCCGATAGCCACTTGGCGCGCAACCTTCCACTTCTCGGCTGTCACCTCCATGGAGGCGCTATTATCAAGCCAAATGGTAAGACGGGCATGACCTTCCTCCATGCTCTGACGAACGTGCAATTGACCGGTTCGTGCATAAGCGTTCCAATCCACGCTGCGGACATCATCCCCAGGAGCATAGAGACGGTGTCCGATAACATCTTCTGTACTAGTAAGACGAGCATTTCTTCTGCTTTTGGCGTCAAATGCCGAATGTAGATGCTTACGAACGAACATAAGCCCTGTCAGACTCGCCAAAAAGTCATCCATCTTCTATTCCACCTTCAACACCAATTGTTCGATAATGTCTTCTACACGTACTTGCCTAGCAGCACCAGGATAGCGAAGAAACAGCCGGTGAGACAGGCAAGGAATAGCCAGATTCGCAATGTCTTGCCGGGTCACATGATACCGCCCTGCTGCAAGTGCCTGTATTTTTGCTCCCATTAACAGCGCTTGCGCCCCCCGCAAACTGGCGCCTGATATTACATGCTTACGTACCAATTCGCTGCTGCTATGCTCGGGATGTGTTTCCATAACAAGGCGTACAGCGTATCGCCTTACCTCTTCGGCGGCAGGAGTGCTAAATGCAGCCTGGCGCATCTGCTGTAGTTGCTGAGCGTTAAGCACTTTGCGGGTTGACGGCGCTTCATATTGACCGGTCGTCATATCCAGCACATGCAACAAAGCTTCCATACCAGGCATCGTCAGCTTCAATTTCATCATGAAACGATCAAGCTGCGCTTCTGGCAGTGGGAATGTTCCTTCCATTTCCAGCGGATTTTGTGTAGCCAACACAAAAAATACGTGTGGCAATACGTATGTCTCATTCCCTATAGTTACTGTCTTTTCTTCCATTGCTTCTAATAATGCGCTCTGTGTTTTGGGAGAAGCCCGATTAATCTCATCTGCCAGTATAATAGAATGAAACAGGGGACCCTTTTGAAACCGAAACCGTATCTCTCCATTCCGCTGCTCTGCCACCATCGTACCCGTAATATCTGTCGGCATTAAATCAGGCGTAAACTGAATACGTGCGTATGATACATCAAGCGCTGCCGCCAGCGTTTTCGCCAACCGGGTTTTTCCAAGGCCCGGTGCTCCTTCAAGCAGCACATTCCCCCCCGCCACAGCCGCAAGCAGCAGGTCATGCACAATTTTTCCCTGTCCTATCACAGCTTGATTTACTTCTTGTTCAATCATGCGAAACATTTTTTGAAACGTTTGAATCTCTTCCAGCGACACGTTCTTTCCCTCCACTCAACTGTGCAAAATAATGCTCTATTACTTGTTCACGCGCCAGTGGAATATCCTGTCGATTTACATATTCCATTCCGTTCTTTTGAAACGTAGCCCACGCTTGTCCGAGGGGACCGCTCCCGCCAGACTCGGCCCACACATTAACAGCTTCCCGCTCACGAATGTCTCCTTCCTTTCCCAGGCTTCCACGTAGCAAGGATGGGGAAGACGTGCCAGCGAGGCGTGTGGCTTCTTCTCCTTTCACCATGTTATGTGGATGTGTAGCAGGTTTGTGCTGGCCTGCTGAGCCAAAACCGCCTGTCCCATTTGAACTTTGCCGCACCTGCATCCCGCCTCCTCCTGCCGCTATCGCCTCCGTTCCGTTTGTATGTACTTGTTCACCATTCGTCAAACCGCTCTGATTTCCAAATGCAAGAGAAGAAACAGGGGTTTCGCCTGCCTTTCCTTCACTTGCAGTAGCATCGAGCGCCAATAACCGTTCTTGAATCTGTTCCAATTTCCCGGCAATTTTTTCTGTCTCCGGTGCAGGCATCCCTACTTGCGACTGTACATCCAATAGTTTTTCTAAATCAGAAGGAGTCATTTGGTGATTCTGCAACTGTTCATATGCTGACTGTAGCGCGTCGGGAACCGGTGAGCTGTTCAGATCTTTCTTGATTTTCTCCACATTTTGCAACATCTTTTGCTGCACTCCATTAGGAAAAGGAACTTGATCATTTCCCGTCAAACTGCGGGCCCATTGCATCATTTCTGTACGTGACATTCCTGTGTCAGGAAAATCAGTACCTTGCAACATTGCATATGCTACTGACGCAAGGGGGCCAGAGCCTTGAGCATTTCCCTGTACAATCGCTTTTTTGGCATCAGCCACTGCCTTTGCAGCTTCCTGATACGAGGTCGAATGCGCAAGCTCCCCCTGCAGGCTTGCAAGCGTTTTTTCCATTTGCTGTATATTATGTATTTCTGCTGCTGCAGAAATATCATTTCGCAACTTCTGTACATGCTCGCGTTCAGCTTGAATTCTTTTGTCTATCTTTTCCCTATCACTAGCAGCTTCACGGGCAGGGGCTGGTACAAACCAGGCTGAGATACCGACAAGCAGCAGGATGACAGCATAGGTGAGCCATTTTTTATTCAGGCACATATGCCAATGGGCTACCGGCTGTACAACGCTGAGTGCCTTCTTTGTTTCTTCAATGAACAGCAAAATCATAGGGGAATCACAGTGCCTATATTCCAAATACGTAATAAGCCGATCCTCCATACCAAGCGCATCTCCGCATATGGCCGCATCACGCAAGGAAGGTCGGCGACATGCACTATATAGCAGGCTTCCTCCAAATAACACAGCACTCCCCACCCAAGCCTTCGTTCCGCTGTATAAAAGCGGAATAAAGAGCGAGATGCCCCCTATTGTCAATATCCATATTCCACTAGCGACTGCTCCGACACACATAGCTTGCACCATTCGATTTTGCCACAGTTTCCACCGCATACGACTGAGCGCTCTGTCAATATATTCATCTCGCGGCATATTTCCGCTCCTTTCCTGCTGTGGCTCGCTGTTTTACATAGGCACAAAAATAGAAAAACGTGCCAAATACGACCGAGAACAGACAAGTTATTATAACAGGAAGACTGCCGAGTTGATTGCCGCCTATCGGTTCATAAAGCAGACCGCCAAGCACAAGCAATGGGTTAATAAAGAACAGAAGCGGAATATCTTTGTCAAATACAGTCGTAATCACCGCCTGCTCATATGCTACATAAACAGACAAAAAGAGTATGCTTATAAGCAGTACACTTCCGCTGAACAGCATCATTCGAAAAAAATACCGTATGGGAAACGGTCTTGTATGAACAGACGCTTGTTGCAAACCAGCAAGTGCGATTCCCCAGCTCACTTCAACACCCAGTATAGTTCCAAACGACGCAGGCACCCTACCCCAGATAACAAAATACGCCAGGTAAATCGGCAAAGCCGCGCCTACAAGTAAGCATACGGGTTGTACAAACTTATACCCAAGCTTCCATATCGAACGATTCTGCTCACGATTGTTTTCGTATAAAAATGGAAAAAAAGCGGTCAACAAACAAAATTGTATGCCTGTTATATAAGCGTATCCCAGATGAAGCCGAGCAGGATTGTACCCTTCTTCAGAAAAAATCAGACCGAATAATACAGCAATTAGTGTCAGTGCAAGCATTCCTGTATACCAGCTCACCGCTTCAGGCCGGAGACCGTTTTGTTTCATCTCTTCCGCTCCTCCCCGATTTCGATAGACGGTGTAAAAACCCGTCCCTCACCATTCGCTTTTACCATGAGCGGGCCATTCCGGACATATGGCGCTAATAATGTCCAATCAGATTGTACATTCTCCCACGCCGTGGATTCATAATTGTATATTTGATATGATATTGCGTCTGTCTCATCCTTTGTTTGAATGGCGAATCTGGTTTGCGGCGGTAGGGCTGGCGCAGAATAATACCACACAACAGGCTTATCCCTCCCTATCTCTTGCTCATATGCTGTAGGCGTGTCTGGTCCATTGTAAACAACGGGTGAAATCACTCCTGATGGATAAGAAGCAGAATCCAAGGAGAGGGGATACACATGCAAGGTATGTGTGAGCATATGCTGTTTTTTTCCATTTAGTTCTACTTGCCGCTCTTCCTTCACAAACCCGAACCACAGTGCATCCCAGCCAGATGCCCGCAATGCAGTAACATACGTATCATATAATGCCTGTTCACTGTTCGTTAACGGCACAACCCGCTTAATGTATTCTGTACGTTCATAATCTCCCATATGACGAAGGGCATGATTTAATCGGTACTCAATGCGAAGCCTCTCCTTCCCTTCCACCTCCCTTGTCGGAATTACAGTGTCCCCTATTAGTAAAAAGCTATGTTGTAGTGAATCGATCCGTGGATTTTGAATGGTTCCTGTAACCGTATTTGCTTCAACTTTCAGTACAGATGCTTCACTAGCATTCCCTTTGTCAGCTTTGCTGGATTGATTGTACAAAAGATGAGGCCCATCAGATTGATAGGAAAGAAGTTTCTCCATTCCATCCACCTTAGTAGCCGTTCTTCCCATATCAGCAATCCAGTCTGCATCTGGTAACTGAACCGTCAGCGGCTTTGCCTGCTGCGGATAAATAGCCACCCATTCATGGGCGGTTTCGCCTGCTCCATGTACGACGATTCGCGCCGCAACCTGACGGCTGCCATACATTCCTTCTACCGCTCCCCATAACAGAAACAACAAGCTGCCTCCTGTAATAATGATAGCTGTATACCAGCGAACATGCCTGTATATTCGGATGCTTCCTGCTATACACAGTACATATGTGGCAAGTACAATAACAATCGCAACGCCTAGCTTATATGCAGGCTGCAGCAAGCGAGCAGCTACCGCCTGCATGTCTCCAAGCACACTTGCACGATTTGTAATCTGCTGTCCCTGTAATACACGGGATAATAGAACAGGTTTTATATGCGTGTGTATTTCCTGCTCCATTGTTAAAAGAGCGGTTGGCGATGCCAGCTCTTGCTGCATGGGAATAACATAACCTTTACCTATTGCCTGCGGTGCCGTAAGTGATGGAAATAACGGCGAATGCAAACCGTTCAAAAGCATGCCTCCCCGTTCTATCCAGGTTTGTATGGCACTTTGCTGGGAAGATGTCAACATCGCTCCCGGCACACGATCCAAAATGATAAAAGGCAAACTATCCATTGCAGCAACCTCACGATCAATGGAAGACAATGAAAGCGGCACCGGGACAATGTTGTATGTGTCCGGGAATGGAAGCTTCATTTCTGATATATATCCTAGTTGCTCCGGGGCCTCACTTATAAGCCCAACTATTATTGTTTCTGCAGGCAGCAAACGGATAAATGCTTTTTCTTCCTGCTGCCGCTGGGTCTGCGCGTCCAAAAATTGCACCCGGACTTCCTGCACATTGGGAAGCACTGGCATAGAAAACGATACACTTTGTTTTGTACCCGCTTCTTTGGCCAGGCTGTGGCTCATCTTATTCCCGCCGTATTCCACCTGCACTTCGCCCGATACAAAACGTGAGGATTCAACCGTGACATAAACAGACATAATATCACCTGGGCGCGCCACCCCGCCATATCCGGCTTCAACTGTAATTTTCGTATCATTTGCCGCCCACCCGGTTGGCGATAAAAAAAAGCAGCAAACGAGCATCACCACATATATCCACTGTTTTCCCCTCAAGCTGACCGTCTCCCCATTAATTTACATACGGTACATTCTCTATACCGCTCTCGGTTATAACTGCTCCGAAATGCTGTGTGATGGAATCAGGCCGATGCAGGAGTGTATCCAGTGCCCGTTGTACGCCTTGCCGATCAGTGCCGGTAATAAGCCAGAAAGGGTAAATGCTGCCCATTCCACCAGCATTCGTATAAATGGCTCCTGCTTGTTGATAGGATGTTATTACCTTCCCGTTAAAATCAAGCGCATGCAGCTTTCCATCAGCGAATTTGACATACACCCCGATAAGTTTATTTTTCGTATTCATCTTCTCAAGAGTTGAGCTGTTTTTTTGTAGCTGTTCCCATGCCCCAATCAAGATGTAGTACTTCCTAGGATTTTGTAAAGCGCCCGGTTCATATGGAACAACATCAATTTTCTTTACTCCTTTTGTCTGCAAGCTTTTTTTCAACTGTTGTGCACTCTGTTCATAACCATCTGCATACATAATGGCGGTGCCAGGATTCTTTCCACCAAAACCGTTTTTAAACGGTTGCGGATATGAGCCAATGACACCCGGGATAAACATTGTTGTTGACCAATCGTGATAATCCCACCAGATTACATCCCCCGGATGAGGCCGATATTCTGCTATGCCAATCGGTGCCAAAATTCCGTTCACCCAATAAAACCAATCAAGTTTCTTACGTTCAGATCCAGTGAAAAATGTATAATGAGATTCCAAATTATTAATTGCATTGACAAACCCGCCGCCATACGCGGTCTGAATATCGAGATTACGGAACAAAACTTCCATACCAACCTCATCTTTGACCAATCCAACCCGCTTGCCAAACATTTTTTTATGGCCATAATCCTTTGTTACGAACAACTGCACATGATATGGACTTCCTATATCGCCTGACGCCTTATGCGTACTGGAGTTTTGAGCGGCTGGCGTCCCTTCCTTGTACTTGATTTCTCCTTGAACCGGTCCTTTATACCCTTTGTATATACCAGTTTCCTGCTTTGGCGCCGGCTTTGTAGAAGCGTTCGCTGTCCTCGCTTCTTTTGCAGAAGGTGCAGGCTTTTCCTTCTCTGCTTTTTTAGGCTCTGGTTCCTTCTTTGCAGGTACAGGCGAAGATGCTTCTTTCTTCTTTTCTTTTATATTTATGTCAGAGGCAGGCGCTTCTTTTTTTGCAGGCTTTTCTGCCGGCACCTGCGGAGCGGCTTCTACAGGCTGTTGTACGGTCTGCTCCGGTGCAACATTCGTAATGACTTTTTCTTCTTTTGTCGATGTACAACCACTCATCAAGAAAACAAGAATAATAAGACAACAAATTCTACCAAGAAATTTTTTGTTCATCCCTTTTCATTCCTTTAGCCTATCTCTCAGCAACAAAAATCCACTAAAAAAGCCATCCCGTATGGAGGGATGGCATCGCAAGCATCAAAAATACAGAACATAAGAACTGTCCTATGCCTAACTGTAGCTTCATGTACTCGTCTCTTAATTCTCACCCCCCGAAGAATTGGAAACATATGCAGAAAAGGCAGGTCTCCTGGCTTATGCGTCATTGCTTCTCTTCGTCTTCCCATCTGGTTATTAGACAGTGACATATGAAAGAGTCGCTCTGCATTTACAGTGGCGGGACCGCGCCGGAATTACACCGGTCTTCCCTTTTAAGCAAATATACTCGTTTGATATTTGCACCTTTTCCTTAAATTATTTACTTTTGATACTAATCATATAGCCTCCCCTACTTTTTGTCTATATTTAGAAATAAATAATTTTCCGATTTTTATGAATCCCGGTACGTACTGCTTTGCGCTACATTCCTAACTGTGTCTGTAGCATCAACCGTTTCTTCTGTTGCCTGTGCAATGGCATCCAGAACATCATCGGTGCTGTCTGCTGCAGTTTCCATACCGGATCGCGTCGCTTGAACTGAATCATCCATAACATTTTCCGTCGCTTGTTGCCACATGCCTCGATTGTCGCGGCCTCTTGTCATTCCATATACGGTTGCACCAATGCCTAAAGCTAACAATGAAAGCGCCATTATGTTTCTGTTATTACGTTTATTCCTAAATCTTGGTATCATACGTTGACGCATTCCCCTATTATTACCGAATAATGATGCTGCTCCACGTATACCGTTCATCTTTTTGCACACCTCTTTTTATGTTATGAATAAAACGTTTGAAAAAATTAGCTAATGAGCATGACTATCACTTTAACTATCAGCGCCAATAATCCAATCACTTCTAACCATATAATAAAACGTGTGGTTTTTTCCATTTCACCGTTCCGTTTACTCTGCTGTATATTTACTGTTTACTATTGACAGAACGTAATTGCCGCTGCTACTTTCACAACTTTCCGTATTCCCCTGACTGCTTCTCCGTTTTCGATTGCTTAGTGTTTAATAAAATCCCGACCCTCTCTACATTCTTTATCAAATGCATCATAACGAAACAAAGAAAATGCTGGCGTCTTCTCCATTACAAAAGCCTCCAAAAAATATTTGGAGGCTAAACCGTTTAACCCAAAATAGTGATGTGTGATTACTAAACCCCTTCAATCTTCTCCCTGTTCTGTCGAAAGGAAATCCAGTTAAAAAAACCGCGTATGCCATATACTGTATTTGCCGCCGTACAAGCAACGACATGACGGCTTGTTTGCAGTGGATGAGTAAATTTTGCCTGACCTGGTATTTGTTGAAGCTGCTGAACCGTAATGCCTTTTTTTGCTAAGGCTTCTTCAAACTCCTTCTGTGCAGCCTGTTTTGCCTTAAACAGCATCATCTGTATTCTGCTGTATACGTTAATCGCTCCATCTCCCGTTGTTTCAATCGGAAGAAAAATGGCTTCAGGATACTTCTCTGTAATCAATGATTGAACCCCGTCAGATACACCTGAAGACGGCATACACCCGAAAGGCTTGACAGAGATGGTCATGTTTACTTTCTTTTTTGCCGTATTAAGAATGAGCTTCCCTACTTCCATATGCCCCTCACCGCCACGCAAATGGTTGTTGTAATGATCATGGGCAACCTGGGCAATCTGATCCATGTTGGGTAAATGATAATCATGCAGACCGATAGCTCTGGCATACGCTTGGAACATTACTCGTACGGCACGGTCAGCCAATCCTAATACAAGCAGGCGCAAGGCGGGATTCTTCCCTTTTAGGCCATAACGTCCGGAATCCGCTTCTTGCAGGTTCATTCGTTTACGCGTATCGTAACGCCCTTCCCAAATAAGGTACAAGATCCAGGCTGTAATTGATTGTACTTCAACCTCAGCACCTTCCCGCTCTAGAAAGCGCTGTAACTGATAATTGCCATCTCCTTCTGTAGTCATGGCCCAAAACTCTCCGATGATACTTACTTTCGGTTTTACCTGTGTTCTGTCGACCCGAATCGCTTGCAGTTCCTGGCGACATCTGCGCAACGCTGGGAACAACTGCTTACGCTGGCTCAAAGCATCATACAAATATTGTTTGCAGCGGGATAAAGCGGCATCAGTCGAACCTACGTCCACTTCATAGGGACGGATACGGTATCCTATTGCATTCAAAATGTCTCCCAGGAGAACAGCCTTCAGAAAGCTGATAAAGAATGAAGCATCCAATTTAAGAGCCGATTCCTCACCGGTCGCCTGTTTCAAACCATCCTGCTGTTGGAACAAGAGAACCCGGAATCCATCGAACCCTGCATCGCGCAATGCCTTACGGTACTCTGTGACATACGTACCGAATCGGCAAGGACCACAAGATCCGGCCGTAATGAACAGGTAATTGCGAACAATTTCCTCCTTTGACTTCCCTTCCACATCTCGAAGATGATGAAGATGTTTAATTAAATTCCCTACTGTGAAGTACGTCGGGTTGCACTGTCCTCGATTACCGAATTCCTTGCCGTAACGAAGCGATTCATTATCCGGGCAGTCCAAATGCTCTACCCGATATCCCAGCCCTTTCAGCGCTCCCCCCACCAAATAATCTTGAGCCATGGTTAATCCCCCGAAGAGAATGGTCGTGGTAGCTTTATCTTTGAGCAAAAACTTACGCGGAACAGGATCAAACCACTGATCCTTTTTTTCCTGTAAACCTAAGGCTGTTTCCTGCTCCGTCTGAAACAGGCGCAACTCATTCTCAATAGAAAGATGCTTCCATGATTGTTCCTTGTTTTTAGTGGTAGACATAATGTACTTTTCTCCTTATTTTGATGAAGTTATAGATGCTTTTAATTTCCCGCCTGAGAAATACTCTGATTTTCATACAATTCAACTTGTTTGCTTTGCTTTTGGCTTAACAGTTCAACGCGTTTTTGCTCAAGGCGGCGTTGTAATTCCGCTTTTTTCTGGGCCAAATCCTGTAGGCGCTCTTCATGAAGTCCAAGGCTATGAGCATACGTCTTGACACGTATTTTAATCGAACCACTTGGCTTGTTAGCATCAATATCATGCAATGCGGAATAAGGCGTACCTGCCGTTGAAATAATCGAATCAATCAGCCCATAGGTCGGAGCGTCATGTCCACATTTAAAGCTGGATAGGTCCAATACAGCTACATTGGGATGGCGGGCGGCAAACTTGGCTGCCCAGACCTTTTGCACACTATTGGAACTGAAGTTTTCCGGCCACACATCGCTTACTTCCAACGCGTACTCAACACGCCCGCTTTTCAGGTCGTCTTTGAAAAAACGGCGCAGCCAAGCTTCATCCTTAGGAATAGAGCGCATGGACATGATGGGATAGCCTAGTACTTGAAACTCTTCCAATACGCTATGGTTAAGGCCCGGATCGGAGTGATAAGGACGTCCAATCATCAGAATAGAAAGACGATTTTCCTGTTCCACCTGCTCTAGGATCATGCGGCCCTTCTCCTGCATCTCGGTATCAAACAACTCCATGGCTTTCCAGCCCTCGTCCACAGCAAAATCACTCTCATCCTCCGTAATTTGCAGATATTCCTTGAATGCCTCATACAACTGTTTCTTCATCAAATTCGGCTCTATAAAAGTAACCGCCGGATCAAGGTACGTAATCCCTTTTGCCGCAAAAAAGTCGATTTCTTTTGTGAAAGCAGCTTTAATCACATTTGGGGCGCCAGCTACAATCGGGCAACTGGTCGAATCCATTACGTTATGCAAATGGGTTGGAATATGTGTAATGCAGGGAAAAAAAATATAATCAAGCGCTTTTTTCTCATTATGATATTTAAACAACAAATTATGAACATGGGCCTGAGCTACTTTTGATGGATAGCACGGGTCGATTGAACCATACTTTCCTCCTTCCTGCCACATCTCCTCGCTTGTATAGTCGCTGAACACAATGTTGCGCTGATCGATGCCAAGTGTCTCGAAATATGTGCGCCAAAAAGGGGCGGTAGACCAAATGTTAAGCACCTTGGGAATCCCGATACGAATCTTGCTTCGTCTCTCCATTGCTTCGTGGGAAGAACGCTCGAAATGATGCTTTTGCCGCGTTTTCCTCATTCCGCTCAACCATGAGCGCTTTAACCGCGCATCCTTCACCGGCGTATTCGGTTCAGGCAACGGCATCGGATCATAGAAATGCTGGAACATGCGACGCGCTTCATATTCCACCAGATTCGGATAATGTTTCTTTAGCTCTTGGCGCTCTCTGGTCAGTTTGATCACAGCTTCCTTATCTTCTACGGTTCCCTTTTCACAGCTAAAACCAGAGATATAGCGAGCCATGTTTCCGTCTGGTGTTTGAGAATCGATAAAGGTGCGGCTGCAATTGTTAGGGCAGAATGTGCATCGGGTCGATTCATCATTGCGGGTCATATAATACAGGTTAATGGCCGCATCCAGCCCCAAAAACGTCGAATATCCCCTACGCTTTACAACACGCAACGTCTCCATAGCGGCTCCTATCGCTCCTGCTTCTCCTGGATGGGGATGAACATATACTTCTGCATCGGGAACTCGCTCCTTAATATAATCGACCTGAGCCTTGACGGCAGCCAAGTTGTATTGCGTTCCTCCCTGTAAAACAAATTTACGTCCCAGTTCTGCCATGCGTGGAATTTGCACCACATACTGCCATATATTCTTTGGCAATACGAGGGCCAGACCAGCCAACAATTCCTCTTTCGAATACCCTTCCTTCTGAAAATTCACCCGATCCGCATCCAGAAATACAGCACAGCCGTATGAGAATTTAGGAGAAAGCGGAGCGCTAAAGGCTGTATCCGCGTACTCCTGAACCGGAATGCCGAACTGGTCCGCCATGGCTTGCAGTAACATCCCGTTTCCGGCGGAACATTGATTGGACAGCCTGAAGTTGCGAATATCCCCATTTTTGAGAAAGAGGACCTTGATGTCCTGCCCGCCGATATCGCAAATGACATCGATATCACCAAATTGGTGAACGGCACTCATCATATGGGCAACAGTCTCTACAATATTGACATCCGCCTTTAACGTTTTCTCCAGAACGTCCGCCGCATAGCCCGTAGCGCCAAATCCAATGATTTCTAATTCCGCTCCTTGACCTGTCACCCTATCTTGAATCCGCTTCAACATTTCTTTTGTATCTTCGAGAGGGTTCCCCTTAGAAAGCTGATATTCCTTAAGCAAAATGGTGCCGCTTTCATCAACCAAAACAGCTTTAGAAGAAGTCGAACCACCATCAAGGCCGATGACTGCTCTTACCTTCTGTCCCGGTACGAATGTAGCCGGTGTAAAACGGGGAATACGATAGTTCTGACGAAACGCTTCCAATTCCTTTTCACTGTTTACCAGAGGAGGTCCGGCATTTTCCCCCAGTTTCGCCTTCCGGCCATGAGCAATAAATTCCTTTAAACTTTCAAGCCCTGTGTAACGGCCTACACCAACCGGTTCATGCATCCCATACATGACAGCACCATAAGCGGCATAGTACTGTGAGTTCTCAGGCACAAAAATCAGTTCATTAATGGGAACATCTTTCGGATAATCATATCCTCGTTCCTCCCATGTGTCAGGAATCCGCTTTCGCCAGCACTCTTGCAGAAAAGGTAGATATGTATTCGGACCACCCAGCAAAAGAACACGGTGCCGTAATGTATTTCCACGAGTCAGAACAGATAAGTTCTGCATAACAATAGCATCTGCTAAAGAGCACATGATTTCAGTGGAAGGAATTCCGCTTTTCACCAGATTGACAATATCCGTTTCGGCAAATACACCGCATTTGGCGGCTACATGATGCAATTTCGTATCATCAAAGTGCAGATTGCCCACTTCCTCCATAGGCATCCCTACTTTAATCATGCACTTATCAATTGTAGCGCCGGTGCCGGATGCACATTTGTCATTCATAGAGGTTAATGCCTGCTTGCTTCCTGTTTCCTCATTTTCCTTAAAAATGATGATTTTGGCGTCCTGTCCGCCAAGCTCAACCACACTCCCCACATCAGGGTGAAGATGTTCCACCGCCATCGTAACAGCATTTACTTCTTGAACAAACTTCGCTCCAATGTGTTCAGCAATCGGACCACTGCCAGAGCCTGTTATAAACACACGAATGTTCTCCTGGTTGATGTGTGGAAATTCATTTCCAATGATGATTAAGAACTCTAAGACCTTTTCCGCCTGCTTTGTGTTGTGACGTTGATAGTCTGACCAAAGAATTTCTTTGCTTTTTGGATTCACTACGGTTGCTTTGACGGTCGTTGAGCCAACGTCAATCCCTATAACTAAAGAGTCTACTCTTTGGCTTCTGTCTTCCATGAGATTCTCCTTACCAAATAAAAGTATAATTTTATGATGGGAATAAACTAAGCAACATATACATAGTGAAAACTAATTTCCCTTATCAACAAAAAAACGTCGGCTTTCACCCAGGCGAAAGACCGACGCTTTTTTTATAATATCATAGCAGCAATTAAGCCGAATACGAACAGCGGAATGTTGTAGTGTAAAAATGTAGGTACGCACGTATCCCAAATATGATGGTGCTGCCCATCAGCGTTAAGACCGGACGTAGGACCAAGCGTACTATCGGAAGCCGGTGAACCTGCATCGCCAAGCGCACCCGCTGTTCCAATTAACGCAGCGGTAGCCAGTACCGAGAAGCCTAGCTCCGAACAAAGCGGTACATAAATGGCAGCAATAATCGGCACTGTACCGAATGAAGAACCAATTCCCATTGTAATGAGAAGTCCGACCAGCAGCATTATGGCTGCTGCGAGCAGTTGATTGCTTTTCAGTATATCGCCACTGGCGGATACGAGCTCCTTCACGGCACCCGTTTCCTGCAAAACAGATGCATAGCCTGAAGCGAGCAGCATAACGAAGGCAATAAACCCCATCATTGCTACCCCACGCTGCACCACATCATCCCCTTCTTTCCAGCGAACGACTCGAAAGCCGAACATCAGAAGGATTCCGGTCAGCGTGCCGATAACAAGGGACTCTGTCCATATCTGTACGCCAAGTGCGGCTGCAATTGCTATCAGCGTAAGCACATGCCTACCAGTAAATGAAACATTCTCTTCTTCTTTGCTTGAAGGTGCAAGTATATTTTCTTTATTCATATACTTTCTTTCTTTGCGATACGTAATAAAAAGGGCAACAAACAGCCCCAGTACCATGCCAAGTCCCGGAATAAGCATCGCTTTCGGAAACAGCGATACATCGATAGGCATCCCGTTTTTCCCCATCTCTCTGACTACAATCCCGTGATAGATAAGCCCGAATCCGGCAGGAATCATAATATATGGGGCCTGCAGGCCGAACGTCAGCGCGGACGCGACCGCCCGACGGTCTATTTTCATACGGTTAAATAAGCCGAGCAACGGCGGAATCAAAATCGGTATGAATGCGATGTGTACCGGGATTGCGTTTTGTGACAGCGAGGCCACAAACGCGATCGTCACAAGCAGGATGCCCCGCTTGCCTCCAAGCACACGAATCAGGTTTTTCACCAGAATAGCTGTAATGTTGGAACGGGCAATCATAACGGCGAACATTCCGAGCAGCACATAGCTAAGCGCGGTTTCCATCTGCCCGCTCATTCCTTTAATCATCGTGGCCATCGTCTCGGTAAGTGGCAGGCCGGCGATAAATCCGGCTGTTACCGCCGCTGCAATTAATGCGAAAATAACGTTAATCCGCAGCAATGAAAGAAGCACGATAACAAGCACAGACACAACAACTGCGTTAAACAACTCCGTTTCCCCCTTTAGCATGGTAGACAGATGAAGTTATATCATACTAAAGAATTTATGACAAGTAGAATAATATATTTTTAGTTTATACATAAAAAAATAAAAAAGGATATCTATCAGCTTGTCTGCGAATTTCCGCTTTTGCTTTGCCACAGGTAAAGAATGTGCTAAAATGAATCGAACCTTATTGCATACATCTTTCATATTGCTTCGAACTGGGGGTGCCGCTGTGCGGCTGAGATTGAGTACCCGCACTCAAAACTCCTGTACCTGATCTGGGTTATGCCAGCGTAGGAAAGTTCGGGCACTTGTGCGCAGGCACTTCTCTTTTGCGGGAAGTGCCATTTTTGTGCAAAATTACTGATTAACAAGGGGGAAAAAATGAGAAACGAAAAATTGCTTATCATGCTGGAGACGGCGATTATGGCTACTCTTGCCTATGCGCTAAGCTTCATAAAGTTCGGCGGTTTCTGGGCACAGGGCGGGTCCATTTCACTTGTCATGATTCCGATTGTATTGCTTTCATTCCGCCGTGGAGTCAAGGCCGGACTCACAGCCGGACTTATCGTAGGATTGCTAAAATTAATGCTCGGAGGCTCTATTGTCCACCCTGTCCAGGTGTTGCTTGATTATCCGCTGCCTTATGCGGTCATTGGCTTATCCGGTCTGTTTGCCGCTTCAGGTGCCGCTGGTAAAGCAGCTACTATGACACGTGCCGTACTCGGCATTACGCTCGCAGCTTCACTCCGATTTCTTTGCCATTTCAGCTCTGGTATCATCTGGTTTGGCAGCTTTGCTCCAGAAGGAATGCATGCCGCCTGGTACTCCTTCCTGTATAACGTATCGTACCTTGTACCGGAGATTTTGATTAATAGCACCATTATTTGGATATTATTATCTTCGCGTGCATCTCTGCTCACACCGCATTCTTTCTCACGTTAATCGTATATGACGCAACCGACAAGGCTGCGTCTTTTTATATGTTCATTCTTCAAGGGTGTTGATTATCCAGTACGATTCAGAGTGGGTCGTCACCACATCGTGCCCAAACGGGCGTCGGTT
>NZ_KE952748.1:0-252 GCF_000466385.1 Aneurinibacillus aneurinilyticus ATCC 12856
GGGTCGCAGGTTCGAATCCTGTCTTCCCGACCATATTACTATTCATAATTATGGCGGTGTAGCTCAGCTGGCTAGAGCGTACGGTTCATACCCGTGAGGTCGGGGGTTCGATCCCCTCCGCCGCTATTTTTCTTATTGACATTTCTTGATAATAGTATAAAGTAGTAATATCGCGACTATATACACAAAATACAGGGGCATAGTTTAACGGTAGAACAGAGGTCTCCAAAACCTCCAGTGTGGGTTCGATTC
>NZ_KE952748.1:352-21458 GCF_000466385.1 Aneurinibacillus aneurinilyticus ATCC 12856
CCACGGGGGTTCGAATCCCTCTCCCTCCGCCATAAATAAAAATATGTGGCGGCCGTGGCGAAGTGGTTAACGCATCGGATTGTGGCTCCGACACTCGTGGGTTCGATTCCCATCGGTCGCCCCATAAAGGGCCCTTAGCTCAGTTGGTAGAGCGGTCGGCTCATAACCGATTGGTCGCAGGTTCGAGTCCTGCAGGGCCCACCATTTATGTATTGCAAAAGAAACCATGTTTTATTAGAGTGTGTCATTCTAATAAAACATGGTTTCTTTTTTGGTACAGTGTGAATGGCAATGATGTAAAAATACAAATTATGTACTCAACAGGTGTGTTATGTACTAAGAATAACACGAAAAAAAATGGGGAGCTTTTTCTTATTTACTATTAAGTGTAAGCGTATACAATGGAGGATAAGGAATCCATCATAAACACTGTAATTATAGAATAGAGGAGAAGATTATGGAAAACAACGCATATCCGCTAGAAGGAGAACAGGGATTGATGTATGCTTACATTATTGAAAATGGAGTACAACAAGTTACAGAAATACTGATACAATGGCTGGAAGCTAAAGAGTAGTAACTACGTATTATACAAATGAGAAAAAAGCCAGGTTTCCATGATGAAAATCCCGGCTTTTTTGTTTAGCAATTAACTATATTGTGGACGAAGCTGAGCGCGCTTGTTAACATGTGCATCTGCCCCGAGAGCTGCAATGGCTCCATCAGCTGCCGAAAGTACGGCCTGTTTAATCGGTGTGCGACGGGCATCTCCACCTGCGAATACGCCCGCAACACTCGTCTGCAGCCTATCATCTACATTGATGTATCCCTCAGCGTCACGTGCTACAGCGTCTTTCAAGAAGTCGGTACCGGGTTTCATTCCGGCAAGGTATAAGAATACACCATCAATCTCCCATGTTTCCAGTTCTTTTTGAGCGTTTTGTACGACCGCTTTTTCTACACTGTTCTCACCGATGATTTCTTTCACACGGTATTTTTTATATATTTTTACATTATCCTTTACTTCGAGTGTAGACAAATCAGCCTCGCCTTTTATAGTGCCTGTTGGAATTAGGAAACGTACTTCTTTACAAAACTTTGATAAGGCCTCCGCTTCATGCACGGCCTCTTCATTGTCTCCTGTTACAATAACTGTTCGATCCTGAAAGAAGGCGGCATCGCACGTAGAACAGTAGCTTACCCCACGACCTGTGAATTCTTCCTCTCCTTTAATTTTGCTTGAAGGTGCTTTTGCCCCTACAGCGATGAATACGCTTTTGGCTTTAATCGTTCCTTCAGCCACCTCAAGTTTTTTGATGTCTGGGTCAGAAAAATCGACGGAGAGAACTGGAGTACGAACGAAAGTAGCACCAAAATCATGTGCCTGTTCCTGCATGCGCTGAAGCAGCTCAAGACCTGTTAACTCTTCCCGTACCCCTGGATAGTTGGCGATTTTATGAGTAATAGCCAACGTACCCGCTGCTGGTGCTTTATCGATAACAAGTGTTTTTAGACGACCGCGTGCTGCATATACTGCTGCTGATGCTCCGGCAGGACCACCACCAATTGTAACCAGATCGTATACTTCGCTGAGAATGTTCTCATCAACAGAGCGGAAGATACCATCAGATGCTTCTTCGTTTTGTGCTTTTGTATCGGAAGGGGATACTTCCTCTTTCTTTGGTGCTTCAAAATCTTCCGGAAGATTCAACAGTTTCTTCATCTTGGCTTCTTGGAAACCAAGCACAAGTTTACCGTTAATATAGGTAGCAGGTGTTCCGAATATTTTTTTCTGTTGCAGTTCCTCAAAGTATTCATAGTTCTCCGACACATTACGTTCATCAAATTGTATGCCCCATGCATTTAGCTGTTCCTTTACTTTTTTGCAATAAGGACATCCTTGACTTGTATACACAATTACGTTGCTATCCATACTATCCGCCGCCTCCTGAAATATCTTTTTCTTTTACACGTATTTTTTAGTTGACTCAATGTTAGTTTCTTATTACCTTTTGTTATTAATTTGAAATCATTATAAATAACTTAACATTATTATATGAAGCATGCATCATTTTGTCAATCCTTTTGAGCAAAAGAAAAAATGAGGCAATTTTTTTTTCCTCATTCATACGATAGATTATTCTAAAATTTATCTTCTTCCGCTACACCTTTTGGTACACAAGCAACAACGGCGTGGTGTAAGCGTTCATCAAGAATGGAAATATGAAGCGGGTAAAAGGAGAAAGGAGCTTTTTCGTAAGCATACAATTTTTTGAGGTATTCTTCTGTTTCAGTGAATAGCTTATCTATATCAATACCGAGTTTTCCACTCCAAGTGTCTGTTGATTTAGCGAGCGCCGCCTTGAACAGGCGAACGGCGCCTTCTATGTTTTCATTGCGGAAATGATGCAGGCCAACAGCTATCTGTAGAAGGGCTTGCAGCAGGCGGTTTCGCCCTTCATTTAACCATAGTTCCTCCATTACCTCGTGACATTCGTAATAATCTTGTTCTACATTAAAGTAATATATATATTCAATGTACAATCGATGATACAAAGTGTCTGCCCCTTTCTTGTCCGTCTGATATCTGTACTATACATTTATGTACTCATGAGAAATAGCATTGCTTGATGACAAAGAGATAATCGAGACGTGGCTGAAATCCGACAGGAATAAGGTGTCCATGCTCCTTAATGTATGCATAAGGAATTGATTTGCGTCCGCCCCGGATGGACTTTTCCCAAAATTGTATGATATGTGAGGCGTCCAGCACATAGGTTTCGTCGTGGACGGTAAAGCGAATAATAGCAAATGCGATGCCTTTTTGTTTAACCACTAAGCACATATGGTCGATTTGATGCTCATGAAAGTTGCTGAGAGGCAAAGCTGTCTTATTGCGTGTTTCTTTTGCTTCAAAATCAAGATACCGACCCTCGAATACACCATTGTAATCAGTTGTTGATGGTTGCCGGAAATAAGCTTCACGGATGACGGCCGCCGAGCGGGAGGGATAATCGACTTTTACAATTTGAACAGGCGTTGGTTTCTTATGAACGGATGCGATAGCATGAGATACGTAATATGCGTTACTTTCATTCAATTCTTCTTCGAGTGACATGCCGCGATTTGCGGCGGAATCCTGTTTACCCTGAACGAGCGCAAGGAATTCTTCCGCTTTCATGCGCTCGGGAAATCCTGTTCCTTCTCTTTTTATTATCGGCAGTTTGCCATTAGGATAGCGAATGTTTCGCAATGCGCTCCCTCCTTCTGTATCTCTAGTATAATAACAAAAAGAAGAAAAAAGTTGTACTGGTGTAGTATCAGGAAAAAAGGAGGATAATTATAATGAGTATGGTAAAGAAACGGGTGTTCTCGTTAGAAAGATACCGGATGGAGTGCGGGCAAGAAATACCTATTACGATTGGCTTTGAAACGTATGGTCAGTTAAACGAAATAAAAAATAATGCGATACTTGTTTGCCATTTCTTCAGTGCAACCAGTCATGCGGCAGGAAAATACAGCACGAATGATATCGAGACGGGGTGGTGGGATGCATTAATCGGTCCTGGAAAAGCAATTGATACCGACCGCTATTTTGTTATATGCTCGGATACGCTATGTAATATCCAATTCAAAAATCCGAATGTTGTCACCACTGGACCAAGAAGTATAAATCCGCAGACAGGAAAGAGGTATGGCACTTCGTTTCCAGTCTTTACATATCGGGATATGGCAGGCATTCAACGGGAACTTGTGCGCTCACTTGGAATCGAAAAATTAGTTGCCGTGCTGGGGCCTTCCGCTGGAGGGATGCAGACAATGAACTGGGCGGTTCACTATCCTGACATGATGGAAGCATGTGCGGTCATCATAAGTGGTGCACAGACGCCTGTTCTGACTTCACTTGCATATCTACAGGCGGCGATTGATGCGATTGTGCTTGATCCGCAGTGGAAAGATGGCGCATACAACGAAGGAGAGGAGCCGGAGGCGGGCCTGCATCTGGCGCTCAGCCTCATGAATCTTGCCGCATACCAGTATAAGTGGTATGATGATTCATTTTCTCGTGATGCGAAGCGTGACGTTATTTCTCCATCGTATCAAAGCATTCCGCCATTTGTACAAAAGTTCAGAGGAGCTGTGTCTGAGCGTATGCTGCCTTATGATGCAAGTCACTACGTATACACGGCACGTGCGGCCATGATGCACGATATTAGCCGAGGATTCCCCTCATTAGAAGAGGCATTAGGAAAAATTCGGGCACGGGTGCTGATGATTCCATGCACTTCAGACTTATTGTTTCCGCCACAGTACAGCAGGCAGGCAGCAGATATAATCAACCGCAAAGGAGGACGCGCTTCGTATTATGAAATCGACAGTCCAAACGGCCATATGGCAGGGGTAGTAGACACCCATTTGTTTGCCGAACCGTTAGCCGCATTTTTAAGAGGGCAGGACATTACATGAGGAGGATTCTATGAACGAGCTTTTGAAATTAATCCAGACAAGACGAACGATTGGTAAAGTGATGGATGAGCCAGTGCCCCGTGAACATATAGAGGAGATACTTGAAGCAGGTAATTGGGCTCCTAGCCACTTCAATACCCAGCCGTGGAAATATTTCGTCATGATAGGCAACGGACGAAAAAAGCTTGGTGAAGCATATGCCAAAATTGCCTTGCTTGAGAAAGGCGAAGAATTGACGGAGGAAGAGCGTACAGCATTGTATGAGAAAAACGTAAAAAAAGCGTTTCGTGCGCCGCTCGTTATTGCGGTAGCTTGCCTGCCGCATGAGGAGGACTATGTCGTGAATACGGAAGAGTACGCTGCAGTCGCAGCCAGCATCCAGAATATGCTTCTCGCTTCGCATGCTCTAGGTTATGGTGCCATTTGGCGCACGGGAGCCCCGAGCTATCATCCGGTTATGAAAGAAACATTCGGCTTGGAAGGAAAGGACGGGATCGTCGGACTTGTCTACATTGGAAAAATGGACATGGTTCGCGAATCGCGGCGTATCCCTATAGATAAGAAAACAGAATGGATAGAGTAGAGTGAGGAATAGGGAGCAAGAACAGATTTTTTCTCCCCTGACTTGACGTTTTAGTCTCGATTAGAAGGAATTGGCTGTCTTGCTCCTTTGTTTGTACCACACTAGAATACTTTTTTTCGCTCCCGCTCTTCTTTAAGGATTTCAACCGCTTCCCGGAAGCGCTGGGAGTGAACGATTTCCCGTTCACGTAAAAAACTAAGCGAGTCTTTTAAATCCGTGTCATCTGTCATGTTAATTAACCATTGATATGTTGCTCTGGCTTTTTCCTCGGCAGCAATATCTTCATACAAATCCGCAATCGGATCGCCTTTTGCCTGTATATACGTCGCAGTCCAAGGTACGCCGGCTGCATTCCCGTAAAACAATGCTTTATCATGATTGGCATAATGTGCTCCCAACCCACACCTTTCCATCTCTTCTGCTGTTGCATCCTTTGTCAATTTGTACACCATCGTCGCGATCATCTCCAGATGGGCCAGTTCTTCTGTTCCAATATCGTTTAAGAGACCAATTACTTTATCTGGAACTGTATAGCGTTGGTTCAGGTAGCGCAGTGCCGCTGCCAGTTCTCCGTCCGCACCTCCGTACTGTTCTATTAAAAATTTGGCCATTCGCACATCGCACTTACTTACACGTACCGGATATTGTAGCTTCTTTTCGTAAATCCACAAAACGGGTGTCCTCCTTCATTTTTACATTATACCTGCCAGGGCCAGGGAGCTTTTCCCCATTGCCAGGGGGTAGGAGAGAAACTATACCCAAAGCTTGTAAGAGGTCCATACAGCGCTTCAAAATTTCTTTTCAATTGAATGCTTCGTTGTACACATTCGTTGTATTGAGCGATTGCCGCCTGATCGTTCGGGTGGGTGTTGAGGTAAAGATTCAGTTCGATTATTACAAAATCCACCTGTTGGATTTCAAGCAGAAGGTCATAGTAGTTATCGCCTGTCTTCTTCATTCGTCAGCCTCCCTTTTTCCATATTTATCTTTATATGGGCTTTGATAAGGGGCATATAGGGCAGGCCACAGGGTTCCTTGACGTAAGGCTTCGGACGGCGGGTATTGCGGAAGGCCATAAGGCTGAAATCCCAAGTAAAGCTGGGGAGGGGTCTCGTATGTTTTTTTTGTCATAGGAGGACAAGGATCATAGGGGCTTACGTACACACGATATTTCTTCCGGAATGTATGCATGTGTTCAGACTCCTTTCCATATGTTCAATCTTTCCTATAAATATGAATCTGGAACTGGATAAAGTACAGTTTTTAAAAAAAGGGACAAACGTCATCTTTCGACAAAAAATGTTCATGAATTTCATGGATAACGCTTTCAGTGTCGATTTTCCCTTGTGTTTTTACAGAAGTATGGTATAAATGAAAAGGCAGAAAACATACTTCGAGGATTCGAACATCCAAAATGAACATGATGGAGGAAGCGTATGCAGTATGCAATTATCGGTCTGCTTTTGCTTGGTATCGGGATTTTAATTTATTCTTTCTATAAAGAGAAGGACCAAACCGCTCAGTTGGAAGAAAAAGTTGAGAATTTGTCTATTCAAATTCTTAAAGAAATCCATCAAATCCAAGGTAAGCTAGGCATAAAAGGAAATCAAAAAGCTGGAGAAAATCGTCATGCGAAAGAAAAGCTAAAGGGGAAGAAGGAAGGTGCCTAGAATAACGAAACAAGGTTTGCGAGGATTCGCAGCCGGTATTTTGTTTTCCGTTGCGGTGCTTTCATTTGCTTACTATAACGAACTTCCAAATCAGGCGACTTCGGCCCAACCAGAAAGTGTACAGAAGAATGATCCGACAAGCCAACCGATTAAGGAAATTCAAATACCTCAGGCAGCCTCAGGTTCAGCGAATGCCGGTCAACCATCGCAAGCAAATCCGCCAGCACAACCTGAGAAGAAACTATATACATACCGTTTGGTCATAGAAAAGGGTATGAGTCCAGAAGAAGCATCTAAGAAGCTGCAAGAGGCGCATATTATTTCGGATCAAAGGTTACTGGTCAAATATTTAAACGATTTTAGCTTGATGGGTTCCGTGCGATATGGCACATATGATTTGAATAGTGATATGAAAATCCCGGAAATTGCACAAATAATAACAAAAGCAAAGGCAAAGTAAAAAAGAGGCGCACATACGGCTTATAGCCGTCGATGGCGCCTTATTTTTTTGGGAATAAGGCGCTATAAAGCAAGAAAGCGACATCTACTTTCTTCGGAGCGTATTACTTGAAAAATTATCCACGCATACGTTGCAGCATTGTTTATCACGCTATAAAAGGGTTCATATGAATCCGACACATGTACATGGGAGGAATTATACATGTCGCAACGTTTGCAGGATATTATGACTCGTCAGGTAGCTACAGTCCAACCGCACCAGTCACTTGAAGAAGCGGCTAAAATTATGAATGATTATAATGTGGGTGCCGTTCCTGTCGTAGAGAACGGACAATGCGTTGGAATGATTACGGATCGCGATATTGCCATTCGTGCTTCCGCGCAAAACCGTGATAGCCAAACACCAGTACGCAATGTGATGACTCATAATATCGTTACGGCTCCGGCACAGATGGATATTCATGAGGCAGCTGATCTTATGGCGAAACATCAAATTCGTCGTTTACCTGTAGTGGACAACAATCAAGTAGTCGGTATTGTTGCTCTGGGAGACCTGGCGGTACAGAATATTTACCAGAATGAAGCAGGCGCTGCTCTTTCTGATATCTCCCAAAATGATCCTGCTCAAGGATAAGCTGGAGCACAGGGATGGGGTAATGAAGCCTCCGCCCTGTGCTTTGCCATTTATTTTGTTCCAACGGTCATCGGTGGAGGATGAAGAATCCTACACGGATGGAAGGATTACTTTATTAGCTTCTATAATTTTCGCTGTTAGGAAGCAAACTATGTGCAGAGGTGACTTTTTATGCATAAACGGTTAAAGTTGTTTGTCGCCGCCTTGCTTGTTTTGACAATGGCTGGTGCGCTTGCCGCTTGCGGGTCACGTGCCGGTACCAATAATGGAGCAAAAACACAATCTGAAACATATCGCTTAAATCAATATAATACGAATGGTACGACAATGAACGACAATTTTGGTATTCGTCCATATGGCACCCAGCAGTATGGATTGAGACCTGATATGGCGTATATGTATCCTAAATCGAATATGATTCCTGGACGTTATAATACGTATGGTGTACATCCATATGCATCAAATCAACAGGATCAGAAAGCAGCGGAGCGTATTGCACAGCTTGCAGCCCATGTAAATGGAGTAACCCGTGCCACAGCGGTAGTGGATGGTCGAGATGCGGTTATCGGTATTGAAGGGGCTACGGCATCGAATATGAAAATGCTGGAACGCAATGTGCATGAAGCAGTCAAACGTGCCGAACCGGGTTATACTATCCATGTAACCGCCGACAAAACATTAACACAACGTATCCGTACGCTCAGCTCTCGTGTGAAGGGTGCAGGAGCACGTACGTTACAGACGGCTGGAGAGGATGTCCGTATGCTTATCCGCGACATTGGCCGTTCTGTTACTGCCCCATTCCGCTAATAAAAACAAGCCGAATAAAAGAGAGCGCCTCAAAACGAGGCATTCTCTTTTTCTTTTTTGCGGCAAAGAAACGTGATATAGTTAATTGTGTTTAAGATTAGGAAGAAGCGGAGGCAGTTTTACATATATGGCTAAGGCAGAACCACGAAAAACATTTGCAATTATCTCGCACCCAGATGCAGGTAAAACGACATTGACTGAGAAATTACTATACTTCGGTGGTGCGATTCATACGGCAGGCATGGTTAAGAGCCGTAAATCGAAACAGGCAACATCAGATTGGATGGAAATTGAGAAGCAACGCGGCATTTCTGTTACATCAAGCGTTATGCAGTTCTCTTATGACGGGTATGCGGTCAATATTTTGGATACGCCTGGACACCAGGACTTCAGCGAAGATACGTATCGTACGTTGACAGCGGCTGATAGTGCAGTTATGTTGATTGATGCGGCCAAAGGGGTAGAGCCGCAAACGATTAAGCTGTTCGAAGTATGTCGTATGCGGAAAATCCCGATTTTTACATTTATCAATAAGATGGATCGGGACGCGAAGGAACCACTGGCTCTTCTTGAAGAGCTGGAAGAAGTACTGGGCATCCGTTCTTGCCCGATGAGTTGGCCGATAGGCTCCGGCATAGACTTCCAAGGCATATACGATCGGGAGAAGCAGCATGTGGAGCTGTTTAGGCGCGGGGAAGAAGAACGTACGATCATTCCTTTGTTTCAGGATGAAGAGAACAACGAGAAAGTAAAATCAATTATTGGAGAGGCGTTGTATACGAAGCTTGAAGAGGATATTGAACTGCTGGACATTGCAGGAGATCCGTTCGATAAAGAGAAAATCGACAACGGCATGTTAACGCCTGTTTTCTTCGGGAGTGCACTGACGAATTTTGGAGTGGAATCGTTCCTGGAATATTTCCTGCGGTTGGCGCCTGCACCTGTTCCACGTATGAGTGATAAAGGAGAGGTATCTCCAGATAACAATAAATTCTCCGGCTTTATTTTTAAAATCCAGGCAAATATGAATCCGGCACATCGTGATCGGATTGCATTCTTGCGCATCGTATCAGGGACGTTTACGCGAGGTATGTCCGTTCAGCATGTCCGTACCGGCAAGCGTATCAAATTATCACAGCCCCAGCAATTTCTTGCTCAAGAGCGCAACATTGTAGAGAATGCATACCCGGGTGATATTATAGGTTTATTTGATCCTGGCACTTTTGGCATTGGGGATACGCTTGTTGAAGGGAATCAGACGTTTACTTTTGGGGGCATCCCGCACTTCTCGCCAGAAATTTTCGCCAGAGTACGCGCGAAAGATGCTATGAAGCACAAGCAGTTCCATAAGGGAATGCAGCAGTTGACGGAAGAAGGGGCTGTCCAATATTTCACCACGGCTGCTCCCGGCGCCGAGACGCTTATTCTTGGCGTCGTGGGCCAGTTGCAGCTTGAAGTATTCGAGCATCGGATGCGGGGCGAATATGGCGTAGAAGTTGAAGTGCAGCCGTTAGGCTATACGTTGGCCCGCTGGATAAAAGGGAACAAAAAAGAACATGAACTGAACTTAATCCAGTACGGAGGAAGCCTAACAGTACGTGATCGGGAAGGCAGACTGGTCGTACTGCTTGAGAATGAGTTCGCCGAACGTTGGGCAAAAGAAAAGAATCCGGATGTGGAATTTACCAGTACTTCGTACGAGTAACACATTCTTTTACAGAAATTTGCGGATGAGCGGTTTAATGCTATCGATCCCGATGGCAAAACCAAGCCCATGGTTGTCCCTGATAATAAAGGCATTCATGCCGACGGCTTCACCGTTCATGTTGATGAGCGGCCCGCCGCTGTTGCCGGGATTAATCGCAGCATCTGTCTGAATAATATCTTCATACTTCCGGCCGGCGATTTGTACCGGCCGGTTTTTTGCGCTAATAATGCCAGTCGTCACCGTATTTTCGAGTCCGAGAGGATTGCCAATAGAGATGACGAGTTCGCCGACCTGGGTCTCGGCAGAAGAGCCGAGAGGAAGTATGGGAAAAGCGCCGCGACTTGCGATATGGAGAAGGGCGAGATCGCGTGTCTGATCGCGCCAGACAACCTCTGCCTGCTTTATTTCTCCTGAAATTAATTTAACATGAATAACCTTTGCGTTATGGATAACATGTTCGCTCGTCAATACGTAACCGCGTGGATGAATGATGAACCCGGTTCCGAAGCTACGGCGTACCTCCTTACCTGGTACCTGAGAGTTAGGAAATAGAAATTGATGGAGGATTTTTGTCATTTTCCGATTTACGGCATAGTCTTCCGTCGTAATAGAAATAATAGCAGGTTTCGCTTTTTCTACGATGGGGACAAAGTAGTTGGCAGGATGCATATAGGAAGGCTGACGGAAAGTACGTATTACATGCGTGGTTTTTCGTTTCAATCGTTTTCCTCCTTCCTGTCTGAATAAAGAAGTATAGATGAATAAACATGACACTTAGTAGTAAACGTTATTTATATATACTAGTGTATGTAGTGGCTGGGACAATGTGAAGGCAATTATTTTCTTGCAATTCGTATAAAGCAGACAGCTTTTGTTTATGCTAGAAAATACCGGAAATTGAATGTCGATGAACATAAGGAGGTCTCAAAATGAACGACATGCCACTATCAATTCACACAGGACAAATTTTCAAACCCTACGCCTGGAAGGCGAATTTTGATATGGATTTTTCATCTGGGTGCATATACTGTGATTCAGATGCAAGCCTCAAGGGGTATGCGGTGGAGGATGAACAAGGCACTACCGCCAAAATAGCCATTTGTCCTTCATGTCAAAAAATTAACGCACGTTATTAAGATGGGTTAAAATTCCCTTTTCCTGAATACATATATTGCAATTGATACAACGGTGCCGTAACGGGAAAGGGGAAGAACAATGGAAAAACAGTGTAAACGTTGTAGCCATGTGATGCATTTATATTTACGTAAGCTTGTGTATATGAACCATACGCAAATTGAACATGTACCAATGTACCGATGCTGTTATTGTGAGCATCATGAGCTTGTAGAGCAAGTAAAAGAAGATTTAAAGCAGTGTTTACAATGTCTTCAGGTAGCGGGAGAACGAAGAGCGATTTCGTTTGCTGAGCATTCTGAATTTACTCGTATGATGCTGAAAGGATGCAAAGTTGAGACTTCGCTAGATGTGGACGAATGGCTAGATTTGTACCTTCTTGTGCAGTCGCTTGGGGATACGTTATGGCAGCATCAAATTATCGAGGCATTGCGGCGGACACAGCAATGAAATTGTGAATAAAGTTTTACAATTACTGAGAAATATGGGTGAATCGGATGAAGTGGCCTGTGGGGCTGGTAGACTTTTCCCGGCTGATTCTATTACAATAGAATCAAATTAGTGCAGGGGGGTACGCTCATATGGGAGGGCAGCAAATTGCAATTTTTGGGTTAATTGGTTCCATGGCGATTCCGCTCATTTTGTTAACCACAATGTTCATTGCATCGAAGAGAAAAAATCGTAAAGCATAAACGGACATAAAAAAGCCTCCAATCCATTCAATGGCTGGAGGTTTTGTGTACTGGATTTGTATTGTTCGTTTCACAAAATAAAGAACCCCTTTCTCACTCGATGAGAAAGGGGTCTTTCATTCTTTGACGTGAAATGTAACGTGAAATTAGAAATTCTGCATGGTAGACCATACATCAAGCTTTGTTCTTACGCGCTCGATTACATTGTCCGTAAACTCGCTTGTCGTAACGCTTCCGCCGAGATCGGCAGTGCGTACGCCCTGGCTTACCGCCTCAATCGTTGCTTCATAGATGGCGCGGGAAGCCATAGAGGATTTCTGATCATGGAAGTATGTGAGCAGGGAAGCAGATGCAAGAATCATGGCCATTGGATTAGCAATATTTTTACCTTGAAGCGCAGGAGCGGTACCGTGAGGCGCTTCTACCATAACAGCCTGTGTGTTGAATTCTTCATCGAATCCAAGCAGGACGGACTCTGCACCTGCAATGGAACCGAACATTTGCAATACCATATCGCTCAGGCAATCACCATCACGGTTCAATGCCGGAATAACCATTGCATCGCCTGCGGAGGACAGTAGCAGTGCGTAAGTAGCATCAATTAATTGCGGTTCGTATTTAACTGTCGGATAACGCTTGCTAGCAGCATCCATCTCTTCTTTCAACATACCTTCATATACTGGGCTTACTGTATATTTTGGGCCGCCGAATACTTTTGCATTCGTTTTCTGTGCGTGACGGAATGCGAACTCTGCAACTGCGCGGCATGTTTTGCGGTCTACTTTCTCTGTACGATAAGCGACTTCATCCACGCCTTCACCTTCGCGCCATTCTTTTGCACCATATGCATCGCCAACGGCCATGCGTACGACAGAAATTGGAGCATATGCACCGGCTACTGGACGAATACCGGGAATACGGCGACCTGTGCGAAGAATAACTTTCCCATCGATTTCCCGTCGAAGAATAGCGTTTGGGCTTCCCACGGAGCCTTTTTCTTCCGGCGTAATGGTCGCCGCTTTAAGGCCAAAGCCTGTCCGCTTCATAGCACGGGCTGCTTCGTGTACTACTTCATTATTCGTTTTTTTGCGGTTTTCAAGGCTTAAGTCATACGTTTCAAAATCAATTTCAAAGCCTATTACATCTGGCTGTAGCACACGCAATGCTTCATCAAGAAGCTCTTGTCCGGTCTGGTCACCTTGCATTACCACTACTGTTTTTTTCATGTCTGTAACCACCTCTTCTGAAATCTTACACATTCTACTTTTCAACCTCAACCTTCCTTATTATGCACGAATCTGTGAAATATCTCAATTGTTATTGACAGGATTTGTATGAAGAAACCCGGAAAATTTGGAGAAACTATAAAACATGTGAGCTGATTCTTTTCGGAGGATAAAAATATGGTACAAAAGATGCACATGGAACCGCTAACTGCAACAGAGCTAGTGCAATTGGAAGCACGAATGAGTCAGGAAGAAATGTTATGTGAAACATATATAAATGCTGCTTCCCATACAGTAACCACAGAGTTAAAAGAAGTATGTCGCCAGATGGCAGCACGACATCAGAAAAATTATCAGTTTCTTTGTCAGATGCTCAATCAGCATCAGCATCCACCACAGGGAGTTCAATAGGAAGGAGCCTAAACGATGCCAGTGACAGATAAGCAAATCGCAACAGAATTGTTGGCATACGAAAAAATGATGGTAACTGCTTATGCGCAAACCATCTCGGAGACCAGTTGTCCGGAGCTTCGACAGGGCTTCCAGCAATTGCTGAGCCATTCAATTCAAAACGTGGCAGAGATTGGTCAAGTAATGACGGCCAGCGGATGGACGGCCCCACGTTATGCGCTGCCGGATGAAGTGATTCAAGTAGCTGAACAAGCTACCCAGACCAACCAAAATTTGCAACAAGCAGTGACTGCCTGGCAGGCTGCAGAGGCGTCGGCAATGAAGATAGAAGCAGAACGATCAGCTGGACAGTAGGGTAATTGGCTGTCGGTATTTTCCTTCCTTAAACATGCTATGATCCGAACAAAGAGCGCACAAGCGGTTGGCTGTATGGTAAGTGTGATATGATAGAAAAGAAAAGCCAGTCGAGTAAAGGAGGAAAAGACATGAAGGAGCTAACGACAGTAGAGGAATTAGACCGATTCTTGCAAGAAAATCCGGAAGCGGTTCTATTAAAGCATAGTACGACTTGCCCCATCAGCAGTCAGGCGTATGATGAGTTCATGAAGTATGCAAAGCAGGAGGGCATTAAACCGTGGGCGCTTGTCATCGTACAGACGGCACGCCCTGTGTCCAACGAAATCGCAGAACGTTTCGGTGTGAAGCACGAATCTCCGCAGGTGCTTTATGTTAAGAACGACAGTGTTGCATGGCATACCTCACACTGGAATATTACAGAGAAGAATTTAAAGGAATCTATTGCGTAAGAACGGAGGAAGAAGACAGGCGTTTCGTGCTGATATGCAACAAAAAGGGTGTAGGAAAACACGTTTCCTTACACCCTTTTTATAGTTTTACGCCCTCATTTTGACGTGTATATCAGAGTTAAAGGGGAACGGGATAGGCATCTGTGTTTATTGCCACTCAAATTCCAACACATCTCCTGTTTTGATCGGATCCTGAAAGGAGGCCGGATTTCCATTAATCGTAATCACAAGCTTTTTTCCCGGTTCGGTAGCATGCAGATTGTCACTTACGTAGCGGAATACGTCACTGAATACAGGTTCGTCTTTCAAGCGAACGTTTACGGCGATTGATGCATGTGCACGGATGGGATCGGTAAGCAGGGCACGTTCACCATCCACATAAACTTCCATCTCGCTGGAAGGGATTTTAATTTTTTGGCCGTTAAATGTAACAAGCGTATGTATTTCAGTTTGTTCTGTAATTGGCAGCACATCCCTGATCGAAGGCAGAAGCACGGCTTGCACCTGATAGCTGATTACATCGTTTTTCTTCACTTTATTTTCCAGTTGCGCTTCTTGCCCGTTGATTGTAAATAGGTAGCTCGAATATTCATACTGTGCAGCTTGTCCGTTCACAGTATAAAGAAGCTGCTGCTTCTCCATATCGGAAGTGTATACTTCTGCTTCCATCAGCACTTCACGCAATGTAGCCGGAAGACGAATCTCTATCTCATCGCGGTCTGTAAGCGAGGTATCCCAGTTTGCCTCCTGTCCGTTAATAAGCACGAGAGGAGATAGCGACAATGGGGATTCATTCAATCGTACATCCAGTGTATCTATATTCTCATTTTCTACAATCTGGATTGGCGTGGTGGAAGCAGGAGCACCGTCTCGTCCAGGTGTAAAGCTTAGACGATCCTCTTCTTGCACAGGCGTATCCAGTGCAACCGGCTCACCGTTTAGCAAGAGAATAGGAGCAGTGCCATGCTCGCCCGGTATAATTTTCATTCTTCCATTTATATGAACGGTCATCGCCAGTCCGGGACGACCATGTAATCGCTTGATATCCACTCCAGCATATAATAGTACGTCTCCTACAGTTATTTGCTTTAAATCAAAAATACGTAAGGGCTCCTCATTTAGATACACAGTTAAATATTTAATCGGATGTTTTTCTGCGGCTACCGCAATACCGAGCGGTGTAACGAATTCAGGTCCGTTCAAATCGATTTTTTCTGTAAATGATTGGATAGCGTCGGCTCCGCGAACGGCTACACGTGCCTGAGGCAGACGAAGGCGTTCTGCAACCTTTTCAGGCAGGCGTGGTGTTAAACTTCCGCCGCCGATAAGCATGACTGCCTGCGGTGGTCGGCTATTCAATTCCATAATACGTTCACTGATTAAATCTGCCAGATTATCGAGGTCAGGTTCGATTTGCCCGATGATTTCGTCACGGGAATAGGTAGATTCCATACCGAGAATGTCGGAAAACGTCACTTCTTCCTGTGTTGCCAGCTTACGCTTCACTTCTTCAGCCACAGTAAAATCGAGTAGATAGGCCTGACTGAGTGAATCTGTAATCTCGTCTCCAGCGGTTGGCACCATACCATACGCTGTCACAGTTCCTTCCCCTGTAATAGCGATGTCAGACGTACCCGCCCCGATATCGACCAACGCGACATTTAGGCGACGCATTGTTGAAGGTACAAGAACGTTAATAGCAGCGATGGGTTCCAGAGTAAGTGCGCGCATCTCCAAGCCGGCACGTTTCAGGGCGGCGATGAGAGAATCGACGACCATGCGAGGCAGGAATGTAGCAATCACTTCTACCCGTGCTTCGCTTCCGCGTTGTTCCACTAGGCTACCAATTATTTCACCATCCAAATAATAATTAACGATGCTGTAACCTACGCAATAATATTGGTTAAAATCATTTGCTTTATGTTCTTCGGCCAGAATGTGCTGTGCTTTTTGGACAGCTGTCAATTCAAGCGCGATAATGTCATTGTGCGTAAGCTGGCCCAATCCGGAAATATCCTGTGCCACATCAATGCGCTGTGTATGAAGGGAGCGGCCGGCCGCTGCCACAGCTACATTCGTAAGCGTAACGTTCAGCTTATCTTCAAGCCGTTGCTTCACACGGGTAATAACATCGGCTACTGCCATCACGTCGTGGATTTGACCATCCAGCATAGAACGTTCCTCATGTTCTTCGCGTTCATAGCCAAGCACGGCGAACTTCCCTCCCGGAACGGGTGCCGCCAGCAGACCAACTACACTGCGTGTCCCTATGTCTAGCGCGAAGATGTGATTGTTATTTTCTATATACATACATTGCAACTCCTCCAAGTGAAAAACGTATCCCTTTTTTAGATAGTGAGGGAATATGTAAGGTATTCGCTTTAGGGAAAGAAATTCCTTTTTTGCGATTTTCATAGAAAGGCTGACAAAGAAAAAAGAATAAGTTATAATACAGGTTAAATATTTTTTTGAAAATTATCTGAAAAAGTACAAGAGGTGGAGAGAAGATGAGCAACGAAAAGTTAGAGCAGCTTCGTAGCGATTTGGATGCGGTCAACCTGCAGCTTTTGGAGCTGATTAACAGACGAGCTGAGTTGGTGCAGGAAATTGGAAAGGTGAAGCTTAAGCAAGGGATTAATCGCTTCGATCCTGAGCGGGAACGTCAAATGCTGAACCTGATTGTGGAGAATAATAAAGGTCCCTTCAAGGATAGCGCCATTCAGCATCTATTTAAACAAATCTTCAAGGCCTCTCTTGATCTGCAGAAAGACGAAACGCAAAAAGCGTTGCTCGTAAGCCGTAAAAAGCAAAAAGATAATACGGTCGTTACACTTGGACCAGTAGAGGTTGGCGGTGGAGAGCCTGTTCTTGTATCTGGACCTTGCTCGGTAGAATCGTATGAACAAGTGCGTCAGATAGGAGAAACGCTCAAAGCAAATGGCCTTACGCTATTGCGTGGCGGTGCATTCAAACCGAGAACATCTCCGTATGATTTCCAGGGTCTTGGTGAGGAAGGTTTGAAGATTCTGCGTCAGGTTGCAGATGAGTTCGGTCTTAAAGTAGTAAGTGAAATCGTAACGCCAACTGATATTGAGATGGCCACCCAATATGTGGACGTAATTCAAATCGGTGCACGCAATATGCAGAACTTCGAGCTTCTTAAAGCTGCTGGACGTGTGAATACACCAGTGCTGTTGAAGCGGGGATTGTCTGCGACGATTGAGGAATTCATTCATGCTGCTGAGTATATCGTATCTGGTGGAAATAGCCAGGTTATGCTGTGTGAGCGCGGTATTCGCACATATGAAAAAGCAACACGCAATACTCTCGACATCTCTGCTGTTCCGATTTTGAAGCAGGAGACGCATTTACCGGTATTCGTTGATGTAACGCATTCTACGGGGCGTCGTGATATTCTGCTGCCAACTGCGAAAGCGGCTTTGGCTGTCGGTGCAGACGGTGTTATGATTGAAGTGCATCCAGACCCGGACGTGGCACTCTCTGATGCCAAACAACAAATTAACATTCCGCAATTTAATGAATTTGTAGCCAAGCTTCGTGAATCCGGCCTCTATAAAGAAAGCGCGCCGGTATTATAATAATTAATAAAAGATCACCGGTAAATCCCGGTGATCTTTTTGTGTTTCTTTGTATCTACTACATAAAAAATAAGTGGCATGCACAACCTAGAATTATTAATCTTTATGGGAAACAAGGTGACGTATATGCCGCGACAGTATAAGCAGACACGTTTGCTCTTCACCGCGCTTCTCGCGGTATTGTTTGCCGCCACGGGGTGCGGAGGGCAGAAAATCCAAAGCGAACAAAGCAAGACTCCGATTGAAGGGCCGATGTCATTCGAACATAAGCAGCCGAACGTAACACAGACACAGCGTCAGGAGCTGCTGAGCGCTATTTGGGAAGCTGAACAAAAAGTACAGCATGCTACACAACGCATAAAAATCTCATATATCAAAAATCAACCGGTTCATACGTATATGGATTTTACGAGTAAAAAGCAGCTGCATGACTATTATGACCAAAACTGGAGCGAACAACTGGCTACGCAACTCACATATGAAACGATTGATTTGAATTATTCTATGCCGGATCAAAAACTTGCCGTGAATCCGACTTTTCGTCAGATTAGCCCCCTATCCATGAAACTTCCACAAACGCGTATAACATCATACTACAAAAATACTGCGATTGTAGAATATCTGGGCACAGTAGAAACAGGTCAGAAATATCGAATTCAATATACGCTAATGAAAAACAATGAAAACGATCGCTGGATTGTCGCTCATAAAGCGATTAGCCAAGGTGGTATAGGGCCATATAGCGGTAATAAAAAAGAGCGGTAGAAGCGTTCAGACAAGCCTGTTACAATAATTTAGGTTTGTCTGTTTCTATTTTTACTAAATAATATGTGAATCCGATTGCATACGAAGGTAATTTATAATATGATAAGTGAAAAATTATGAAAATGAATGAAAACTCATTGTTTACATTACAGCAAACTATAACAGTAGGAGGAATTACGATTGCCAGTTACAATTTATGATGTGGCAAGGGAGGCGGGGGTTTCAATGGCAACCGTTTCTCGTGTCGTGAACGGAAACCCGAATGTAAAACCTTCCACAAGGAAAAAAGTGCTTGCGGCGATTGAACAGCTTGGATATCGTCCGAATGCGGTGGCACGCGGCCTGGCTAGCAAGCGTACGACTACGGTCGGAGTGGTCATTCCCGATATCGCAAGTCCATTTTTCGCTGAGTTAGCGCGTGGGATTGATGATATCGCTAGCATGTATAAATATAACATTATTTTATGTGATTCGGATGAACGGATCGAGCGTGAACTGCATTTGACGAACACGTTGCTAGAGAAGCAGGTAGACGGGATCGTATTCATGGGCCGGGAGATTACCGAGAACCATATGCAAGTATTTACGACAGCTTCTGTTCCGATCGTTTTAGCGGGAACAAAAGATCCGACAGGGCAATTACCGTCTGTCGATATTAGCCACTATGAAGCCGGATATGATGCGACGAAACATCTGATTGAAAAAGGGCACAAACGCGTTGCAATGGTAACGGGTCCACTTATCGATCCGCTGGCAGGTATGCGCCGTTTTGAAGGGTATAAGAAGGCATTGGACGAAGCGGGATTAACCTTTAAGGATAGCTATGTGTATAACGGCAATTTCCGTTATGAGTCCGGTCTGGATGCAGTAGAGCAATTCATGTCGCTGGTGGAACAGCCGACAGCGATTTTTGCGGCCAGTGATGAGATGGCGGTTGGTGTTATTCATGGTATTCAAGACCGTGGTCTTCGTGTACCTGAAGATGTAGATGTAATCGGATTCGATAACATTCGTCTTGCAGAAATGGTTCGTCCACGTCTGACAACTGTAGTTCAACCAATGTATGATATTGGGGCAGTGGCCATGCGCTTGCTGACCAAGTATATGAACAATGAGAAGGTGGAGAATCATATTGTCATTCTTCCCCACCGTATCGAAGAACGGCAGTCAACTAAAAGCAATGCAGGTTTTGACGGAGAAAAAGAAGCGGAGTAAGGGGAGAAGGTATGAGAATCGGAATCATCGGAGCGATGGATGAAGAAATCGCGTTGTATAAAGAAGGAATGGAGCTTATACATGAATCGCGCAAGGCTGGAATCACATATTATGAGGGACGATGGGAAGACAGAGAGGTCGTGCTGTGTAAATGTGGCGTCGGCAAAGTGAACGCTAGTGTTTGCACACAAATTCTTGTTGACACCTTTCAAGTAGGTGCGGTAATTTTTACGGGTGTAGCGGGTGCGCTTCATCCGGAGCTGGAAATTGGCGATATTGTTGTGTCTACGGATTGTCAACACCATGATATGGACGTGACGGCGCTTGGCTTTCCACGTGGCGTGATTCCTTTTACCGATATTTCAATTTTCCGCGCTGATAAACAACTGATAGACGCAGCTGTGAAAGCGAGCGAGCACGCAGCAGAAGGAAAAACGATGACCGGCCGTATTCTTTCCGGTGACCAATTTATTGCAAGCCGTGATACAGTACGGGAGCTGCATGAGACGATGGCAGGGATGTGTACGGAGATGGAGGGAGCAGCTGTTGCTCAGGTATGTGTCATGAATGAAATTCCATTTGTTGTCATTCGTTCTATGTCGGACAAGGCAGACGGATCAGCGCATGTGAATTTTCCTGAGTTTACAAAGCTGGCTTCACAACGTTCATATGAAATCGTAAGCAACATGCTATTGCATTTGTAATAAGGGTCCGTTTTTTGAAAAGAAAAGCTGAAAGCGCCTGATGAGTCAGGTGCTTTTTATTTTGCTGATGTTTATGGAATCAATATCACGCCTATTGGTTATCCATAAGGTGGAAGAAAGAAGGTTCACGCCGTACGCGTCACTCTTTTCTATTCATCTATGGATACCAAGGGTGTTTTGATTGTTCAGAGAGGAAAAGGCCACCACAACAGGACACAAACAA
>NZ_KE952749.1:0-41337 GCF_000466385.1 Aneurinibacillus aneurinilyticus ATCC 12856
AAATCCTCCTTTTTGTTCCTACTCAGAACAGACAACATTTTTAAAACGATATATGATGAATATAGGAAGTACTGAAAGCGAACCTTATTCAGTTTTCATAACGCATCGCAATCGCTTCAATCGCAAGTCGTGTGTTGTGGTCGTCCAGATAGTCCATTCCGCTCAAATCAACTTTATTAGAAGAGTTGAACAAGTGTAGAGCCAGCTTTAACATGAACTTTTCACTTTCCGACCACGTTGATGATTGGCGCTTCAACGCAGAAATTTTTATTGTTTCTGTTCTAAAGTCGAAGTATTTTGTTGTGAAGCATTGATTCAGCTTGTAATGTTTGCTGAACAGATGCAGCACCGGACGCCAGTACTTATCGCGGTACAAGTGTGCAGGGACAGTTTTCTCGGGCATTCTCTCTTCCTCCCTTCTCACGTTCTATTCGGGCTACAATACTAAGAGCGAACGTTTCGAGGTTATCCAGTTCTTGCAACTTCTCAGGCAATGGTAATTGGGCTACCCGGTCGATTTCAGTACTGTGGAAACGCATCGCATCAATGACAGTCGGGAAGTCGTCGGCTGTGGTGATGTGGTTCATGCTGTCTCCTCCTTTTCGCTTTGTTCTTTGCGCCGTTTTAACTCGGCAGGGTCAAGCTTGAGTACTTCTGGGATAATCCATTTGTTCATAGCATCGATAAATCTTTCTTTGTTTGTATCAAGCCAAATCGGCTCGTCGTTTTTACTCAAGGTGGTCATCTCCTTTCCAACTGAGGTTGGTTTTGGTAATCAAGGTGTGTAAAAAATTAGGCTGTGTTTTGTTTCTTTAAGGAACTTTCTTCTTTAAAAAAACGCGTCCATTTGAATTTGAGAGCTTTAGCAATCTTTTTTGCAACATTTACACTCGGAGTTTTAGTTCCATTTTCAATATGAGTGTAGTAGCTACGAGAAATACCTGACAACTCTGCAACTTCATCATGGCTCAACTCTTTAAAATCACGGATTTCCTTGAGCCATACTCGCATGTTCATCCCTCCTATATGTTCCTTTGGGTAACTTTTGTTGTTTTTAGTATATGTTACCCATAGGAACAAGTCAACAACTTTTATTTCTTTTAGGAACTTTCATTTTAAGTTTCTAAAAGTAACATTATACTTATATTAAATTGTTAGTAGAAAAGGGCGATACATGGTGAAAGAATTCTCGAAACGTTTGAAGTATTTACGTGAAAAGAAAAAAGACAAGGAACCAAAATGGACTCAGGGATACGTAGCTGATTTAATTGGGGTTGCTCGACCTACTTACACAGCATATGAGAACGAGAACAATCCAAAACAACCGCCCTTGGAAACAGTAGATAAGCTTGCCGATTTATTCGATGTATCAGCAGATTGGCTAATGGGTCGTACAAACGATCCATCACCAAAAAAATCAGAGAAAGAAATGAGCCTCTTCTTCTATGATGGTCTGGAAGGATATGACGATCTTTCTCCTGAGGAAAAAGAAGCTTTTCGGGAGCATATGTATGACGAGGCAAGGCAAGCCATCGAACTTGTTAAGAAACTAAAGAAACAAGGCAAGCGAGGTGGTATGTATGAACGATAAGTTAGATTTAATCTTGGAAGGTATTAAGGAGTTGCAGCAAATCACACGTGCTATACATGATCGGCAAGAGGAGACAGATGCAAAACTTGAAGCACTGGCTATGGAAGTCCATAAACTACATGGTGAAGTGGCATCTGTAAAAGAAGACACCAAACGTATTCACAAACGCTTGGATTATCAAATTTTACGTATTGCTCGCACTGAAGAAGAAATACATCTATTGAAACCCGAAAAACAATAACCCTGCCTGACCTGAATGGACAAGCAGGGCATTATTTTACGATTTGGAGAAAATATTTCTATAAATGTAAGAGTGTATGAAAAGGGGAAATAACTTTATGAAAGAAAGCCTAAAGATATGGGGGATATTATTTGCTGTTCTATTAGTGATAGGTATATTTTTTAACTTTAGAGGAGAGTCAGAACCAACAGAAGCAGAAACCGCAACACAACTAGATCCGCAATCTACACCAGCAGATATACCTTCCCAACCAAGTACACAGACCATATTCAAGATGAACGAGCCAGTTCAAGTTGGGAAATTAACTTATATAATCCACTCTATCGATGATAAAAAAGAAATCGGCAATGCGTATCTGAAAAAAACAACGGATAATATGTTTCTTATAGTAAACGCATCTATAAAGAACAATGATAAAGAAAGTCGCATCATTGACAGAAACCTATTTTCGATTATTGATTCAGAAGGAAGAAAGTATGATGCAATGCCTAGTGTTGATTCATATGTAAATGATAATGTTTCCTTCTTTTTGGAAAGTGTAAATCCAGGGCTTACACGTAAAGGAAATATCGTATTTGAAGTTCCACCAGACATTAAAGGTTTAAAATTAGAGGTTACATCTGGTTATGCACTAGCTGGGGATGAAACAAAATTAGTCGATTTACAAAGATAATTTGGCCCTTCTTGGGCTCTTCTTTTTACACAAAAATACAAACATACGTTTCCAACAGGGAGAGGACACCATGTTAGAATACTACAATCAAGGACTAACTGAAACATGGATTGAACAACTATATAAGCAAAATGGTATTTTAACACCTCATGATTTAAACATCCAGAATCTAACCAAAGTCTTTTCTATTTTCTTATTCCCTACATATGGGCCAACACACGGTTCTGAACAGGATGGGATTCGCATTATTCTCATGACAAAAAGGCTTGATAAATCTCAGTTCAAGCACCGGTTCTTTCATGAGCTTTGCCACATTTTACGACATGAAGGTAATGAATTTATGATGCCGAAAACATGGCGTGAGTTTCTTGAAATGGACGCCAAACGATTTACTAACCTTGCTATGATGCCGTTTTTTATGCTTAGAGAATTGGAGGTTCATGAATGGCATCCTGTTCGCTTAGCCACCATATTTGATGTGTCTTACGAATATGCTTGCGACCGACTCAATTACATTCAAAATCGAATCCAAGCAAACTATCTTGAGGAATTAGAGAGGGTAAAATTTTTTTAGTATTAAATCGGAACAAACATTCTCACTTTATAGTTATCCACGTTTTTATACATAAAATATCCACAACATTAGCAGGAGGAAGAAATTATGAGAGCCGCTATCTATGCCCGTGTGTCCACTACTGAGCAAGCAAAAGAAGGTTACAGTATTGATGCACAAAGAAGCAGACTTATTGACTTTGTGAACTCGCAAGGATGGGAGATTGCAGACATTTATATCGATGATGGTTTTTCAGCAAAAGATTTAAACCGCCCTAAAATGCAACGCATGATGCATGACATGACTAAGAAGCACTTCGATGTTGTACTTGTCTATAAGCTTGATCGTTTGGTACGTTCAGTCACTGACTTGCATAATCTGCTACAGCTTTTCGATAAGTACGACGTAAAATTCAAATCAGCTACTGAATCCTTTGAAACTACGTCAGCAATGGGACGTTTCTTTATTACCTTGGTTGGTGCTATGGCTCAATGGGAACGAGAAAACCTTGCTGAACGTGTAAAGATGGGTATGGAACAAAAGGTGTTGAAGGGCGAGCGTAATGGCTCCTATGCCCCATTCGGCTATCAGCTCACTGACGGTCAATTGTTCATCGATCCGAAAGAAGCACCGATTGTCCGCCGGATATTCGAACTATACAAAACAAAAGGATTAAATCATACTGCTCGTATCTTGAACAAAGAAGGCTTATTAGGAAGACGACGCAAGCAATGGGCGACCTTTACCATACAATATGTGATCGATAACCCGGTCTACTGTGGAAAGCTTCGCTGGAACAAGGATTCACGTAGCGAAGAAATCATTACGGAAGGATCACATGAAAAAATTATTAGCGAGAAGGAATTTGAAGAGATACAACGGATCCGTAAAAGCCGAAGTTCATACGGTAAACGAGTAACTTCTGCTTATCCTTTTAGCACTGTACTTCGTTGTGCTCGCTGTGGCTCAACATTCCTCGGCACACATCGTCGAAGAAAGTCTGGGGCATTATATAAGTATTATCGTTGTAGTGGTCGTTTTTATCACCGTAACTGTGATATGCCAATTGTTGCAGAATGGAAAGTAACTGAAGCATTTTTAGAACGAGCAAAATGGAAAATTGATGAACAGACTAAAAAAGAGCTTCAAGTTGAAAAGGAAGAACCGGTATATAGTGACCGTGATGCATTGGAAGAAGAGTTAAAAGTTATCGCAAAGCGAAAAAGGAAATGGCAGGAAGCCTTTGCAAACGACGCTATCGATGTAGAGCAGCTACGTGCAAATATGGCACAAGAAAAAGAAAAGGAACAACGTATCATGGAGCTGCTTACCGAGCAACCACAAGAAACAGTTGAATGGAATGAAGATGAACTTTTACAACACCTACAGGACATAAAATCTGTTTGGTCAGACATTGATGATTATTCCAGAAAACAATTTGTTAATGAGATATTCGAAAGCATCTCCATTGACACAAAATCAAAAGGCTTGCTTGGTCCTCGTGACATTGGTGTAGATATCGTTAATTTTACCTTGCGATAAATAATACCGACAAAAAAAAGCCCGAGACGGTTGTCCGGGCATATGCTATATAAAAAACGTTACTTTTGGTTATGTGAGGACTTGAAAACATAACGCCCATCCATAATGGCTCCTTTCCCTCTCGTTATCCATCTATTTGTCCTTTCTTATTATACCCGATTTTTCTTATCACTCAGAGTGTTTTTCATTGCCAACCCAAAATCGGCTATTCAACGTTTAAATGGATAATTTCTATTTGGGTAATTTGGTGCCAATTTCTATAGATTTATCAATATTAATATGATATTATTTAACAAGATACTTTTATAAAGTAAGTATATTGTTAACGAAAGGGGTATTAGCTTAGCTGGTAGAGCAGCCGACTCTTAATCGGCAGGTCGCAGGTTCGATCCCTGCATACCCCACTATATTTTACACGGTTATTAAATATATTTAATTTATCTGTCATAATGCTGTAATATATATGCTGTATAATCAAAATTGTGGTTGGGTTGGTATAGGCGTGTAAAGTAAACTGCTCTACTTTCTAAAGAGGTGTTTATTATGAAAGAAGAAAAAATTCAAACCTATATTGACAGGCTATTAGAAATGGGAATTTTCAAGATAGGCGATCGCCAGCTGTATGAGTGCTCAGAAAAGGAAATCAAACGAGAGCTATTCCATGCCCTATTACAGAAGAAAAAAGAAAAAGTATATTGCACATAAAAGAATCATCATGAATAAAGAAGACCCGGATACTCGCCGGGTCTTCTTTACTTTATGCTTTTTTATTTTTAAGCTATTTCTCCTCAAATACAGTGATTCCAAGCATTGTTCCATCACCCTTATAGATGTTTTATGCACAATACGATATACTTTCATTCAAGTTCCCATTTCGCTTTACTTTACTGATTGAATGTTTTAGAATTCATTGTTATGCTAATTCGCCGGGATATTACTGAATAATGAATATCCTTAATACAAAAGGAGGCTTATTATGTTATATACAAAGCTGCCAAGAGAACAAAAACTGCAAATCGCAAGCAATGTCCAACAATACTTCAAAACTGAACTTTCTGAAGAAATCGGTCAGTTAGCCGCAGAACATCTAATTGACTTCATGCTAAAAGAACTATCTCCCTATATATATAATAAAGCAATACAAGACGCCCGCAGTATTGTCGAGCAGCAGATGGTTTCCATTGAAGAAGAATTGTACGCGCTTGAAAAGCCGATAAAGTAAAAGCGCCACCCGATCCGTCTTTCTATTCAGGAACACTACTATATAATGCAAAAATAACTTCTTTATGCTGTTTTACATACAAATATATGCGGGGATGCCTATTCTTCTGCCTATTTTATTTGGCACGCTATTTGCTTATATTTTAAAGTACTGACAAGTACTCTCTTCATTTGTCACCTTCTAACCACGGAAGCGAGATATCCACCTCTTCTCTCGCTTCCACTTTTTTGTGATTATCCATTCATTTTCTCCTTCTACACAATAAAAAAGCCACTCCGAAGAGCGGCATCATCGTTATTTACGGTCAGGTTCCGGATCCTTATTTCTTCCCCGCAGCCCTGCCAAGCCTGCTAATCCCAATAACCCGATCCAACCCCAGTTATTCCCTCGATATGCACCATCTGTTGCAGTAGTCCGATAAGTGTTCGTATGGGTCCCCTGATAAGTATTTGTATTCGTGCGGGGATGCCCGTCAACGCCTGCAGTCTCAGCGAAAGCCTGTGTTCCTAATACGGTTGTCAGCATAAAAGCCATAAGTACAATTCGTAATTTTTTCAGCATAATTGGTAAGCTTCTTTGTTGGATTCTGCTTTCAAGTTCTATCCTCTGCACTTTGCTGTCCTTTTATACATTTTTCCGGGAAATTGTTTATTTAACAAGTGAAGAGGAAATACTTGTAACAAGTAGAGTTTTCTACTCCCTTTCTCTCTCCTTATCCCTCCTGCTTTATCGCAGGAGGGCTTTTTATTTTCAATTCAAATTTTTATCCCGCTCCAATAGGCAGAAAGCTGATGGAAGCTTTGCTTTATCGTATAATGAAATAGCAGAAGGAAAGGAAAACAAATACATTTCAGGAGTGTGAAATAGTGACTGTTCCACCTATTATCCAATTATCCGCAGCAAAACATGAAGAACGCCACACATATTTGGACTTGCTCTTAATAGCAGATGAATGCGCAGAAATCGTGAGCAAATACCTATATGATGGGGAACTGTACTCCGTCTATAACGAAGAACATGAAACAATCGGGGTCATCCTGATGATAAAAAAGGCAAGGGATATCGCAGAAATTAAAAACATAGCCGTCAAGCCGATACATCAGGGAAAGGGATACGGTAAGGCAATTCTTCAAATAATATGTAACATGTACAAAGAAAAAGGATACCGAAGCATACAAGTAGGCACTGCAAATTCAAGTATTGAAAATCTAATTTTTTATCAAAAAGCCGGATTTCGAATCATTAATGTAAAGCGGGATTTTTTCGCAGCATATCCTGAGCCCATTTTCGAAAATGGCATTCGTGCTCTTGATATGGTTATGCTGGAAAAAACGTTGCACACCGAAGCAGGGATGGGTTCATGTTAACACCAATTACAGGGCAGGAGCGTATTGCTTCGCTCGATATTATTCGCGGTTTTGCGTTGTTTGGCATCTTTCTTGTTAATTTCCCTTCCTTCCACCCTGCTGACTACCCTGCCCTAATGTTCTCGCTCGATCCAGGATATACCGGCCTGGATCGAGGCATTCGTTTATTTTATGATATGTTCGTTCAGACAAAATTTTATACTATTTTCTCATTTCTGTTTGGCTTAGGCTTCTACATCTTCATGGAACGAGCTGAGAAAAGAGGGCTGTCGGTATACAGTTTATTCACACGCCGATTGTTGGCATTGCTTGTGTTCGGCTTGCTGCACCTTATTTTTTTCTGGTACGGTGACATCCTGCATACGTATGCGCTAGCCGGTTTTATGCTGCTCCTCTTCTATCGAAGAAGAAACGGGATTATTCTTGCATGGGCGTTCGGTCTCCTCATCTTCATACTTAGTCTTACAACATTACCGCTGTTTTTTTCCGATGAGCTATATGGAAGCTTACAGCAGGAACAACAGGCCCTTGGACAACAGGAAATAAAGAAAACAATGGAGATATATGAACATGCCAGCTATCTTGAATGGGTAGCCTACCGTTTCTCTGCCGAAGTAAGCGACATACTTTCCAATGCACCATTGACTGTCGCTTCCATTCTTCCTTTGTTCCTGTTTGGCCTATATGCAGGACGAAAGGAAGTTTTCCATGAGCCAGCTCATCACACACGTTTTATTTGGGTCACATGGCTAGGCACGCTCATGATAAGCATTCCATTGGTCAGCATGGTATTCGCTGTTGAATATGATATTGTATCCTTCGGGATAGCAAAACTGGATGCTAAACGTCTTTTTATCCAGTTAAGCGGCCTAACATTATGTTTCTTCTATATGAGTTCACTTCTTCTGCTGATGCGAAATAAGCTAGCCCGTACATTTCTCGCTCCCCTTGGCTATACAGGACGTATGGCGCTAACGAATTATCTAGGGCAGACGATAATTGCACTCATATTAATGAGAGGCTTCGGATTATTCGAGACCTTCACACTGAGCATAGGTCTTATCATCTGCATTGCTGTGTATGCACTGCAAATTTTATTTAGCTTTTACTGGCTTCGTTTTTTCCGCTTTGGGCCGCTGGAATGGATATGGCGCTCAATTACTTATGGTGCTCTGCAACCAATAAAAATTGTAGATAAATAAGGATACATACTTTCCTATCCATTGAACAAACGAGATGCATCTTCTGCATCCCGTTTGCTGTATCTCAGACTTTCTTCACAATCAAGATTCTTGCAGCATGATGATGGGGAATGTTGCTTGAATTACAGCAAAAGATAATTTCTTCGGTATACAATTGCTTCCAATCTACATAATAAGCTTGCAGCTCTTCTCTGGTATAAAGATACTCGTTCCTTCCCCAATCAGGTGCCATTTCAATATCAGGATGGTCGATAAAAGCAAACAAAGCATGAATCCCGCCCTCTTGTGTATTCTCCTTAAAATGCCTGAATTGTCGTTGTCTATTTTCCGGTTTGATGTACTGAAGTGCGCCAATTGAATACAGTACATCAACTTTGCAAGGGAAGATAAAATCATTTACATCTGCCTGAATAGTTTGAAGTGATGTCCCCATTTCTTCAGCAAGCTTGCTTGCTTTTCCTAAGCCCGCTGATGTGATGTCCATACTTATAACGTCATAACCTTGTTTAGCTAGAAAAACACTGTCTCTGCCTTCCCCTGCTCCTAAATCAATGATTGTTTTGGTGGGGCCATTCATATAAGCCAGCAATTTTCTCGCTAGCTCACTCGGTTCCTTTCCCCAATAATATTCCTGCTCTTCGTACAATCGCTCCAGTTGTTCCTTATCCATCTTGCATCCTCCTTCGTTCAAGATAAGGCAAGCATAAAGTATGACGCAAGGGAAAGCTCAACCGTTTTTCTTACCGAATGGGAACTGCGTATACGATATACAAAAGATTATCTATTCTTTTATGTTTTGTAATATAATCATTTTCTTCAAACCAATAAAGTACATCAGGAAGAAAGGCATAATGCTTATTTTCCATTAGGTGAATTGCTTCCTCCTGCCCTTGCTGTTTTAGCCGTTTGATATATCTTTCCTTGTCTTCTATACTCTCGTACATCAGGTCTGTGATGCAAATACGTCCAGAAGGCTTCAAAACCCGCTTCATCTCCTCTAAAGCCAATGGCTGCTGCTCATTCGTTATGTGGTGAAAAGCAAGGCTTGTTACAACAAAATCAAATTGACTATCTACATAAGGAAGCGCAAGAAAGTTGCCCAGCTTTGTCTCCATTTTTGGGTACTTACTACGACACTGCGCAAGCATTTCCCTTGATTGATCCACACCTGCGATGCTTATTCCTTTATCTGAAAATCTGCCTGCCAGATTTCCAGTCCCTGTACCGATATCCAGTCCCTTTTCCCCTATTCGGGGATTTACCCATTTTACCGTCAGATCAAGTACCTGTTTGTAATGATTGCGAACGTCAAATCCAGCATGATGATGGTGCAGCTCACTATCATATGACATAGCACGGCGGTCGAAGTTCCAACGATCATACCAGCTTTCTCTGCACTCACGCAGTCTTTTCGAACCTTCCGATAGGCGATACATTTCTTCGATGTCCGGAGCACTTTTTTCTTTACATATAGCAATCATTTGATCAATGGTTGTGATCATTTGCTTTAATTCGACCCATTTAGCAAATATAGCTGCCCTTTGCAATTCAAGATAATACGATATGTTTTTTCTTTCTCCTTCATTCATCTCGTCCAGAATTTTTTTTATCTCTTTTACGGACATTCCTACTTCTCGTAATGCAATAATAGTCTGCAATCTCCAGGCATCTTCCTCAGTAAATAGCCGATACCGGTTTTCTTCCTGTTTTCTTGGGGAAATCAGCCCTTTTTGTTCATAGAACCGAATAGCACGTGCCGAAATATTAAGTTTCCCCGCGATATCTTTAATTCTCATCTCTTCCATATACTGATTCCCCCTCTGTTACATCAGAACATTAGCGTAACGTTAATGTAAAAGCAGTTACCATCTAGCAAGACAGCAACTGCTTTTACATATTTATATTCCTATATCATGTTCTCTCTAATGAATGATCTTGCTTTCTTTTGCTTTTTCAGTAACCCGTTGTGTCGACTTACTTAATGGTTCCTTTAATACAACTCCCAGAAGGAGTGCCGCCCCCAGGAATAACAATAGAAACACAATATCTTTAATCACAATATCGTACAGCATTCCGCCCACCGCTTCACGCATTAAGCCAATGGCGTACGTAAAAGGCAAAAACGGATGGATAGCCTGGAAGAATGGCGGCGTGACCTGGATCGGGAACGTTCCGCCAGACCCTGACAGCTGCAGAACAAGCATAATAATCGCAAGTGCTTTCCCCATGTTTCCAAACACCGATACAAAGGTGTACACAATCGTCATAAACACAATGCTGGTGAATACACCGAATGCTACAAACCAAAGCTTATCCGCAACATACGCGCCTAATACCACCATGTCTCCTATTGTGACAATAAGCGCCTGAAATACGCCGATTGTTAAAAAAGTTAACAGCCTTCCAAAGTAGATGTCATTGCTTTTATATATCCCTTTCGGATCTTCTACATCAAGACGGAGCAAGGAAACGAGCAGGATCGCTCCAACCCATAAACAAAGCGTCGTATAAAATGGCGACATAGCTGATCCGTAATTCGGAATCGGAAACTTCTTGTTCTCCTTCAACAACACTGGATGTGCCAAAAAGTCACTTTCTTTGCGAATATCATTTTTCAATAGTTCAATAATGTCACCAAGATTTTTCGTCTTTTCAAACTCGCGAATTTTATCCGCTGCATTTCTTACCGAATCCTCTAATGCCGGCAAATCCTGACGAACAAGATTGGCTACTTTATGCACGGCTGCTTCAACTTCCGGCAGCTTTGTTTGGATGAGGTTAGACACTTTATGAACTTCTTGTTCGGCCCGCGGCAAATCCTGACGAACAAAGTTAGCTGCCTGATGAATTTTCGGTTCCAGTTTAGGCAGGTCATTTTGGACAAAGCTGGCCGCCGCATTAATACCTTCTGTCAAGCGTCCCATCTTCTCTTGAATGCTTTGTGCCACTTCATGCACGTGCGCCCTTATTTCCGGCAGATTTCCCTGCAAGCGTATCAGCTCTTGCTGTCCGAAATCAATTCCAAACGCTGCATCATTCAGAATGGCTTTAATATCCGGTAATTGGTTCTGTGCTGTTTGCAAAACATCGCTTGCATTTTGCGCCGATCTCTTAAGCTGATCAAGAGCTTTGTTTATATTCGGCACAATCTCCGAGTCATAGCGCGACAGGATGCCTCCAAGTGCATCACTTGCATCTTTTGATAATGCGTTTAAGTTATCGACAATTGTTTTTGCCGGTTGTTCTCCACGCTCAATCGTGTTTTTAATGGCTTGAATTGTACTGATTTGCTTCTCAAAATTTGTTTTTACAGCGTGTAAACGTGTAATCGTATGATCAAGCGGATGATTAGGTATATACTTGTTCAGCTTTGTCAACAAATTAGTCGTTCTATCGATGACCTTCACGCCCGTTGATAACCGATCTTGCAGGAAGGATAATGCCTCCAATGTCGGCTTCGGATCGATGTTCGCTTGTTTGAGCGTTTCCGTTATTTGTGTAACAGCATCCGCCGTCTGCTGAAGCAGAAGTAAATTTTGTTTAATAATAGGAGCAAGCGATTCAAAAGCTCCATCGTTTTTCTGCAAAAATTCATTTAGACCGTTTGCAAAATCGCTCCCGTCCTTTGCGATTTGTTCAAGTTTCGGTAACGCTTGCTGTGCGCTGCTAATAATTCCTGCTGCCTTTTTCGCATCTTCTATCGCCTTGTTCAGCGTACTTTCTACCTTATAAAAGTTTTGATCGATTTCTACGATACGGTCTGCCGCTTTTTGAATTTCGGGCAGCTTTTGCTGAATGACCAGGATTTCGTCGCCAACTTCTTTAAGCTTCGGCAGCTTCTCCTCAAGTATAAGAATATGATTAGCTGCTTTTTTTATTTCTGGAAGCTTTTTTTCCAGTTCGATGACTTTCTCACTTTGCTTGCGTATTTCCGGCAGCTTTTTCTCGAATGCTAATGCCTTATTCCCGGCTTGCTCGATATCAGGCAAACGCTTTTCAAGTTCAAAAATACGGTTTTCGATGTTACGAATGGTCGGTAACTCCTGTTCCAGCTTGATGCCGACCTCATTAAAAATCGTAAAAATCGCTTCGCTTGCCGTCTTTACAAAATTTTCGCTTACTTGTGCAACGACCCCTGAAGCACCTGTTGTTGTTATTTTAGGTGCAATCGCATTAATTTTCTCATTGACACTATAATCTATCTCGGGCTTTTGGGGATTTTCCTCCAGGATTGTAGCGATCTTAGCTGAGAAGTCCTTTGGAATGAGCAAACTTGCATAATAATCCCCATGATTAACTCCCCGTTCCGCTTCTTCTTTACTGACAAATACCCAGCCTAGCTTTTTATTCTTCTTAAGACTGTCTACAATTTCATTACCGACATTAATCCTTTTATCGATATCTCCTTTCTGAATATGCGTGCCCTCGTCCTCGTTCGTAACTGCAATGGCAATTCCTGATGTATCTCCGTACGGGTCCCATGACGCTTTTAAGTTAAACCATGCATAAAGAGAGGGAAGAGCCATTAATCCAACAATTAAAAAGAGAGCAATCGGCACTTTAAATATATTTATCCAATCTGTTTTATAAATTTGCAAAATTCTTTTCATCCACTGCTCACCTAACGCTTTCCATTATTAACTGCCTTTTGAGCAAAACTATAACTTTCTCTGGAGCATGTGTCATCCGTTATAAAAGAAAATGAAAAATTACGCTATTACTATGTATAACATAAACTAAAACTTCTATCAGCAGGGTTTTTTTTCTTCCTCGCCGCTGGTTCGTTACGTGTATCGCCGTTCCACAAGTGAAAACGCGGAAAACAACTATCTTGCTGAATTCCGCGTTTTAATACTGATTATTATCGGACATCCAATGTTTTATTCTATATACATCTGACTTGATTAATCGACAAATAAATCATGGTGCTTACCGAATGATAAACTGATAAAAGCATGCTGTATGTTAGACCCTGCTTTTCTTTACCCGTCTATGAACATAATCATCTATTGAGGCGACACTTAATCTTATGCCAAAGAAATCGGTTAGATGTAGGAGAGCTAGAGAAAGAAAAATCCTCATCATCTGACAAGGATTTTTCTTTACGTTTTCTATAGTACTTCTTTTATTCATCTGCCCCTTGCACTTGTGCCCGCGACAGTTTTCTGTAAGTCATAATATACGTAATAATAAAGATGATGAGCATATAAGCCCCATATATCCCAAACGAAAACCACTTGCTCTTTTCAAAATTTGCTCCGGCAAAGTTAACCAACAAATTATTCGGTATTTTTCCTAGCAACGAAGCCAGGAAAAATGTAGACCACCTTACATTACTAAGACCGCAAATCGCATTCACTGCAAGAGAAGGAACTACCGGAATAGCTCGGCTCAGAAATATCGCTACGAATGAATTTTTTTCAAAAGACTGCTTGTACTCATTCACTTTTGGATGCTTATTTACATAACCTTCCGCCCAATCACGGAAACCATAACGCACCAAAAAAAATAAAATCATTGTTCCTAACATCGCGCCTGTTAGCGTAATGCTTGTCCCTTGCCAAACACCAAAAAAACTCCCGATCATTCCAGCCAGGATAGGAAACGGAATAACAGGAAAGAACACGTCGATAGCAACAAGCGATATGCTAATTATAATCGCAAGCATGCCACCTTCTTTCATCCATTCCACCCATATGTCTTTTTGTGTGTAACCCAAAACAACAATCAGAACGAAAAGAAGAATACTAATAACTTTTTTATTCATAACCTGCTCCCTATATTGGCATTATCCTTACATTCCTATATAGTATCACACTTGTCGATGATCCATATGATGAAAGAAAAAAGGCTCCATTACGCTTTAAACAAACGCAAGGAACCTATGTTCATCACTTATATTTAACTTTCACGATCTTTATATGCAAATGCATATAACCTTATCCCAATTTAACCGGCAGCAATCCTCCCGCTGAGTAAAGCCTCATTTTATAATTGAATAACTTCCGAATAGCTACCAAGCTGCACAACAACAGGAAAACGGCTCATACCAACCGTCATTCTTCCTTCATCCATAGCCGTTAGGTTTGTCATATGAACAAAGCTTGGCACTTGGTCATCTGGATAGATAGCTACATTCTCCTTAACAAGCTGGATTCGATCCCAATCGGTAAGTTCCCGGATAGAATGAGCAGGAGCAAGCTCAATCATCTCAGTAGCTTCTTTGACCAGCGGCGTCTGGCTTGCATCCTTTAGATTCTGGTATGGATTGGCGAAAATCGTCGTTTTGAACAGGCCTGCTTCACGAAATCTCTCTAATGTTCTCCTGACTGCCTTCTCGGCCCCATTCCCAAAATTGCCCGGAACAATACAGTAGTCTGCTTTTAATTCTTCCTTTCTTTCTACACCCGCCATGAGACAATACACATCAGAGCAAATTACAAAAAACACACTGGATTTTACACCATCGATTTCAATAGTGACCTTATTTAAATAGTCATAGTCCCCTACATTCATTTTTGGGAAACGAGGTTCGTACTGAACTCTCTCAAATGATTGAGGTGTGATTTTCGCCTGTGGAGTATGCACCTTTCCTTCCTTCGTTACGATGGTGAGTACATTGTAATTAACACCTTTTGTAGCATGTGGTAGGTTGGGTGGTACAAGGTTTAATGTCGTAATTACACTTATGCTTTTTGACCGGCATATATCGACGAGTGCCGTAAGAGTTTGTCTGGAATTCTCTTCTGTATAGGCTACGTACTCCGGCAACACAACAATGGAACCTTGCTCGACTTCCATCAGTTTGCTTTTGACATGCTCGAATACTTTTTGTTCACTTGACATCGGATAGCTGAAAATTTTCCATCGGTTTGTCATGCTTGTTTCTCCTTATCCTTTTTTGACTGAGCGTTCGCTCTCTTATGTATATATTCGTTCTTCTTATACGTATCCCTTTATAAAAACTGCCTTTTCTATTTATTTTTACAATTTTTTTGAAACTTTCTCATCACTATTGCGTATGTGAATAAGTTGTGGAGCATATTCTTTGAGTATAGGAGGTTTTAGATTACAACAATGGAACAACAAGCAATTATAGCCATCGGAGTTTTCTTAGTTACATATGCCTTGATTATCTCCGAAAAAATCCATCGGACAATCGTAGCCATGCTGGGGGGCGCCCTCATGGTTATTCTCGGAATCGTGGATCAGGAGACTGCGATTCACCATATCGATTTTAATACACTCGGACTGCTGACCGGGATGATGATTATTGTGGCAATTACGGCGCAAACCGGACTTTTTAAATTTATTGCCATTTGGTCGGCTAAAAAAGTAAATGGGGAACCCGTTAAAATCCTTATCGCGCTCAGCATGATTACTGCAATCGGTTCCGCATTTCTCGATAATGTGACAACGGTTCTACTAATGGTGCCAGTAACGTTCAGTATCACGCGCCAGTTACGCATTTCCGCGCTTCCGTTCCTTATCTCAGAAATCCTCACTGCCAATATCGGAGGAACAGCCACAATGATTGGAGACCCGCCAAACATTATGATTGGCAGCGCGGTTAAGGAATTGACATTCGTAGCATTTATTAACAATCTAACACTTATTTCAATCGTAATTCTCATTATTACTGTTGCGATTCTCGCACTTCTGTATCGCAAACAAATACAAACAACAGAAGAATTGAAAGCAGGGCTCATGGATTTGAATGAAAAAGATGAGATTACCGATACGACCCTGCTAAAAAAATGTTTAATCATTCTTGTCTTAACGATTGGCGGCTTCTTCATTCATCAAATTGTTCATGTTGAATCTGCCACCGTCGCCCTGCTTGGCGCATTCGTTCTTCTGCTGTTGACAGGTGAGCACTATCTTGAAGATGCACTACCGAAAGTGGAATGGACAACCATCTTCTTTTTTGTCGGTTTATTTATTCTTGTATCCGGCCTCGTAGAAACCGGCGTTATCGCACAACTGGCAACAAAGGCTATTGAATTGACAGAGGGAAATCTTGTGGCTACCTCATTGCTCATCCTGTGGATGAGTGCTATCGCATCCGCCTTTGTCGATAATATCCCTTTCGTCGCTACGATGATCCCGATGATTCAAGAGATGGGAAAAATAGGAATTTCTGATCTAGAACCTTTATGGTGGTCCCTTGCTCTCGGGGCATGTCTTGGAGGAAATGGAACATTAATTGGCGCAAGTGCTAACCTAATTGTCGCAGGCATGGCCGCCAAAGAAGGGTACAATATTTCCTTCTTAAAATTTCTGTGGATCGGCTTCCCGCTAATGATTTTGTCCATTATCATTTCTACAGTGTATATATATCTGCGTTATCTTATATAAGAAAGGGGATACTGTATGGTTGTCTACCGATACAATACAGGTCTTTTACACATTGAGGAGAAGGACAATGATCAGGATAAGGAGTTCATCTTCAAAGTTAAAGATGTCGATGCTGTCCTACCGGCTTTACGTAAGATACGTGCATTTTTCGATAGTGACAAAGTATATACCGATGTTATTTTCTATTCGCATCCCGACTATGAATATCAAGTAATTGTTCGTCAGGATCACTACATTGACTTCTTACTTGCTTTGTTCAAATACAAAATCATCACATACGTTGAATGGAAACAATGACCATCTATCGGGTCAAAGATAACCTTTGGCCCGATTTTTCACTTTCGTTCACCTTGTTATCTTTTTTTAATCGCTTCGGCCTTTTGCTGGACAACAGCAGCCAAACACTCATTATCGAATGCCAGCAATACATTCATCAACATTTCCAGCGCAATGTCTCCCGCTTCCTCTTTTGGTACAGTTAACGCCAGCATACTTTTTAGCTCAACAGGAATTGTCTGCTCAGGATACGCTTCTTCATAGACGGAAACAGGATCCAAACCATGATTGATACACCACTGGGCGAAGACAAGCACCATCGCATTCGTATCCTGTTTATATATCTCTGTTACTTTCTGTTCCAACACTTTCTTTTTTTCCTTCATTTTCCTCTTCCTTTCCTGTATCAAAACACGACTATTCCGCTTATTATATAAAGGAAAAGGTATCCTGTCATCTGTGCTACCTCATACTTTAGTTCTAAATGTAAAAAAGTAACATATTTTTATGTGTAAATATTCTAACAAATATGCTATAATGTTATTGTATCTTTTTATGAAGGAGGACAAAGCATGAGGATGTATGTATGTTTATCCTGCCTGCAGGTCAAACAGGGCGACTCGCACCGTGTAGACATGAACATTTGTGAAACTTGCTCCTCAGATTTTGTGCCGGTTAACAAGGACCCCCAGCTTTTCGTCAGTCCCCCTTCCCTTTATGTTATGGATGAAGCGTTGTCAAAAGATGATCGATGCGATAAAAACGAAAACCCGTCAGCGTTTTGCTGACGGGTTATTTTTATTTGCACCCCTGTATGGTACAATGCAAAATAAAGAATGTGCTGAGGTGAAGAATGAACTCGATTCGAAAGTCGATTCCAAATAGTTTTACACTCGGAAATCTTGTATGCGGAATTTTTTCACTTACGTTTGCCATGAATGGCTATTACAAAATGGCCGCTTTTCTGATTCTGCTTGCGGCGCTGTGCGATGTGTTCGACGGCAAGCTGGCACGCATGCTACATGTGGACAGCCCTATGGGTGTCGAGTTGGATTCACTGGCAGATATTGTTAGTTTCGGCGTGGCACCAGCCATCCTGGTTCACACAATGCATACGCCCTCCCCGTTGCTGACACTTGCATTCATTGCATTTCCAATTGCAGGGGCCTGGCGTCTTGGTCGTTTCAACATTAAACCGACCGTAGGATACTATATGGGAGTGCCGATTACGCTGGCGGGACTTACTCTGGCTGTACTGGCTCTTTTCTCCTTTTCAAGTCCGCTATTGATGCTGCTATTGGCTATTTTAATGGTCAGTCCCATACGTATTCCAAAATTATAATGTTTCATCACTTCTCCGCTCCTGTAGAACAGGAGCTTTTTTGTATTATAAAACTAATTATTCTGTTACTTATATTTGTAAATAATTTGAATTTATTTACTTTATTCGAAAAGCTGTTAAATCAAAAAAACGTGCTTTATAATCTTTATATAAAAATATGAAAGCGCTTGCTTTTGCAGGAATATTTCATCTATAAAGTTTTTGGGAGGTTCTATGAAGAAGAAGCATACGGAAGAACTTCATCGAGGCTTGGAAGAACGTCATATTACATTAATGTCATTAGGTGCAGCCATCGGGGTCGGGCTATTCCTGGGCTCTACCTCTGCCATTAAGATGGCTGGTCCGGCCATTCTCATCGCCTATGTACTTGCCGGAGCCGGCATGTTTATTATTATGCGGGCACTGGGGGAGATGGCGATTCAAAACCCGGTCGCAGGTTCCTTCAGCCGCTATGCACGCGATTACCTTGGTCCGATGGCAGGCTATCTAACAGGTTGGAATTATTGGTTCCTCTGGATTATTACCTGCATGGCAGAAATTACAGCAGTTGGTGTTTACATGCAGTTCTGGTTTCCGGATACGCAACAATGGCTATGGGCACTTGCCGCGCTCATTATGATGGGTGCGGTGAATCTCATTGCCGTTAAAGCATATGGAGAGCTGGAATTCTGGTTTGCTCTCATTAAGATTATCACGATTGTTCTTATGATTGTCGTAGGGCTTGGCATGATCATTTTCGGTCTGGGCAATGGAGGCGTTCCCGTAGGCATCAGCAATCTCTGGTCTCACGGCGGCTTCTTGCCGAATGGCATTACCGGCATTTTGATGTCCATGCAGATGGTTCTGTTTGCCTTTCTCGGCATCGAAATGATCGGAGTTACAGCAGGAGAAGTCAAAAACCCTGAAAAATCACTTGCCAAAGCGATCGATACAGTATTCTGGCGCATTCTCATCTTCTACGTAGGGGCGCTATTCGTTATTCTTTCCATTTATCCGTGGAATGGACTTGAGGGCAAAGGCAGCCCGTTCGTCTTAACCTTCGACAGACTGGGTATCCCATACGCGGCAGGAATTATCAACTTTGTCGTGCTAACCGCCGCCCTTTCCTCCTGTAACAGCGGTATTTTTAGTACCGGTCGGATGCTGTTCAACCTAGCACAGCAAAAAGAAGCGCCACAACCGTTCAAAAAAATTAGCAAAACAGGTGTACCAAATATTGCTATCCTTGCATCCGTAGGAGCGTTGCTTATCGGAGTTACCCTGAACTATATCGTACCGGATAAAGTATTCCAGTGGGTGACTAGTATCGGTACCTTCGGCGCTATCTGGACATGGGCTATCATTCTGCTCTCACAGATTCGTTATCGCAAAAAGCTGAATGCTGACCAAGTTCGCAGCCTGAAATATAAAATGCCCCTGTTTCCGTTTAGCTCATACGTAACGCTTGCTTTTCTCATGGGAGTTGTCGGACTGATGGCGTACTTTCCTGAAACCCGCATCGCGCTTATCGTCGGTCCTGTCTGGTATCTCATTCTCATCATTTTTTATTTTGTTAAAGGCTTGCACAAACGGCCACATGGTGGTAGCTAAGAAAAACTTATAAAGCAAAACATCGGACTACCATATTAACAGCAAATCACATTCCTCCCCCTTCTCCTGACTGGAAGGGGGAATTTTTCATGAGCATATAGCAAAATACATGCAGCTTCAGGGTATTCAGCCTGATAGATTTCCATTACATCTTATATACATTACAAATCGGAAAACATTACCTCCTTCAATTATCTTTATTTTTAGAATATTGGTACAAATATTGCTTTAAAAAAAGGCAATCTGGGAAAAGGAGTGATACACATGGCAGAAATGATTAAAGTCAAGCAAGATCAAAAAAGTGAACAAAAGGAGGACTATGCACTACAGCGCGTACCAAAACATTGGCGCATGTCATGGCCAAGCATCACCAACGTGGCAATTGGCGTTGCCACTGCCATGGTCTTTATGCAAATGGGCAGTCTGATGGCTATTCAATTCGGTAGTCTCAACGCACTTATCGCAGAAATCTACGCTACTGTCGTCGCCGGATTTCTAGGCATTACAATCGCCTACTTTGCAGCCAAGAACGGACTGAACGTTAACTTGATGTCACGCGGAGCAGGCTTTGGTTTCATCGGCGCTTCCATTACTTCTTTCATATATGCGATTAATTTCATCATGTATTCCGCCATCGAAGGCTCCATCATGGCACTGGCTGTGTATGAATACGTTAAAGTCGTTCCAGTATGGGCACTCATGGTATTCTTTGGTCTTGCCGTTGTGCCGCTCAACTGGTACGGTGTCAAACAGTTGGATACATTCCAGAAATACTCATTACCCGTCTATCTTGTTCTTCTCGGTACCGGGATTTATCTTACCGCCACTCGTAATTTCGACAATGCCTACCAATGGATGACCTTCCTTCCACAAGGGCAAGAAGTGGGCGGCATCGGTCTTGTTACATGTATTGGTATTATTAACGGTCTTGTAGGAATCATGGCGCTTCTAATTTCCGACTACGCGCGTTTCATCAAACCGGAACAATTCAAAATCGGTGTATTCGCCGTCGGCTTTATTCCTCAACTTATTTGTTTTTTCCTTTCCGGCCTTCTTGGTATCTGGTTTGGCGTGCGGTATATGACTGATAATCCAGGTGTGTATTTCGTCACGGCAATGGGGGCATGGGGAGCACTATTCGCTATTCTGACACAGCTTCGCATTAATGTTACGAATTTATACAGCGGGTCTATGTCATTGGCTAACTTCTTCGCCCGCATATTTCACTTTACACCGGGTCGCGTCTTCTGGGTTGTAGCTACAGCGGTGATCGCCATCGTATGCATGCTCGCCGGCGCACTTGATTATATCGGACCTTTATTGACCTTTCAGGGTGTATTTTTATTCGCCTGGGCATCAATTCTCGTCACTGATCTGATTATCATTAAAAAGTGGCTCAAGCTTGGTCAACTTCACATCGAACATCGTCGGGGATTTTTGCCGGAGTGGAATCCGGTCGGTGTCATCTCTATCATTATTGCAAGCATTGTCGGCACAATGCTCGCATCCGGTACATTCGGTCCGATGCTAGCCGGTCTGGCAGCACTTATTGCTGGACTACTCGCAAGCATTATCAGCATTGTTATCGCAATCACTACGAAAGGAAAAACATACCTTACCTTCCGACGACAGCACAACATCGACGCGTCAGGACATGTTAATATGTACAACGAAAATGTCCATTCTTGCGGGAATTGCGGAGGCGAATTCATCAACGAGGATATGCTTCACTGTCCGTTCAGCCAGAAGGATATCTGCTCGCAATGCTGTGCCGCCGAATCCGAATGCCATGCTGTGTGTAAAAAAGAAGAAAGCTCAACAGAAATTACTGCTTAGATTAGGGAGCCATGCAGATTATACTGTATGGCTCTTTTATTTTTTCAAAGGAATGTTATTTCACGTTTTCTTTCACTTTTGCAAGTTAACTTGTATATTTGCAAGTTTTTCTTCTTAAAAATCTATTTTAGGCAGCATTTTTAAACTTTTTAGCATTTTCTGATATTGGCACAAGCCTTGCTTTATTAAAAAGCGAGCACATCGTGTTTGAATAACAAAATCCATAATAACAGGAGGGATGGCAGCATGGGAAAATACCGTGTAGCTGTAGACGTAGGCGGAACATTCACCGATGTATTCGTATTTGATGAAGAACAAGGAGAAATCACGGTTACCAAGGTTTCTTCCACACCTGATAATCCTGCCCGTGGCATTCTGGAGGGCGTAAAAAATTCCGCCGTTCCATTACAGGATATTACTCTTTTCTCTCACGGAACAACGGTTGGAACGAATGCACTTATCACAAGACGCCTTCCAAAGACCGCTTTCATCGCGTCAAAAGGATTCCGGGACGTACCTGAAATTCGGCGCGGCACGAAGCTGGAACTGTGGGATGCATATGAAGACGTAGCACCCCCTTATATTCGTCGGCGTGATCGCTTTGAAGTTCTGGAGCGGGTTGATTATAACGGAAAACTACTGACTCCCCTTGATGAAGAAGAAGCCCGTGACCTTGTCCGCATTCTTAAACGACGTGGCGTAGAGTCCGTAGCTATCTGCTTCATGAATGCGTATGTCAACGGCCAGAATGAACAGCGAATGAAAGAAATTATTCAGGAGGAAATGCCGGATGTATATGTTTGCACATCCAGCGATACATTACCGGAAATTTTCGAACATGAAAGATTCAGTACAACGATTGCCAATGCCGTCCTTGGACCTATCGTAAGCAAATACATTCAAGAGCTGTCAGCCTCTTTACATGCGGACGGTTATAATGGCGATGTACTCGTATTGCACTCCGGCGGCGGAGTCATGACTTCCGAGACAGTCCCACGTTATGCGGCACGTCTGGCCAGCTCCGGTATCGCAGCAGGCGCTATTGCCAGCGCTCATATCGCAAAACTATGCGGGTTCCAGAATGCGATTGGACTGGACATGGGAGGTACAAGCACAGACATCTCTCTTATGTACAACGGAGAGCTTCGTGTTACGAAAGATTGGTACATTGAATACGGATACCCAATTGGATTCCCTAGCATTGAAATTCTGACCATCGGCGCAGGCGGTGGAAGCCTCGCCTGGATCGATGAAGGCGGTTCCCTGCGCAACGGTCCGCAGAGCGCGGGTGCTACCCCGGGTCCGGCCTGCTACGAACGAGGAGGAACAGAGCCCACGAATAGCGATGCCAACCTTGTGCTTGGCCGCCTCGGTACAGAGCTGCTCGACGGTCAAATGACACTCAACATCGAAAAAGCCCACGAAGTCGTCCGTCATATCGCTGAACCTTTCGGCTATACAGAAGAAGAAGCGGCCAATGCAATTATTAAGGTAGCTAATGCAAACATGTGCGACGCGCTCCGGCTTATCTCCGTTCGTCGAGGATACGATCCACGTGATTTTGCTCTTGTTGTATTCGGAGGCGCAGGCGCCCTGCACGGTGCACATTTGGCTAAAGAAATGGAGATCCCTACTGTCATCGTACCTCCACATCCGGGTATCACTTCTGCCATGGGATGCCTGCTGGTCGATGTACGCCACGACATCTCTAAAACTTATCTTGTAAATGTGAAAGAGGCATCATTAGACGAACTGGAAAAAGAGTACATCAATATGGAAGTAGAAGCCGCCGAACTACTCGCAGAAGAAGGCGTAGCTGATGATCATATTGAACTAACACGCTATATTGACATGCGCTATATGGGACAATGGCGTTCCTTGTCCATTCCGATTTCACGCCCGATCCAGTCACTCGAAGAAGCGCTGGAGCAATTCCATAAGGAGCATGAGCGTGAATTCGCCTTCTCGAATCCGGAACAAGGCGTTGAGATTTACGGCATGCGTGTTACTGCTACCGGCGTTGTACCGAAGCCTGATCTGCCTACCTCAGAGCCGGAAGGCCGTCTGGAAGATGCAATAAAAGGCACACGCAACGTTTATTTTGAAGAGAGTGGCGGATTTACCGAATCAACCGTGTATAATCGTTCACTTCTGCCTGTCGGCTCCCTATTCACGGGTCCGGCAATCGTCGAACAGCTCGACTCTACGGTCGTTGTACCTCCGGGATTCATAGCTGAAGTAGATGCTTATAAAAACCTGATTCTCACCTACAAAGATAAGGAGGAGAAATAATGAGCCAGCATACTCAATCTCAATCCATCGCTACCCGTCTGGATCCTGTCACGTTCGAAGTATTAAAGAACGCTTTTGTCAATCTTGTGGATCAAATGTCGGAGCAAATTCTCCGTACATGCTACTCGTTCGTTATTTACAGCCGTGACTTCAGTTCCGCTATATGCGATGCGCAGGGGAACACCATTATGCAAGGAACGCAGGATATTTCCGTACACGTAGGCACGCTTCACTTAACAGCAAAAGCGGTTCTCGAAGATTTCGGTGATGATATCCATCCGGGCGATGTATTCCTTGTTAACGATCCATATCGAGGCGGTACACACTTCTGTGATGTACGTATTATTCGTCCGGTATTTTATAACGATCAACTCATTGCATTCATGCAATCGAATGGACACTGGGCTGACGTAGGCGGCACTGTTCCCGGATCGTTTAACGTACAGTCAAAAGATCATTACGGCGAAGGAATGCGCATCCCTCCCGTCCGGCTGTGGAGTCAGGGACGGTATCTATCTGATGTAGCCAATCTAATGGTATCCAACATGCGTGTTCCAGAAGAACGGCTTGGGGATTTGCGTGCACAATCTGAAGCAACAAAAGTAGGTGAAGCCCAGCTTGTTCGTCTGATTGAAAAATACGGACTGAAAACGGTTCTTACTGCCTTTGAAGAAGTGCAAAATTATGTAGAACGGCTTGGACGCTCACGCATTGCCGAACTGCCGAACGGCACATGGGAGACGACTGATTATATTGACATGGACCCGGAAATCGGTGATCAGCTCATTCCGATTAACGTTCGTATGACGATTCAGGATGATGAAATATATTACGACTTGAACGGCTCGCATCCTTATATTAGTTGCTTTTTAAATTCCGGTTTCGGCGCTTCCTTCTCAGCCGTTATATCCGGAACAAAAACATTTTTCCCGGACATCCCGCTTAATTCGGGCTTCTATCGATTCGTACACGTTGAACTGCCCGAAAATTCGGTCGTCAATGCCCCATGGCCGGTAGCGGTGACGGGATTCTGCTCGGGTGCCTACGAAAAAATTATGAATGCTATCTTCGAATTATGGTCGGAGATTATGCCGGAACGGGCGCTTGCCTGCTCCTTCAACCTCGAATACCTACTAATCGGTGGATGGGACCGCCGACCAGGTTACGACAATTATTTCATGTGGTATGACTGGATGGCAGGTGGTCACGGCGGTCGAGCCCACAAAGACGGGGCCAACGCCCTCTCCCCTGTGTTTGGTGTAGGACTTAGCATTCAACCATGTGAGGGACAAGAGCGTCTTTCACCAGTCATCACGACGCATCATGAGATTGTTACCGATTCGGCTGGACCAGGTAAATTCCGCGGCGGTGCCGGTGTACGCAAAGGCGGTATTCTCACAGAATGCGAGAATACGGTAATGTCCTACTGCTGCGACCGCTCCCGCTCCGTAACGTGGGGAATTCAGGGGGGGCTTCCTTCTCTGCCCCATGGAGCAAAGCTGCACCCGGATACGGAAGACGAACGCTTCCTGGGAACCATATTCTCCAATGTACCATTGAAGCCGGGCACATCTTTTGACCGCCCTTCTGCAGGCGGCGGTGGATTAGGTGACCCGCTGGAGCGCGATCCTCGCCTCGTACTTGAAGACGTTATTGATGGATATGTATCCATCGAACGAGCGCAAAAAGATTATGGTGTCATCATCAAGGAGATCGATCGGGAAATCGACTTATTCGAAATCGATAAAGAAGCTACACAACAGGAACGCGAATATATTCGCACCCATCGCAGGGGCTGGCTGGAAGAAGATATTGAATCAGTAGAAGCCAGATACAACAGCGGTGAAATCGATGCGCTTGATGTCATTCGCCGTCATGGTGTCATCATCGATTATGCAACTGGTAAAGCTCTTCCTGTTTCTACGGAACAATACCGGACAACGCTTCATAAACGTACGCTCGCGTACTGGTCATAATTTCCTGCATACGAAAAGGGCCGAAAAACGATTCGGCCCTTTTTATTTTTCATAATTCTAATTATTATATTATTATAGAAGGTTTATTACATCTTCTCACTTCATTATGTAGGAGGGCGGTGTATGATTACATGGCATAACCTTCTCTATCCTATTCCCATATCCGTCACTACAGATATGACAATTCGAGAGGCCGCCCATTTTATTCAACAATCCGGGGGAGATATCCTGCTCGTCGAAGATAAAGGTGAGATTCTAGGATATGTTGATTCGCACTCATTATTAAACCAGCTTATTCATTCCCCGGAACAGCCGATGCGTTATAAGACCGATGTGCTTGTCGTAGAAGAATCTGCACCAGTTGAATTCTATCATAATGTGTCTATTGTTCTCGGTAAAAACCACACTGGTAAATTTAGCGGATACAGCACGATGGAAGCAGCTCGTCATGCGATTAAGACGTCGCAGCTCACTCAAATGCAGAAGATTTTCGCCAGTGCAGGCATCGGTATCGTAACGACAGATGACCAATTTCAAATCATGTTTCTTAATGAAAAAGCAGAAGAAATTTTTGGTGTGTCGCGCAATGTTCTTCTGTACCGCAATTATAAAACACTGTTATTCACCCAGGAAAACCTGGACAGTGTACTAAAAGGCAAGCAGCTCGTCAGCGTGGCAAGCTCTTTTAATTCCAAGCCCATTATCGGGAACTTCTCCCCTCTTTATGAAAACGAGCAAGTTTCCGGTATCGTCCATCTGTTTTATCCGAGAAGACAATTGGAGGAATCGGTGCAAGAACTTGAATTTGTCAGAAATCTAAATGAAGATTTGCAAGTGCTGTATGCTTCCTCCAACGAGCAATTGGTCGTCGTCGATAAAACAGGGACCATTATCCGGCTTTCCGGAGCATTCTCATCCGATATCTGGCAGACACCCAACCCAGAGGATATCCTTGGCTCCTCTGTCTACAGCTTGGAGCGGGAAGGTATTTTTCCAGCCGACATCGTAGACAGATGTCGCGAGCAGAAACAAAAAATCATGCATGTACAAGAAACAAAGCGCGGACGCAAGCTATGGGCAGTCGCTGTTCCTGTCTTTCAAGCCAAAAAAATCGAGAAAATCGTCATTGTTCTACGCGATATTACAGAGTTAAGCGATTATCAGCTCGAAACACAGCTCGACAGCAAGGATGAAGATAAGATAGACAAGCCGCTTATTTATCGTTCAAAAAGCATGGAAGATATCGTCGAACAAGCTAAACGTATTGCCGAAGTAGATTCAACCGTACTACTATACGGAGAGTCCGGTGTCGGCAAGGAAGTATTCGCGCAGACCATCCATGCCCACAGTCCGCGCCATAATAAGCCTTTCGTGCGTGTTAACTGCGGTGCTATCCCCGAAACTCTTATGGAAAGTGAGTTCTTCGGGTATGAATCGGGAGCATTTACAGGAGCAGATCGAAAAGGAAAACCCGGTTTGTTCGAGATGGCGCACACCGGAACCATTTTCCTTGACGAAGTCGGAGAATTGCCCGCCAACCTTCAGGTCAAATTACTGCGTGTTCTGCAAGAAAGAGAAATACGTCGCATAGGTGGTACGCACACCATTCCGATCGACGTTCGAATTGTCGCCGCTACCAACAAGGATTTGCGGCATATGGTTCACCAAAAAACGTTTCGCGAGGATTTGTATTACCGATTGAATGTTATCCCGATTACGATTCCCGCACTGCGGCAGCGGCAAGTCGACATCGTTCCGCTCTCGCTTCATTTTCTTGAGGTTTATAATAAAAGATACAGCAAAGACAAGCAACTTTCACGCGAAGCGGTAGAGGTTCTGGAAAATTATGATTGGCCCGGCAACATACGCGAACTGCAAAACGTCATCGAACGGCTTGTCGTTATTACACGCGATAATTTTATCGAGGGCCAGGATACTCTTTCTGCCTTGTATGGCGATGTATCGGAAAAAAGTTCAGGACGGGTGGCAGTTCGTGAACTTATGCCGCTCAAAGATGCACTGGAGCAGGTAGAAACAAATCTGCTATCGCTCGCATTACAGAAATATCGAACGGCCGCTGAGGCGGCGCAAGTGCTGGGCATCAGTGAATCAACCATCAGCCGTAAAATTAAACGAAGATTCGGATAGAAAGGCAGGTGCTGCACATTGCTTGCATTGGCAGAAACAAGGTTTTCTTTTGTAGGTGATGAATATATTTATGCCGAAATCTCACGCGAGATGAGTGTAAGCACTTCCTTCAAAGCGCTTGCTGTCACCCGTGAACTGCACGCCCGTACCATTCCAGGCATTATCGATATTTGTCCTGCGAACGCATCGTATTTAATCCGATATAACCCAGATATTGTATCACCATATGATTTACTCGATTACCTAAAGGAAATCGATCTTACAAAGAGTCGTCCTGAGGCGCTTAATTTGACTTCCCGGATCGTCGAAATTCCTACATGGTATAATGATCCGACGACGCGCGAGTATGCCCAACGCTTCAAAAATCGGAATGAAAGTCCCCACTTCTCCGATTTTGAGCTTGTTATGAAGAGCAGAGGATTTATGGATGAACAAGCGTTTATCGACGACCATGCAAGCACGCCGTATTTATTAACAATGATGGGGTTTATTCTTGGCACTGCCTGGGAATTCCCCTTGCTCTTGCCCTCGGACGGGGTTTTCGATATACCGAAATACAAAAGTCCACGCACCGAAACTCCGCGTCAGGCTATCGGAATGGGAGGCGCTTTCACAGTTGTATATCCGGTAGCAAGCTCAGGAAGCTATCAGTTGATAGGTATTACTCCCGTGCCTGTCTATCATCCTGAGCAAAGGCTCGCTGAATTTAAGGATTCCATGTTTTTGGCACGTCCTGGTGATATTTGGGTGCACCGTCCGATAGGAGAAACTGAATACTACTCGATTTTTACACAAGTCGAGAACGGAATCTACCGCTATCGCACCAAAAATTTCGACTTCTCTCCGGAACAATATGCTCAGGAAGGAAAAGCGTATATCGATTCCATGATGAAAGGATTCTAATCTATGCTGGATGTGATAAAGCCAGGACTTCATACTACTATACAGGATTTGGGCAGGGACGGCTTTTATCATTTGGGCGTCCCTCCCGGCGGAGCGGCAGATAAATATTCATTTCAAATCGGCAATTTTCTGGTGGGTAATCCTGCCCACTACGCCGGATTAGAGATTCGCATGCTTGGTCCAACTTTGTTGTTTACCAAGCGTACGCTTATCGCTATCACCGGGGCGCCGACACCCTGCTTCATAAACGACGAACCTGTTCCTATGTGGCAGTGTCTGGAAATCAAAGCCGGAGACGTGCTTTCATTCCGTTTTGCCCAGCAAGGGATTTGTACGTACGTATGCATATCAGGCGGCATTCATAGCCCGGAATTCCTAGGTAGCCAGTCTACGTATATCGTTCATCAAAAGCCGGAATGCGGATATAAACTGGAGATAGGTGGCAAGCTTTCGCTTAATGAACCTTTGCCAGGTGCATTTAAACACGCAGGAAGGTTCCTGCCGGAATCATTCCGTCCCTCATTCTCTAAAACCGTAGAACTGCATGCAACACTAGGACTGGCTATTCATCGAATTAGCGATCAAGGTGTACGTGTATTCCTTGACAACGAATGGACAGTTAGCACGGAGTCGGATCGAATCGCCTATCGACTAAGCGGAGGACCCTTGTCTTTTGAGCAGACTGTCCAAACAACCAGGGCAGGCGACTATTCCGCTAACGTCGTAGACCTTCCCTATCCTGTAGGCGTAATTACCGTACCAAATCCAGAAGAGCTCATCATTCTTGTAAGCGATGCAACAGCAGGTGGCGGATTTGTCACGATCGGTGCCGTTATCAGCGCTGACCTCGACACATTAAGTCAATGCCGGCCCCAAACGACCGTACACTTCTCAGCGGTGACGATGGAACAGGCGCTTCATCTGCGCATGGAAAAAAAACAACGTCTCGCCAGTGCCGCCGAGTATCTTATGCCATAAAAAAATGAAAGGGCCATCCATATGGATAGCCCTTTCTTCATACTTGAGTTCCTCTTACACTTCCACGGTTTCTTCCGTAAACGGCCATGCTGGCAGCATGCGGCGCAACTGTTTATCCTGACGATAACCAAGCGCATATTCTGCTTGCATAACCGTATGGATTTCACGTGTACCTTCATAAATAACCGGCGCTTTCGCATTGCGCATAAAGCGCTCTACCGGGTATTCATTAGAATAACCATATGCCCCATGAATTTGTACCGCATCGCACGCTGCATCGAATGCTGCATCGCATGCGTGCCACTTGGCAAGGGATGTCTCACGGGTATTGCGTTTTCCTTCATTTTTCAACCAGCCTGCACGGTATACCAGTAAGCGAGATGTTTCCAATCCATCTACCATTTTGGCGATCATTTGCTGCACGAGCTGGTGCTTACCGATTTCCTTGCCAAATGTACTACGCTCCTGGCAATATTTCAGACTTTCTTCCAGGCACGCCTGAATCAGGCCGCATGCACCTGCTGCTACAGTAAATCGTCCGTTATCGAGCGCAGCCATCGCAATTTTGAAACCTTCGCCTTCTTCACCAACCAGATTAGCCGCTGGCACCCGCATATTATCGAAGAAAATCTCTCCTGTGTTGCCCGCACGAATACCTAATTTTCCTTTAATCGCCTTTGAAGAAAAGCCTTCGAAGGTACGTTCAACGATAAAGCAGCTAATGCCTTTATGCTTTTTGGACTTATCTGTATAAGCGAACACAAGAAAATGGTCAGCAACATCGCAAAGCGATATCCATGTTTTCTGCCCGTTCAATACATACTCATCGCCATCACGCACCGCCGTCGTCTGCATCGCTGCCACATCAGAGCCTGCATTCGGTTCAGTCAGACCGAACGCACCAATTTTTTCACCTTTTGCCTGTGGTATCAAATACTTTTGCTTTTGTTCTTCATTGCCCCATTGCAGAAGTGTCATGCTATTCAGGCCGGTATGCACGGAGACGGCAGTACGGAATGCAGTATCGCCTCGCTCCAGCTCTTCGCAAACGATCGCCAACGTGTTATAATCCATGCCGCTTCCGCCGTACTCCTCCGGAATGCATACTCCCATCAAATCCAAATCCGCGAGCCGGGTCATCACGCTCCGCTCAAAGTGTCCGTTTGCGTCCCACTCCTGAATATAAGGCATAATCTCTTTATCTACAAAACTGCGCACCATTTTCCTTACTGCTTCTTGCTCTTCCGTCAAACCGAAATTCATCATGGTCACTCGCTCCTTTATTTAAATAGTATGATCGTTCAACCATTCATCAATCTGCTCTTCTGCAAATCCGTGCTCCATCAGAATTTCTTTTGTATGCTCGCCCGCAAGAGGCGGGTGACGCCGCATCGTTACAGGCGTTCGTGATAGCTTAAGCGGACTGCCAACCATCGGTACCTCACCCGCAGTCGGATGCCAGGCATCCACTTTCATCCCACGAGCTTCCACCTGTGGGTCGCGAAACAATTGCTCCATATCATAGATAGGTGCGCTCGGAATCCCCGCGTCCGTCAATTCAGCCAGCCATTCTGCAGCCGACCGTTTCTTGAATTCTTCCGCCAGCAAATCACAAATCTCCTCACGGTTAGCAAGCCGCATCGAATTGGTAGAAAAGCGTGTACTCTGGCTCCATTCCTCACGATTTAACAGCGTGCATAGTTTACGAAACTGCTGGTCATTACCTACCGCGACTACCATCTCCATATCAGCCGCCATAAATGTCTGATACGGAACAATATTAGGATGCTGGTTGCCGTATCGTTTCGGTACTTTACCTGAGACAAGATAATTGCTCGCTACATTCACCAGCAATGAAATCTGTGAATCGAACAAAGAAAGGTCTATCATCTGGCCCAGCCCTGACTGCTCCCGTTCACGCAGCGCTGCTAGAATTCCGATAGCCGCATACAATCCGGTTGCCACGTCTGCGATGGCGACGCCGACTTTCATCGGGCCTGTCTCTTCACTGCCGGTAATACTCATCATTCCACCCATCGCTTGTACAATGTAATCATAACCTGGAATGTCTTTGTACGGACCTGTTTGTCCGAAGCCGCTAATTGATGCGTAAATCAGACGCGGATTTATCTCGGAGAGCACCGCGTATTCCAATCCCCACTTCTCCATTGTTCCAGTCTTAAAGTTGTTAATCACTACGTCTGCGTCTTTCACCAACTCCCGGAGAATGCCGCGTGCCTTTTCATCTTTCAAGTTAAGTGTCATCGCTCTCTTGTTGCGGTTAGCGCATAGATAGTAAGCGCTTTCACCTCCGATATCCGGTGGTCCCCATCCCCTCGTCTCATCACTTCCACCAGGCGCTTCCACCTTAATAATGTCAGCTCCGAGATCTCCGAGAATCATTGTGCAGTAAGGCCCCGCCAATACACGGGTCAAATCAATTACCTTAATACCTTCCAACGCACCTTGACTGTACGGCTCCCGTTGTCCCGCTACATCCTCCTGATTCGACGGCGAAGTAAGCATGCACTCCCTCCTTTGTTCTGCGTAATCATACATCGGAAAACTTAGCTGGTGCCAAGCTATTGCGCAGGCAATTGCCTTCGTTGTACCTATACAGTTCTGCTGCGAAATGAAACGCTTGGCAACGCCTTGCAAGTGTTTCTTTGCTTACAAAAGGAAGGAAAGTATATCATCTTACAACAGTAAGGCAATGTATACTTTCCTAACCATTAAAAAAGCCAGTACGAACCCTGCAAATTTAAAGAATGCTCCATCGGATAGAGCATTTCTGTATACAGGGTACGACTGGCTTCTTGCCTGTGAACTCATTTCTGGTGGGAAAGAGGACAGACATAAACAGTCAGGTTTGCAATTGGTTTGAGGTTTGCTACATATACAATTATACTATATTTTTCATATATTCAGTCAACAGTTAAATGTAAAATTTTATTTTTTTTCATATAAATTCCGATGATTATACAGAAAAATTATTGACTTTTTTCTTAAAAAGTGTAAATTTACACTATATGAGCTATTTAGAAATCCGAAATGAAAGGAGAATGTCATGAATGAATCTCTTCGTACAACGTTTACGAAAGAAATATTCGAGCGGATGGTTTCCGAAAAGTTGCGACTGATCCGTACGGAGGCTCGCCTGACGCAAGAACAGATGGCCGATGCTATCGGCTTATCAAAAAAAACGCTCGTTCAGGTAGAAAAGGAGCGGAAAACGCTTGGCTTCACCGCAGCTGCTCTTGTCGGAGTGCTGTTTCGCAATAGTGAGATTGTGCAGGCTATGTTTGGCGATTCCACTCTTGAAATTGTCGAATTGCTAGCATTTACAGAAGTAAATCCGCAGGCAGGCGAGCTTTCCGGGATGGAATGGATTGCACAGGCACAGGCAAAAGCCCGCTATCAGAGTACAGGCCGACGCATCTGGTGGAAAGACGAGAAAATCGGACAACAGTATATGAAACAGTCCCATATATTGACCGGTCACTTCCGCATTGTAGATAAAAGCGAAACCCTCCATTACTACGGAACAGATTCCGCAGAGGCAGATGCAAGGCTTGTGCAGCTTGAACATTCGAGGCATAGCCAGGAGAAAGGAGAATAGAGAGAAACATATGAGAACACAAATACAAACCAAAATAATCGGCCTGCTTTTAGGTGCGCTACTGTGCTGGTGGCTAGGGGTCGCCTATCTTTCCCCTGTTCAAGCTGCTCCAGAGGAAGCAACTGTCGAGCTAAAAGCAAATGTAGGCATTAATGGGGAATACAAATGGGGCCAGGTTGTTCCCGTACATATTACAATAACGAACCGTGGGGAAAACACGGTGAAAGGCAAGGTTGAGTTATCCATGCCTTCGTCATCCATGTCCACGACTAATACGCTGTATGTCGCTACAGCATCGCTTGCCAAAGGAGAAGCTAAAACCGTTTTTTTCCGTGTTCCAGGTTCCTTTACGGATTCTCCAAAGGAAGCCTCTGTCCGTTGGATACAGGACGGCAAAGTAATAAATGAGCAAAAAATCACGCCAATCGGTCGTAGTAACCAAGCAATATGGACCGGAATTCTAGCAAGTGACAATATAGCTGCCATCCTTCTGCAAACGATGGAGAAGGAAAAAAAGGATGCTCCTGTACAACCGATCCAGCTAACCTCTGATAATCTAACGCAGGATACTCTTCTGGATAGCGGATTAAACGTTATACTGATCGAACAAGGCAAATTCGACAGCCTACAGAACACGCAAAAGCAAGCCATACAATCCTGGGCTGATAGAGGTGGCTTGCTGCTCACCGTTGATCCGGCACAACCGGCAGCCGTCTGGCCTCAGGTAGCACAAAAAGCTTCTGTACAAAAAGAAGCATTCATGGATAATGCATCCGAATTAGGTCGAATCGCTACTCACTCTTTCGCAGCTTCTCTACCAAGCTTGCCGCTGCTGATTTTGTTACTCGTAATCTACATCATTATTATTGGGCCAGTCGCTTATTTTATTATGCGCAAGCTCGGCGTAAGAGAATGGAACTGGGTATTCATCCCGCTTGCTTCCATCGCGATGCTGGCGCTTGTATACGGATACGGGACATGGCATCACGGTACAAATACACGTGTGCAAAATGTCAATTTAATCGAGGTAGGAACTAACGGCAATACCCGCATAATGAGCAGCAGTGCGATTTTTGCTCCATATGCCGGGGAATACCGTATTCAGCTACCTAAAAACGTCGATGTATTTCCATCAGAAGAAAAACGAGCGCTGGAGACGAAAGAATTTCCTATAGTGACAAAGAATTCGGGTGGAGATACGGAAACGATATTTCCTTATATTAATAAGTGGTCTCTTGGAAAGGTGTATGCACAACAAAACCTGTTTAATAACGGAGCATTCGAGGCCACTCTTAACCAAAAGAAAGATCGCCTGATTGGCACAGTACGCAACAGTACTCCCTATTCGCTGCATGATGCTCGCATTGTATTTGGTGATAGCATTCAATCTATCCCGACGCTTGCACCAGGCGCTATTGTTCAAGTAGACTTGCCTATGCCTGCGCCAAAAAGCGAACCTCGTTACTACGACGACACGGAATTCGCTGCACATATGCTTTCACAAAACGGTGAAGAAAAGCTTAAGCAAACTCGCCTACGGTTAATGCGGATGATGTACGATTCTAGCCATTCAACAACCGTCACCCTGCTCGGATGGACGGACCAGCATCCTCTACAAAACAAGGTGGCTGACCGCTCGTATAAAGTCTCCAACGTTACACTGGTGACAGCCAAGCTGGCACAGATCGGGAAACAGGAGGACTCAAATGATTGAGATCAAAGAATTATATAAAACATTCGGCCGTACTGTCGCCCTGCGTGGTATTACATTAAACATCCCAAAAGGACAGGTGTACGGATTTGTCGGACCGAATGGGGCCGGAAAAACAACGACGATGTCCATCATGGCCACATTAATGTCGCCTACTGCAGGAGTGGTACGCGTAGGAGGATACGATTGTAAAACCCAGGCCAAGGAAGTACGCCGCCTGATTGGATATATGCCTGATTTTTTTGGCGTATACGATAACCTGACCGCTTACGAATATTTGGATTTTCACGGAGCGAGCTACGGTTTGCAACCACAGGAGCGGGAACGCGTCATTTTGCAAATGCTGGAGCTTGTTCAGCTTACAGGCAAAACGAACGAATATGTAGATCAGCTTTCACGCGGCATGAAGCAACGGCTTGGGCTTGCACGGGCACTTGTTCATAATCCGCAGGTTCTCATTCTCGATGAACCCGCTTCCGGTCTTGATCCACGGGCCCGGATCGAGATGCGTGAAATTATTAAAACATTGCGCGACGCAGGCAAGACGATTATTATTAGCTCACATATTTTGCCTGAATTAGCGGAGATGTGCGATACGATTGGAATTATCGAAGGAGGCGAGCTAGTCGCAGAAGGAAAGGTACAGGAAATATATGAAAAAATGCGTACGCATCGCTTGCTCCGAATCCGTTTGCTGGATAAGCATGAAGCCCTGCTTTCCCGCTTGCACGATACTTCCGGCATCATAAATGCTGTACGGGACGGTGCAGACATCATGGCAAGCTTCAGCGGATCGGATGCTGAACAGGCAACGCTGCTGGCCTCTCTGCTTGCGGAAGGCTACCCGCTTGTCTCATTCGGGGAAATGAAAGGAAACCTGGAAGACGTATTTCTTGAAGTAACGAAAGGAGGCGGCTCATGAATTTTCGTCAACATCTCACAAACCCTGTCCTGAATAAAGAATTCCGTGTCAGAATGCGTTCAAATAAGACGCCCTGGATTATTACCTTCTATCTGTTTACGCTGGGGTTTGTCCTTTTCTTTATGCTATATACGGAATTATCCAACCAGTATACATACTGGCCATCCAACATCTATAACCTCTTCGTTATGATGTCATTATTACAGTATGGATTGATTATTTTTGCTACTCCAGGATTAACAGCAGGTGCCATCTGCGGCGAACGGGAACGGCAGACGTTGCCAATTTTACTGACAACGAATTTATCGTCCTTGCAAATCGTTCTGGGTAAGTGGATTTCCACGCTCAGCTTTATGCTGTTGCTCGTATTCGCTTCACTTCCAATATACGGCACTATTGTACTATTTGGCGGTGTGGCCCTCACGCAGATTATAGAAATCTTTGGTGTATATCTCGTTACGATGCTCTCCATCGGAGCCGTTGGCATCTGCGTATCGACACTGACAAAGCGCACCGGAGTAGCGGCTGTCATTACGTATTCGCTCGTTTTTGCCTATACCGCTCTATTGAATATAGCTGAACTTTTTCTGTTGCGTTCAATGGAGAACGATATGATACGCAAAGCAGGCTTTGGTAATCCGCCTGAGAATCTCTCCAATCACCCGCTCATCGGGTTCCTTGAGGCGTTAGATACGATTAACCCTGCCAGCACGATTGCTCGCGTTTTTACTAAGGAGAATTGGTTGGTTAACTTCAGAACAGAAGGACTTTTTGTAAACTATCAACCGTATGGCGGCTTCATCTTGTGGTACCTGCTTCTTGCTATTCTTATGCTCGGATTGGCAGCATTCTTCCTGCGCCGCCGATACATGAAATAATATATAGAAAAGGCGGATCGCGCGATGCATCCGCCTCTTCCTTATCTGATTGGTTCGTCGCAGTTTGGGGGATAGCTTCTGAACTTGCTGCTGCTCCTGATTATCAGTTGCATTTCCTTAACGCTTTTTCAACTTTTTTCACAACTTTTTTCGTTGACTTCGCCGTCACGATTTCATTCTTGCCGATGATCACAAATTCCTTTCTCTTACCAATCTTACACATCGACTGACAGCCCACACATATTTTTGCGGTCGGTTCTAGTTTGCCCAGCTTTTTCCTCAGCTTCTTCACATTATCCGTACACTTATGGCAAATCCGCAGTGTAAGGGCCATCTTCATCCCGTCCTTCTGTATAACAATCCAATTATTATACTTATTGTATCACACACAAAAGAAAACGATAATCATTATCATATGATCTTCACACATGAAAATACTGGAAAGCCTTATAACTACCTAACGATTTTTCTTCGCTGTTCACATACTCTTCTATAAGGATGTAACCTGTTTGGCAGCAGAAGCAGCGGTCAATGATGGGATCAGGGCTTGTTCGCACAGCTAAGAAGAAGGGCATCAACGTGTATCCGGCCTCTCCATATGCACTAAAACCGGAGTTTGTTGTACCTTCTACCGTACTTCTTGGCTTCGGCGGTCTATCCACTGAAGAGATTCAGGCAGGAATCGTACAGCTCAAACAAGCGTGGAGTAGTAGTTGAGTATATACGGACATAAAATAGCAGCAGCCCACGAAATATATTTTTATATCACATCTGTTGATTATCCATAAGGTGGAAGAAAGAAGGTGCACGCGTCGGCGTGTTCCCTCGTCTTTCTCACGAGGAAGAGACACGGCCGCTTTGTGGCGCCAGGGCCGGGATAAAAGTAAGGGGAGCTATCACATGCAGATATATGGAAGTCGGAGATGCACGTATTGTAACGAAAAATACAACTGGACTGGAGCATTGAAGAATCGGGCAAGTGAGAAGATGCAGAAAGAAATTTTAAAGGATCGGGATTTGCATTTCGCCAAATTTTTCAAATCCAGTGATGACGTTAAAGTATATGAAGTCGAAGTAGTGTGTCCAAACTGTAAGGAAACGAATATCTTCGAATATACAAGCATGAATTTTTCTTCCGAATAAATACATCAAGGTGCGTAGCTTATCAAAATAGATTTTTACTATTTCGCAACCTTTTTTCTTTAGTGGAGTGATACAGTAAGGGTAGTCTAGTTTTAAGTAAACTTTTTCTTAATAGCCTCTTTCTTTGCCTTTCCCTTTCATGGAAGGGTATTTTTTTTGCAACCTTTATCTGCATGTTCCGTATATGGAAGATAGTACACTCCCTTTACCCCGTCCCCTGCCATTCTTAATTGGTAGGGGGCACTTTTTTGTTTTGTTTACCTTCAACAGGGAAAAGTATATGTTAGAAGAAAACAGCCTAGAGTTCTCCCCTATGCAGTCCTCTTCCTCATAAACGGAGGAGGGCTATTTCTTTGTAATACAAAAAAAGTCCGGCTATATGCCCGACCTTTTATCCAGCCTTAACGGGCAGGTAAACTGCCCATTAAGGTCCGATAGGTTCAACTAACACACAGTGGAGGGTAAAAAACACCGTGTGAAGTTTCACTTTATCCTTATTACAAGGTATTCTGTTTGCTATTAACAGCCACATTGTATTTTCCCTGTTTATATTCGCTTATCCAGCGATAGATAATGAGACTGTTTAATTGATGACGTCTAGCTACACTGCCAAGACTTTGCTCTTCCAGAGCTTGCTTAACTACTTCACACTTAAACTCAAATGAATATTTTTTTCTCTTCATCCTATTCTCCTTTCGGCGGCCCGGCTGTCATAGTTATAAAAACCCTTAGACCCGTGGCTTTGCGTCCTCAGCTTTCGATGAGTTTGCCTTTTCGATGTACCCTAGGATACAAGAAAAAATATATCACAAAAAAGCATATTAACCAAGACCGCTTGGTTTAAAAAATCGACAAAATTATGCAAAAACACCCTAATTGTCTCACACATGCGGAATAGCGACAGGTATATTATCTTGAACATCAGATTAATTATCAACACTCTTACATTGATCGCCTGCTGCCTCAACTATTGAACATGAAACAGAGCTAATACAAGCTCGCTTCAGTCTCGAAATCAAAAAGAATTTTTTGTAACTTTTTGGCTATAGCATTCGTATAGAGGATTGTAACCTCCTAAACTTGCCCTTTACCGTTGACAGCCGGTAGGGGGTGCTTTTGTTTTGTTTCTCGTTATATCTTTTTACGCATTTGAAACGAACCTACTTTCTTCTTTTTGAAAATTAGCATAGCTAAAACAGTCCTTATACTGCTTCAATTCAATGGATACACTAACGGAAGAAATCCCCTCAATATTTCCTAACCTTTGATTGATAAATTCTACAAGCTTATCATTAGAAGCAAAATATGCCTGAATAATCAAATCATATAAACCAGAAAATGCTCCCACAAACCTTACTTCAGGTTGCTTATTAAGCTCTTTTGCCACACTCTCTTGATATCCAAGTTCTGTACATATCGATATGATAGCTGATACCTCCAATCCGACCTTTTCCGGATTGCTATGTATGACAAACTCAAACACCTCTTCTTCCAGCATCCTATTAACTCTAATCCGGACGGTTCCTTCGCTAACATCTAATCTTTGAGCGATAGAGGTGTAAGAGTGGCGGGCATCTTCTTGTAATATCATAATAATTTCCTTATCCAGCTGATCCAGTTCCTTCATTGTTGTTCCCCACTTTTTCCGATTTATATTTGTAATAGTATATCGGATAAAGAGCGGATAAGTTGCAAAATTTATATGTTTTGTATCCACAGTACTAAAGTTGTACCCTCCTATGTACATCGGGAAGGCCGATACTTGCTATAGCTGCTGCAATTAAAAGTACAATAGAAGAAAAGAACGCGATATTATTTGTAGATAAACTTACGCCTTACGGACGCGTTAATACGTCAATCGTTCTCTCGTCACCGATACGATATCGTTGTATTTTGCCTGATAATAATAAGCCAAAAACGTAAAAAGAGCAGCGCTTCTGCTGCTCTAATGATATTTTCATAGTATATACATGATTTTACAAAGCCTGTTTCATCGATTCAGCAATCTTACTATCCGCCTCATTGAAGTTTACTACCAGCACCTCGCTAATTCTCCCCCGTTTCGTTCCTTGGGAATTAATAGCTCGGCTAGCCTGTACTTTTTTGATGCGAATTTCAGGATATGATGCATGTAGCTCCTGATAGATCTCATTTATAAACGGAGTATCGCTATTGCTTAATACTACATGGCATCCTCTTTTATGAAGTTCCAAATACAAGTCCCGTAATCGAATTTGATCATCCTTTGTGAATCCCTCGTTTGAATAGCTAGTAAATGAAGAAGTTTCTGAAACCGGGTCATACGGGGGATCGAAATATACTAAATCTCCTTCTCCCGCACTTCGAACAGCTTCCACGAAATCTTCATTCAAGATGGTTACATGATTATTATTCAAATAGTCGCTTACAACTCGCAGCACAGCCTCATTCACAATAGAAGGGTTTTTATATTTTCCAAAGGGAACGTTGAATTGTCCCTTTCTGTTTACCCTGAATAAGCCGTTGTAGCACGTTTTATTAAGGTAAATTAACCGGGACGCTCTTTGTAACGGTGGGAGAGCATGATACGCTTCAGTTCTATCTAGCGCCCTTATTTCATAAAAGTACTCGGGCTTATTTTGATGTTTTTGCAAATCATAAATCAGGCCATCAACATCTGTTTGAATCATGTTATACACATTGATTAGTTCAGCGTTTACATCATTTATCGTTGCACTATGAGGCTTCAAATCGAATAAAACCGCCCCTGCCCCCACAAACGGTTCATAATAGTGGGCAAAATGCTTTGGGATGTATTTTCTTATTTCGGGGAGAAGCTGCCTCTTGCCTCCTGCCCACTTTAAAAAAGGTTGTACCGTAGTCTTTTCAACCATTATGTATTCTCCTTGCCTCGTATGCTTTCTTCACGAATACCATAAGCCATTTTATCTTGAACTCCCCTATCAAGGGTGTTGATTATCCAGGATGATCCAGA
>NZ_KE952749.1:41437-52290 GCF_000466385.1 Aneurinibacillus aneurinilyticus ATCC 12856
TAGACGCGAAAAGGGAGACAGTTGCTGTCCTTTTCGCCTGGCCGGGGCATGCGCTCGGAAGGGAGACGAAAGGCCTTGTTTGTGTCCCATTGTGGTGGCCTTTTTCTTTGGTAATTTATATATACATATTAGCTGCCGTATAATATTTATCGGCTGCTGCCATTTTGTTTTCATCAGAAATAATCGGAGAAGTACGGCTGCTGGCGGATAATCAGCTTTTCGAGTAAATTGACTGTCACTTCATCCGCTCGAAAACGTTCAATCCGTGCCAGATAAGATGGTCGTTTGTATCCCATCAGCATTGTGGTCAATGTTTGAATATCAAATGCAGCAGCAGGATTGACGCCACCTCCAGTCAAATGGCCTTTTCCCTCTTCATCCACCATTAATGTAAATGTTCCCTGATTCCATTCAAGCATCGGATCATGCAGAGTAAATGTTAGCTGACAATCTGTTTCCTGAGGCTGAAACGGGTATTTCTCCAGAAAAAGGCTAAGATCCACAATACGGGCCATATAATAAGGGGCAATCGTTTCCTTAATATCGCCATCCTCCAGCAAGAAAGCTAATGGCTCATCTGTATAAATATGCCCTTTAACGTGCGTTATCATGGAAAAGTGGGCACTGATGAAATTCCACAAACCCGTCCGTGCTTCTTGATTTATAAAAACCATTTCCTTCATATGAAAAACCTCGCCAGCAATCCAGTACAACAAATAGCCCATTGGCTGATGATCACCATCATAATAAACGGCCGCTGTCAAATCGTCCAGGTCCCAACGCAAATTCTCTTCCCATGCCAGATCGTTTCTGAGCATTGCCCCATGGTTTTGCAAAGCAAAGCGCTGATACACATCTTTAATGTCTGGATGCTCAATGCTCATCCGCTCCACATTGCCGGATACTGTTTTTAATTTCGGTAGTTGAGTATCTTTAACTTCAAAAGAAATTTTATCGGAAATAATCTCCCAGCCTTTACGGCGGTAATATGGAATCGAATACGGATACAAATAAGAAATCGACTGTTTACGCTCACGCATATTCGTCAGTGCCTGACGCATCAGTTGGTTCATCAAACCAAGATTAGCGTACTCCGGGTAAGTACCTACACCTGTCAGACCGCCCATTTCGTACCTCTGTCCAAAAATGTTTACCTGAAACGGATAAACGGCTAGCTGCGAAATAAGCTTATCACCATCAAACCAGCCTAGTACGTCGGCCTGCTTCAACACTGGCAGCTTGGCCTGTTCAATTTCCCTGTTTTCCCAGCCAAATGTTTGCAATTGATGATTGGTCACCTGAAACACATAGCGCAGTAAATCATTAAACTGCTCTCCATGCTTCGTTTCAACATGCTTCATTTTGAGCCTCTCTTGCAATTTCTGGCGACTCATACATATAACCTCCATTTTATCAATGACACTGTACTTTTAGTGTAACCTAATTCACCATAAGTTTCCTTCCCCTGATAAAAATCGACAAGCAATAAAAAATTCGCGGGCGTGCTCCCCTAAAAAATAGGGCACATCCCGCGAATTTTTCATAAAACCGTATTTATAAACGCTCTTGTTCTATCGAATTTCGGATTCGCAAACAGTTGCTCAGGTTTGCCTGATTCCAGAATTTCACCTTTGTCTATAAACATAATTTTGTTTGCTACTTCCCTAGCAAAACCCATTTCATGTGTAACAACAATCATTGTCATATGCTCTTCTGCAAGCTGCTTGATGACCTGCAATACCTCACCCGTTAGCTCTGGATCAAGCGCTGATGTCGGCTCATCAAACAGGATGATATCAGGGTTCATCATCAATGCGCGCGCAATCGCTACCCGTTGTTTTTGACCGCCCGAGAGCCTGGCAGGATACACATCAGCTTTCGCAGACAATCCCACTTTTTCCAACAGCTCTCTGCTTTTTTGGCTTATTTCCTCTTTTGATGCCTTCTTTACATACTTCGGGGCAAGCTCAAGATTTTCTTTTACAGTAAGATGAGGAAAAAGATTAAAATGCTGAAATACCATTCCCATTTTTGAAGTGATTTGTTTTATCCCTTGACCGTTCGCATATACACCGTCTTTTACAAGATAATCTCCTTGAACACAAATGCTTCCACCGTTCACATGCTCAAGGTGGATCAGGCTTCTAAGCATGGTGCTCTTCCCGGAGCCCGAGGGACCGATAACCGCAATAACCTCGCTTTTATCTACAGTAAATGTAATATTTTTAAGCACATCCACATTCCCAAAAGACTTTTTTACATTTGAAACTTCAATGATCGCCATTTCATGCCAGTCCTTTTATTCAAATTTGAACTTTTTCTCAAGCCACTTAAACAATAAGGTCAAAACGAGAGTCATTAGCAAATAAATGACACCCGCGATAACAAAAGGAACAATCGTAAAGTCACGATTCACAGCCGTTTGCGCAAAATGCAACAGCTCAGGAACCGCAACTGCATACAAAAGCGCTGTATCCTTTACAAGCGTTATTGATTCATTAGAAACCGCTGGCAGCGCGACACGGAACATTTGTGGCAGGATTACTTTCGTTGTTGTTTGCCATCTGCTTAATCCTAGTACTTGTGAAGCCTCATATTGCCCCTTATCAATCGCCAAAAGACCGCCTCTGAAAATTTCAGCAAAATAGGCAGCATAGTTCAGAATGAAGCCGAGGCAAGCAGCAACGAATCTATCCATAATAAGATAGTCGCCGATAATCGGGATGATAGGTAGACCGAAGCAGATAAACAACAGCTGCAATAATAGCGGGGTGCCACGCATTACATAAATATAACTACTTGCAAACCAGGCAATAGGTTTACTCTTACTATTTGCCATCAGGGTCAAAACAAATCCAAGGGGAATTGCAACAACAATGGCGATTAGAAATAAGAGGACCGTCATCTGTGCCCCTTCTAACATGGAGCCAGTAATATTCAATATGTAGTCAATACTCATCATCATATGCTCCTCATAAAGAAAACCGGATCTTTAGGAAAAAATCCGGTTTTTGATTTACCATGTAATTTACTTTAATACTTTGTCTTCTCCAAACCACTTTTTAGAGATTTTTGCGGCGGTGCCATCCTTATTAATTTCATCCAGTGCTTTTTGCAACTCATTCAGCAATTTTTCATTGCCTTTTTTCACACCGACTCCATACTCCTCTGGAGCAAGTGATTCATCAAGAATTTTAAATGTGTCTTTTTCTTTAGACATATAATATCTTGCAACAACTTCATCAATGACAACCGCGTCGGTACGGCCAATTTTCAAATCGCTTAACGCTATAACGTTATCTTTATACTTGGATACATTTTTGATTTTAGACTTTATCGGGTTTCCGTCCAATGCTTTCTCTGCTGATGATGAGGATTGAAGCCCTATGTTTTTCCCTGTTAAATCATCTAATTTGCTAATATTTGCTTTTTCAAGTGTGACAACAACTTGAGCATTTTTCAAATATGGTTTTGTAAATAGCACTTGCCGTTTGCGTTTGTCAGTAATCGTGTAGCCATTCCAAATCAAATCAATTCTTCCGCTGCTAAGTTCCGATTCCTTCGCGTTCCAGTCTATTGGCTGAAATACAACTTCGTATCCCATTTTTTCACCGGCTGCCCTGGCGTAATCGATATCAAAACCAGCGAGTTCGTTTTTATCATCACGAAATCCCATCGGGGCAAATTGATCATCCACACCAATAACTAATTTTTTGTTAGTGCCACTGCTGCTGGCACTGGAGCATCCGGCCATGATAGATATAATCATAGCGAGTGCGAAAAACATTGCTACAAATTTTTTCATCTATGAATCCCCCTATAATTAATGCACCATTAGAGTTTATCCTTTATTATGGTAAAACACTAATTCGATAATATAATAAAATATCTTTTTATAATCCATTTTCGTAGCTTATGAGCCGAAATACTCTAAATATCTTCAATTTTCTTGTTCTTGCTATTTAAAAGATAACACCATAAAAAAGGAAGTCAGCTAGCCTATACTGCGTTTTTCTTCATATCAACCCCGCTTAATAACCTAATGTAGCAATTCCTCATCCCAGTTGGTTGAACTTAAGGATTTTCTCATTAACTTTGCACCCTTTCCTCGTACACTCATATTTATAGTACCAAGGGTGTTGATTATCCAATATCACCCAGGATGAATACTTCTAACAAGGAGAACTAGCCATGATGAGCTTTAAAGAGTTCATTTCAGGTATTTCATTTAAATCGCTACAACCACATATGCCTCTTACCTATACCGATGAATTTTCCAATACGATACTACCTGAAGAAGATGAACAAATGAAGAAGACATTATTTGAAATATGCAGTATCCCTAAAATGTCTACTCTTGCTCTAGGTACGATCATAAACAAAGGCATAGCCCAAATGGACGATCATTTAGCTTTTGTGAATGTCGGGGTCTGGAACGGTTTTACATTCCTTTGCGGACTGGTAAATAACCGAAACAAAAAATGCATTGGCATAGATAATTTCTCGGAGTTCGGCTCCCCTCGCGAGGATTTTCTAACAAGATTTTCATCTTATAGAAGTGAATTCCACCACTTCTACGACATGGATTATGTTGACTATTTCAAGACATGTCACAATAGCCCGATTGGATTTTATTTATATGATGGCGCGCATGATTATGACAATCAATTAAAAGGATTACAACTTGCTGAACCTTTTTTCGCCAAAAATTGCATCATTATGGTTGATGATACGAATTTTGAACATCCCCGTCAGGCTACTCTTGATTTTATGTCCGGCAGCACAAATAAATATGAAATTATCATGGATGCCAAAACCGCCTGTAACGGCCACCCTACCTTTTGGAACGGGGTAATGATTCTCCAAAAACTCAATGAGTAGCAGTGCCGCTATCTTAATTGATAGCTAAAAAATTTATAATATGGAGCTAAGCGAATGACATCTCAAGATATAATGAACCGGATTGAAGAGATAAAAAAATCGGTTTCAACGATTGAAGGTTGGTTAAGTGACTCCGCAGGTGAAACGCTATACAAATTAGCCCGTCTGCATGCCCCTGTTGCCACTGCTGTAGAATTAGGCTCCTGGAAAGGAAGGTCAACTTCTTGGCTAGGCTTTGGGATTAAGGATCGGGGTGAGGGTCAAGTATACTCAGTAGACGAGTGGAAAGGAAGCGGTTCAGAAGAAAGCTTCCTGCAACAGTTGATTAGCCAATATAGTGAAAATCAGTTATTTGAGGAGTTTTATAACAATATAATTAAACAAGGCTTGCAGCATGTTGTTACACCTATTCAATCCGATACTATAGAGGCCTCAAGAAAATGGGATCATAATAAGGAGATTGGACTTCTATTTATTGATGCATCTCATGATTATAGCTTCGTGAGAAAAGACTTTGAATTTTGGTGTCCCATGGTTAAATCGGGAGGGTATATCGTTTTTGATGACGTTCCCAGTTGGCCGGGACCGACGCAATTAGTTTCCGAGCTACCCAAGTACTATAATCATATTGCGACCGACTCTAATATCTCTGTCTTTCAAAAAATCTGAAGCCAAGCAACACTTCTGTATTATTGTTACGTATCTGCATGTAGCCGGAGTGGATTGGATAATTCATAAAGCTTACTATAAGAAAGAGGAAAGTAGCCTTATGTTAAAAAAACGTATCTTGATTACCGGAGGTTCTGGCTTTATCGGATCCCATATATGCAGGCACTTTCTGCAAGAAGGACATGAAGTGATATGCCTAGATAACTTCTCCACTTCTTCCAGGCTTAATGTGCTTGATTTGATACCTAATCCTCGTTTTGCGTTAATCAAACTCGATGTAACACTTCCCTTACATTTTGAAGTAGATGAAATATACAATTTAGCCTGCCCGGCAAGCCCAATCCATTACCAGAATGACCCAATAAAAACAATAAAGACAAACATATTAGGAATCATGAATGTGCTTGATTTAGCTGTTTGCTTGAATACAAAGGTGTTGCATGCCTCTACATCAGAAGTATATGGTGATCCGCTGATTCATCCCCAAAAAGAAGACTACTGGGGAAATGTTAATCCGATTGGAAAAAGAAGCTGCTATGATGAAGGAAAACGCTGTGCAGAAACATTATGCTTTGATTTCCATAGGCAATATGGGGTCGATGTAAGGGTTGTTCGAATATTTAATACGTACGGTCCCCATATGCATCCTCTTGATGGCCGGGTTGTAAGCAACTTTATTATTCAGGCTTTACAAGGAAAAGACATCACCATTTATGGGGACGGCCAACAAACAAGGTCATTTTGTTACGTCGATGATTTGATCGAGGGAATCGTAAGTATGATGAGGATGGAGGATAAATTTATCGGACCCATGAATCTTGGGAACCCTGTTGAATATACCATTCTCGAACTTGCAGAAAAAATATTGAGTCTAACAGGCTCCAAGTCGAAATTAACTTTTGCTCCTTTACCTATGGATGATCCTAAACAGCGTAAACCAGACATTACACTCGCCAAATCAAAGCTTGGATGGGAACCTAAAATAAATCTAGAAGAAGGTCTGAAAAAAACAATCGCATACTTTCGGAATAGGCTTTAAGGGATTGCCGAATCTCGCTTTTGCCCTGAACCACAAAACCTTTCTGTTTCTGCCATTGGCCAATCCTAACTCCTGTATGTAAATCCCTTTGCCTCTATTCAGAGTATGTTGCGAAATAAGAAACAAAGAAAGGGGGGGAGGGCCTGTTGAATGTCTATCATTCCTTAGAGGAGTGGATTAGCGCAAGCGGAAATTTCCACACCGTTCATAACATAGTGGGTGCAGAAATAAATACCCTTCTTCAGCCAAAAGGAATACAGCCTATTCCTCCTGCCTTTAGCCAAGTGCCTTATGATGTCGTAAACCAAGTATATTATGCAAACACCCTGCCTTCCTCTGTAGTTAGCATTCCTAATGGACGCATATACGGCGAACCTGAGCATTGTTCCATTATTGCTCCTGACAACAAGCTAATATGGGACATATCCTGGAGCGGAGAACCTACAGTGGGCGAGCACTGGTTTTTTAAACAGGAAAGAGCGCTTCAATATAAAGAAACAGCCGAATCTATTGCTATCTTAACCATACCGTGGATTTGCCATCAAAACTACTATCATTGGACATTGGAAAATTTATCAAGAATAAATTTAATAAGAAAAAGCGGTATGAAAGTCGATAAGTTTATTATGCATCCGCGAAACCTGCGTTTTCATTATGAAACATTGAATAGATTAGGAATTTTGGATGAACAAATTATTGAAGTAAATCAAGCATTGCATCTTAAAGCGAACCAACTTATTGTTCCCCGTCTAGGTATGCCGCCTTTGCTGCCGCCGAAATGGGCCTGTGAATTCGTTAGAAAAGAGCTTTTTACAAGTATGGAACAGAACGGGAAATATAATCGAATATATATAAGCAGAGGAAGCGCTAAGCATCGTAAAATAAAGAATGAAGATGAGGTTTCACAGTTTTTGAATCACCTGGGTTTTCAGAAAATAACATTGGAGAATTACACATTGAATGAGCAAATCCAGCTTATTGCTTCTGCGGACATTATCGTTTCCCCCCATGGTGCTGGACTTGCTAATCTGATTTTTGCAAAACCCGGTACAAAAATCATCGAATTATTTAACCCTTCGTGGGCCATCCCCTTGTATTGGGTTCTTAGCAACTGGTGCAATCTAGATTATTACTTCTATATTGGTGATCCTGTTGGCTCCCCTTCTTTCCCAGTTAGGTCTGACATGTCCATTCAGCTTCCTCAACTAAAAAATGTCCTCGAACTGGCCGGTGTTTAATTTCCCACGCAATGCCTGATATCCCTAAGCGGAGCGAGAGCGGTGGGCGGAAGCGATCGGGAAAAGACACGCTGGCCTTTCTTCTGCCGGAGCGCAGGGCGCATCCAACTTTTTCTTTTTTCCGAATCTCCTCCTTCTAACCACGCTACCCTGTCAAAATATCAAGTGTAATTTATATACATATGTATAGTGAGATGGAATATGGGAACTGCTATAGTGAAAGGAGTCGTTTCGATGAAAAAAAGACGAGTCGAAGACAATGAGCCAGCATTTGCTCCTGGTGATGATGATGCATTAGAACAAAGTGCCTCAGAAGAAGAAATTGCCCGCGGTGATTACACAGAAGTTACGAGGTTATCATGGGATGAAGTGGACCCTTCTGGAGAAGATGAATAGCAGTAGCCCCGCCATCCCATCTATAAGGACAGCGGGGCTTAATTGCTTTAATCGTCCTGCTGTGATGCAATCTGTTAAGAATGGTGAACGGCACAGCGATTTGGGCCAATTTCAAGAGTAGTCGCCTCTTCGGCCGTTACATGAGCAATACCACGGTTAATTTGTACGATTTCTTCATAGTTTGGTGGCGTTGCTCCAGATGCTCCTGCCACCATCTCCGTAAACTGCTCACGATCCTCTGTACGCATGACTTCGTTGCTGGCACGAATATTACCAAGTTTAGCCCCAACAACGCCCTGCTCATTGATTTCCTTTATATCAGCATAATGCGTCGGCAGTACCAGTGTATCATCGGACAGGTTGGCGATTTTCCGGAACACAGTATCGTATAATGACTGTGCCCATTCACGCGCTTTTCCGCCAAGGTCAGGTCTTCCAAGTCCGCCTACAAAAATGGTGTCTCCAGAAAGCAAGTATTTTTCATTTACAAGAAAGGAGACGCTGCCTGGCGTATGACCCGGTGTAGGTACAGCCAAAACTTTCACGCTTACAGAACCAAAAACAATTTGTTCATAATCCTCAAGTGCTTTGTAGGCAATGTCGCAACCCTGCATTTCACTGCGGGAAATATAATAAGCTGCCCCTGCTTTTTCTGCTAATTGCGGTCCACCTGAAATATGGTCAGCATGTAAATGTGTATCCATAACATTCGTGATTTTCACACCTTCTTTTTTCGCTAAGATGGTGTATTCGTCTATATGACGTCCAGGATCAACTACCATAGCTTCTCCTTCTGAAATAATCATGTAGGATAGGCAGCCTTTTGCCAGGCGGTTTATCTGAATAATCTTTGCGTTTTCATCTTCCATTACAATCACGGGATGGTAAAATTGGCTCCATTCCAGCATTCCTTCGTTCAATACACTTGTTTTATATCCTTTATCATCGAGCAATTCCGCCACCATTTTTGCGCTCCCACCTTTAGCGCAAACAACAACAATCTCGTTATCCTTTGGTAAACCTGCATAAATATCTTCATTATCATCAAGGAAATCAAAGTATGGAATATTTACGCTCTTTATTTTCCTACCTTCGATTTTCCAGTCCTTATAATCTTCTCCATTACGTACGTCCAAAATAAAAACGGCATTCTCGCTATGGATTCTTTCATGCAACTCTTTTGCATTGATTGTACTAACAGCCATTTTTTCCCCTCCTTTTGTTTTATTGCTTATTGGTTGGTCCGTTCCTCATTAGCTACAACATGAGGATGTTTTTTCTCTAGCTTCACATCATCAGGATCAGCCTTACGAATATAATGTTTAAACACATTTTCTTCTTCTGTTGTACCAAGAAACTGATGTCCGGTACGAGTAGCCCAGCTTTTTACATCTATCATAGAACCCGGGTCGGTAGCCTCTACCTCCAGAACTTCACCAGGTGTCAATTCTTCCATTGCTTTTTTTGTACGAACAATCGGCATCGGACATGCCAGTCCCTTACAATCAATTGTTTTATCTGCTGTATAAACAGTCATTAGTATGCCTCCTCTTTATCCAAATAAGATATCTGTCCATATTTTTATTGCTGAAGCAACAATCAACACAGAAAGAATCATACGCAAAATTTTGGTATTGACCTTCGCACTTAACTTTGCCCCTACCGGTGCGGCAAGAATACTTGCAATCACCATGATGACAGACGGCCAAAAAAGAACATCCCCTGCCAGTACTTTCCCCGCAGTTGCACCAATCGATGAAATAAACGTAATCGCTAAGGAAGAAGCTATCGTCATGCGGGTCGGAATTTTTAAAATAAGCAACATAATCGGAACAAGAATAAAGGCTCCTGCCGCTCCCACAATTCCTGAAGCAATACCGACAATTAAAGCAGAAACAACAGCAAGCGTTCGATTAAACGTCACTTTCTCAAGAGGAACATCGTCCAAGCCTTTATTTGGTACAAACATCATAATGGCCGCAATGGTTGCTAAAATAGCGTAAACAAAATTAATCGTATCCCCTGACAAAAATTTCCCGCCAAATCCGCCGCCAAAACTGCCAATAATAATAGCAACTCCCATGTATCCAACCATCTTGTAGTTAATGACATTCTCTTTACGAAGAGCCAATACGCCGGATATCGTTGCAAAAAACACTTGGATAGCACTAATTCCGGAAACTTCATGAGCGGTATAGGCAGCCACGCCTATTATGGGCGGTATATATAAAAGCATTGGATACTTAATAATAGAGCCGCCAATTCCCACAAGCCCGGAAATAAAAGAACCAACAAAGCCAATTAAAAACAGCGTAATGACCATGCTCACTGTCATCGTTTTTCCTTCTCTCTACCTTGAAGTAATGGGAGCCAAATCATTCGGCTCCCAGAATTTTTCCGACAGCCACCTCTTCATCTTCACGAGCATCCACAACATTCAATTTTTTACCTTGCATCTGTCTTTCCCGTACTTGTTGGGCAGGAATATTAGCTGCTTGCGGCATATCATCTCTTTCATACAATTACCCGTATAGGTATTTTTGAAATTAAAAATTTTTTTCCTTGTACTTTAGATATAAATTATCTGCTTTATCATTAAATCACACCTGTTGATTATCCATAAGGTGGAA
>NZ_KE952749.1:52390-57595 GCF_000466385.1 Aneurinibacillus aneurinilyticus ATCC 12856
CTCTGGATCATACTGGATAATCAACACCCTTGTCATTAAATGAATAAGTTTACGTTCCCCTCCTCAGCATCAGCTAAGTAGGCAGCAACACCTGCATAGATGATATCATCCAGCAGCTCTTCTTTTTGTAACCCGAGAAGATCCATTGTCATCGTGCATGCCACAAGCTTAATGTCTTGCTCCTGCGCCATTTCAATTAATTGTGGAAGTGGTACGGCATTATGTTTTTTCATGATATGTTTAATCATTTTCGGCCCCATTCCAGCAAAGTTCATGTTGGAAAGCCCCATTTTATCAGCGCCACGGGGCATCATTTTTGCAAACATTTTTTCAAGAAACCCTTTTTTCACAGGGACAAATCCATCTTTACGCAAAGCATTTAATCCCCAAAACGTATGAAAAACTGTTACCTCATGATCGTAAGCTGCCGCTCCATTTGCGATAATATACGCCGCCATAGCTTTATCATAGTCACCACTAAATAAAATAATGTTTGTTTTTTTCTTGTGTTCAGTCATGCTGATCCCCCTTTTTATATCCTCCTTTGGGTAAGTGAAGTTATCCTTTTTTAATCCAGAATATAAATACTCCATTTTCTTCTTTAAAATCTAACAGTTCATGTCCACTGGATTTCGTCCATGCAGCAAGGTCATTTTTCGCTCCCTTGTCTGTTGCACGAACCTTCAGCACTTGCCCTGTTTCAATCTCGTTCATTGCTTTTTTCGTTTTGACAATAGGCATAGGGCATGCTAATCCATTTACATCCAACACTTTATTAGCTTTCATTGAAATCCCTCCTCAATTTTTATACACTTACCCGTAATGGTATAAAGGAAGCTAAAAAAATTTGCTTTGAACTTACTTCACATCAATTCATTTACCTATAGGGGTATTATATAAGGCAAATAATTATTTGTCTAGTCTTTAAAATTCTTCTACTCTGTCCTTATATCCGCTTTAATTTTTTATTACATTCTATTCCCGCCCCTTATATTCCGAATTTTACATTTTCCGACTTTGATTATATTCAGGCAATGCATGTCCAAAAATACGAAAGCCTTCCCTCGCAATTTCTATGTTATTAAAACCATTGCTCATTTTCTTCAATAAAAGTCAGGCAATCGGCAACATCGACCCCTTTCTGGCCTTTCTTCTGCCGGAGCGCAGGGCGCGTCCAACCTCTTCTTTTTTCCGAATTTCCTACTTCCAACCACGTTATCATGTCAAAATATTAAGTGTAACTTATATAGCCATGATTACGGATGATTTTAACGTTCTCATTACGTATCGTTTCCTTGTCCGTTGGCTTTAGCACCAGTATAGGCAGCTTTCAGGAGATGTAGGCATACAGAAAAAATAATCACGATTTATATAGACTTCTGTACCTGTGCAAATAAATAATATTAAGTATTTATTAAATATGTGATTAGGAGTATGATGGTATCTTAGAGAAAAAAGAAAGAGGTTATTATATGGATTCAACATTCTCATCGAGAGAAACAACTAAAACAAAAACCATAGTCATCAATGCACTTTTCATCACATTTACCCTTGTAGCCACAATGTTCATCAACATAAGGCTCCCAATAATGGGTAACGGAGGCCTAATCCACCTAGGTAACGTGCCTCTTTTTATCGCAGCCTTGGTTTACGGCAAAAAAACAGGAGCCATAGCAGGCGCCTTCGGAATGGCCTTCTTCGATCTTATCTCCGGTTGGGCAGCATGGGCACCATTTACATTCATCATCGTAGGTGCAATGGGCTTTTTAGCCGGCCTCATATCCGAAAAGGTACCTGGAAAAAGAGTACTTGTAAACACACTGGCAATTGCCGTTGCACTGATTATAAAAGTCGTAGGCTACTACTTTACCGAGGTTATCCTTTACAGTAACTGGATACAGCCAATCGGCTCCATCCCTGGAAACGTTATGCAGGTTGTAATAGCTGGTATCATTGTAGTACCACTTGCAGGACGCTTAAAGAAGGTTGCTGGACAGATATAGGAGTGAAACATATTTTGGAACTCTTTCAAAACATTTGCCGCTACACCGGCTCATATAGCTGAACAACAGGTAAAAAAGATTACACAGATTTAAAAACTTGGTTGAAAGAGTATAAATATTATAAAGATAAAGCCCAGTCGCTTGGGTCAGTCCCCCTTTTTTCTTTAGGGGCTTTTGTGTTAAATCTTAGAAGCTAATCTTGAAAAGTACCACTAGCAAAACTAGGATGAGCGCTCCAAGTGCTGGCTGGAACTCTTCTATTATATCTCCGATAATACGTAAGAGTATAATGATGATAGCAATCATCTGCTCTATTGGTTACACCTCCCTTATACTTTGCCTGAGTAATAAATCACTCGGCTTATTTATAAATGAAGTGTAAGAACAAAAACGGCCCCGTCGCCCAAAGTAGGGCAGCGGGGCATTACTCTTATTCTTTGTATAAAATAAATATCTGGTCAGGTTCTGGCTCTCTTGCTAGGAGTTTATCTTCGATTACCTCAAAATCCAATAAACCACTATGTATGTTCTTTGTTATCTCTTTAAGTAGTTGAATCATTCCGTTCTCATCAAGCTGTATAATGTACTTTCGTGTTTCTGTCATTCTGCTTTCCTCGCTTCCATTTCGAATTTGCATATACCACAAACCATTACTTTTTCAAATTGTATATATGCAGCTCTAGGGTGGAGAACCCGGAAAGCTTTCAGTTCTAACTCAGATAATAATCGTTTATTTTTGTCGAGGTACATAGGTAAGCTTATGCTATCTGTCGCCTTACAAACATAACATTTCATTTTTTGCTCTCCTTTCTATATTCTATTTTTACCACCCTATACAATAAGTAAAATCCTTCCAAATAAAACAAGAGATTAATTATGTGTAGTAATAAGAATGATTTTTTTTTCGTTATATTAGGTAAACAAGTTATGGGGGGCTGATATGTATTGATCTTTTTATTTAGGTTTGATGTAGAAAACGGCGGAATTAGTTTTATTCTCAACAAGGGAATTGCAAGAGACATGTATCCAGATATGGAAGAAATGCCAAGACAACTTGCAGATTCTACTTGTAAAGTACTAGAACACCACAAAATTTATAGTAAAAGCAACCCTATCATGCAAGGTCAAATCTTAGATACCGGAGAGTTTGAAGTTAACCTTAGCCATGGATTAGGATAATACATTGACCCATACACAAAAAATCAAATCCTTTTTGAGAACGCAAAACTGATATCGGATATTTCAATGCAGGTAATGAGTCGATGTGTTTTAGGCAATTGATATTGCCTCGTATGCTTCCCGGTAATGATAGGGAAAAACGAAACTCTTCTACCAGCTTCAGAAAGTTTGGCTATTATCCCTAGGTCTATTTCTCCCTTATCTGTAACTATTTAACGTAATATGTGTAAAAAAATCTTTTTATTTACTATTATGTTAAAATAAGGGCAGTAGAAGCGTGGGAAGAAACACTTGGCAATATAGAAATTTTTATTTTTTCTACGATTGGGGGAGGGTACATTATGGCGGTAAAAAAAAGGTTCTTATTTAGTTTACTTATATTTATCCTTATATCTGGTGGAATTTTGGGTTATGTGTATTATTTACTTTTCTATTCAATGTCTAATCTTCCTGAAGGAAAGTTTGTAAAGCAAGTAGATTCCCCTGATAAAAGCTACGCTGTAAGAATGTATATTGTAGAAGGGAATGCTACTGTTGCTACAACAGTTCGGGGCGAACTGTTAAAAAATAAAAAAGGAACTAAGAAGAATATTTATTGGGATTATAGGATAACTGATACGAATGTAAAGTGGGTTGATCCTGATACAGTTTCCATAAATGGCCACAAACTTGATGTAGAAAAAGACATATACGATTTTCGAAGAGAACGCTAATAGAGCAACTATAAATTCATTCAATCTAGTAATTAGGTTGTATTTATAAGATTGTTATTCATTACCATTTTTCATATATTGTAAAAAATAGTTTATTATTTATTTTATTTCCAGCAAAATCTATTTCATGGTCTGAATTCCAAAAAAAGTGATGGAGGAAAAGTCTGAAAAAGAAAAAGATTTCAGCAGTAATCCTATCATCAGCACTTTTACTGACAATGGGAACTAGCGTTATGGCTTCAGAACCGGTACAAAGTTCAGAATTACAAAAATTCGATGCTCAAGTAATGGCTAGTTATCCAGACATCACATCTAGCTTCTCAAAAACTTTACGTAAAAACGCTGCATATATGGCCTACTATGCTATGAATGAACAAAAGCAAGGCACTTATCCTATAGCTACAGGAAAGGAATTTGCTACCCAAGTCAAAACTGGTGGTCCTTGGGATTATAAACTTTCATTTGGACCTGCAAAAAAATATGTATATAACGGATATGCTATGAGAGGTGAAGACCTCGGTAATGTGCATTATGGTTTCGTTGGTAGGGCAGCGGGCTTCCAGCCTTTCCTGTTACGCTCTGCAGCAGGCGCTTATCAAATTTGTAGTCTAACTTCACACAAGGATTGGGCTAGTTCTTATTTTGATGATCCGATAGATCAACTTTATATTAATTTTGGAATAGATATGTGGGATAATAATACTATTCCTAATTCTTTGTCTGCAGACTCTTCACAACATGATACACAATTATTTAACTTGCTAACTGATAGCGAGAAGAAAGAAATAGAAGAGAAAGTTAAGGAAGATGTTGCTAAGATAAAAGAAGAACAGAACCAAGAAAAATAATAATCATTAATTTCTTTAATGATATAAGCCGACTTTTCAAATTTGGAAAATCGGCTTATACTTCGTAAAATCATTTCTTTGTTGTGTCTTACTCCCCTTTTATTGGATATACAAAGTTATACATGCTTCTACATTGCTTTTATGGTAAAAATAGGGAAAATCACCTTATAAATTGATACTAATGTTCGGTATGGGGCTAACACCACAATAAACATCACACTATAACCCCATGTTTTTTATGTAAATGTCCATTGAAAACACTGGGTTTATAACGCGTAAATCATTGTGATAAAATTCAAAAGGTATAGGCTTAGTAATTTCATACCCGAAAAATTTAAAAAGTGGCCTAAAAAACAATTAGAAAAACAGTCGCTAAAATGCAGAAAAAACTCGTCATCATGAGGCATTATCTCTTTCCTTATGTGAACAATTTAACTTCCCTCCGAAAGAAGTCTCCCACTT
>NZ_KE952750.1 GCF_000466385.1 Aneurinibacillus aneurinilyticus ATCC 12856
GAAGTGGGAGACTTCTTTCGGAGGGAAGTTAAAGTAGATTTAATTAATGAGTAAAAGGGTAATATGATGATGATATGAAACTCTCATCAGCTTAGGATTCTTTATGTCCTATTAATGGTTAATTGTACGTATTAGAGCTTTACTGTCCATTGGAACACGATAAAGAAAAGAATAGCTATAAAAAACCGCAAAACACATTGTGGTTTTTTATAGCTACTGATAGGCTACTGCCAATGCCTTGCTTCAGATTGTTTGTGCTTTACTTTGAAGCAGCGGATGTACTGAGCACTTTAGAATAGATTTTCAGTATTTCTTCTCCGTAGCCTTTCCCTGGAACGGCCCATTTGCCATTCAAATTCTGCCAATTTGGTGCTATGCCCCTTGTCACATAATTAAATCTAGGATCAACAAGTGGTTCACCCTCCGGCAGGTCATCAGTGCTGGCATAGGCATATAAATGCTGGATATGAGCACGTACACCTTCCTCCGGTGATAGGAAGAAGTTTCCTTTGTTCGTTTTACTGTTTCCAACAGCGCCAATTCCGGCATAATTGTATTGATTTGCATCTACAATACCACCGAACCGATGATAGCCGGTTTCTTTAATCATTTGACAAAAGGCGATATCTCCACGTATTCCGTATGTATTCCCGATTTCTATGTATAGCTTAGGAAGATCGGCAGGAAAATCGGGATTTACCGAACGAGCAAAGGCAAGCAGCTGTTCTTCTGTAGCTACCGATGCTCCCAGTATAGGTTGTTTTCCTTCTGATGGTGATTGTAGTGATGCAGGAGCAACAGGTACTGTATTGTTTTCGGCATATGCGATATTTTTATCAGAAGCTGTAATTGCCCCACCTATGTACATAAGGCTGATAGCAGCTGTAGTAAGTGTAAGTTTTTTTAACATATACATTCTCGTACAATTCCTATTAAAAAATAAAGGTGTTGTACATCGTTCCTCCTTTTGATAGTAAGATTCTTGTAAAACATAAAAAAATAGCGTGCAGTTTTTCTACTTTTAATTAGACTCCTTTCCTTCCCTTTAGTTTCACATTTTTCTATTATTATGAAAGATAGAATAGTAAAAGCTGTGTCTTTATAAGATATTATGCTATGACTAATTTGAGGGAGAGTTGTAGCGATGATGAGGACAAGACACTTTTATTGGTAAGTGCACGAACAGTATTTTACCGCAAAGAGAGAAGAATGTCATGCATATATGATATGTGTTCTGATTTTAATGAGAGTTTTGGTTTATGGAGAGTTGATTCAGGAGGATACTCTATGATATAGAGGAAGGGGATGAGAGACTCTAATGGCCCTGCTTTTGTGGCTCGAATATCATTAACAGTTAACAATTGAGAATTGACAGCTGCAATTAACTGTCAATCCTCCATCAGTAACTATTAATGATATATTCATCTTGCAGATGTTAAAGCTTTTACAGATTTGCTTTTAATTCACTGAGTTCCTTATTGGTTAGATTGCGCCATTGCCCTATCTTTAAACCATGGATTTTGATATTCATAATTCGGATGCGTTCAAGCCGTTTCACCTGATAGCCAAAAGTTTGGCACATACGCCGAATTTGGCGATTCAGCCCCTGCGTTAGAATGATGCGAAATACTCGATCGTCAATACGAGTTACCTTGCATGGTTTTGTCTTTGTACCAAGAATTTTTACCCCGTTGGACATACCGTGTACAAAAGAAGAGGTAATTGGCTTATTTACTGTCACGATATATTCTTTCTCATGATTGTTCTCTGCACGTAGAATTTTATTAACGATGTCTCCATCGTTCGTTAGCAGGATTAATCCCTGGGAATCTTTATCAAGCCGACCAATTGGAAAGATGCGTTCTGGATGATTAACGAAATCCACAATGTTTCCTTTTACATGTTTTTCTGTTGTGCATGTAATTCCTACCGGCTTGTTTAATACGATATAGATCGCTGTTTTCTTGGCACCGATTGGCTTGCCATCAATGCGGACATCATCCCCTGGCACTATCGTACTGCCAAGTTCAGCAGGGATGCCATTAATGGTTACTCGCTTTGCTTCAATCCATTTGTCAGCTTCCCGTCTTGAACAAATGCCGGTTTCACTAATAAACTTATTAATTCTCATTCGGAAATCCCTTCTTTAGTTACGATGATTCAAAATCATATCCATTTTTATTATTGTATCATCACGCCTGTTGATTATCCATAAGGTGGAAG
>NZ_KE952751.1:0-42050 GCF_000466385.1 Aneurinibacillus aneurinilyticus ATCC 12856
TGCACCTTCCTTCTTCCACCTTATGGATAATCAAAAGGCGTGACATATTTCTACTAATTTTCACATGCACAAGAGATAATCACAAGCAGAATAAAGAGAACAAGAATGAAGTTAATTTCCATTCGACTTCCAAAGAACCCCATTTCTTCACCCCCTTTCAATACGGAATCTAATCTCATACTATGTAGCTGGAGAAGGACGAGTGTTGGGTTCTAGCCGTTATTTAGAAGTTTAGGTAATTGTAATTGTGATATTTTGTTTCCTGGGAGGGGGTGAATTATTCAATTAAACGCACAAAAATCTCTAAAAATAGGTTTTTGGGGGCGCTCCTCTTTGAAGCCGCGAAACGATGGGATAAGTTATTCGTCATTAATAGGTTAGGAGGAAAAATACTTTTGAATGATGGGAGGTAGTCTGGCATAGCGGACTGATATAAAAGCCACCCGTCTTATCTGGAACATGTACCGGATAAGGCGGGCGTACTCTATTATACGGAGTTTGAATCGAGCGTGGTTTCCTTTGTTTCATCTTGTAATTTCTTGCTTATATGTAGCGAGCTTCATTAAATATTCTTTAGAGAATTCCTCATGGTACGGAATCGTCGGAACGTTTGTAATGTCGCGGCCGCAGTGAGTACATTGCCATTCGCCAGGAATTAAATAATCAGCGGAGACGCTGATTTTTAAGCAATGACAGCAAAGTTTTTTGTGCATCGTCTAGAGTTCCTCTCCTAAAAGGTAATACAATCTTATTTTACAATAACGACAGGACGCGAAGATAACCGGATGACTTTCATACTTACACTGCCGAGCACAAGCTCCTCATAATTGCTGAGTCCTCGACAACCCATTACGATAAGATCGATCCCGGTTTGTTCTGCAAACTCCAGCAGCTGTTCAGCTACGTCGCCTTCTAGTATATTCCAGAATACTTTTCCATGCACTGTAAGCTTCTGTACAGTGTGTGCCAATAGTTTTTCCGTGTGCGATTTGTATTCGTCCTTAAGGCCTGGATAAACACGTAGGAGTGTAGTATCGATATCCGGCAGTACACTTGCTACGTATACTTCTATATCACGCACTTTGGCGGCTTTGTTATTAATGAAGGCAATGGATTTCTCATCATAGGCGGATCCGTCAACCGCTAGTAGTATTTTGTTCATGTTCCCCTCGGTTTTTTTCTTTTTATTTCATTATAATCAAAAAATGCAGCATGAAAAGTCTGGTTTTAAGATTAGCACTTTATATTACTCTCTTTTTGCAGGACAAATTTTTCGATGACATGGCGCACACCTTCTTCATTGTTGGAGAAAGTAATATAGTCGGCAATTTGCTTGATTGCCTCTGGGGCATTACCCATCGCTACTCCGAGCCCTGCGGTCTCAATCAAATCCAGATCGTTGTAGCTATCGCCGATCCCGATAATTTCTGAGCGATCGATGCCGAGCGTTTTGGCAAAATGCAGGACGGCACTTCCTTTGTTTGCTTCCGGATGCATGACTTCAAGGAAATATGGTTTTGATTTAGTAATGTGTGCAGTTTCGCCGAATTCTGCGCGCAATTCTTCTGCTAGCTCGTCCAGCACTTTTGGTTCATCGAAATACAGCAGCTTAATACAATCTCGCTCAGCTAACCGATGGAGGTCTGATTCCACAGTATATGGAACACCGGCAATTTTTACATACTGCCGGATTTTATCGTTATCTTCTGGTGAGTAGAGGATATCGTCTTGATACACTTGCAGGTGTATATTTTTTGTGCGTGCGATGTCGATGACACGTCGGGAGATATCCGGTGTTACAAGTCGTTCGTACATAACCGTCTCACCTTTTGTATCTTTAACTATTGCGCCTTGATAGGTAACCAATGGTACGTTTAATTCAAGCTGAGATGCGAATGGCAGGGCGGACGGAAACATACGTCCGGTAGCCAATGTGACGACGACTCCAGCCTCGATAGCCTGTTTAATCGCGTCTGATGTTCCGGGTGTAATCGTTAAGTCGTCGGTTAGTAGCGTATCGTCCATATCAATCGCAATCATCCGATACATCGTCATGTCCACTCCTTTTTGCTTATCTGTGTTTCTTATCCTATCATATCACATTTATTCGCATGCAAAAGAAACAGTAGCGTGCGTGTTATGAATGAAAAACACACATATAAAGCGCTCAATGAATGGCAAGTATAAGTATAATATTGGATTTTTACCATGTGCAGAATATATGCCCTGATTTCAAATAGGCCTGAATATGCATTTGCACCAAATATGTGGAGCACAGTTATTTCCCGTAAGGCATTTTTGAACCATTTTATGTATCATCATGTAGGGGCTGGCGGAAACTTTGAATTATAGAGGAAAAATAATAAAGGCTCTTGCAGCGTGTATAGAAACACAGTACAAGAGCCTGCATTACAAGATAACGACGCATTCACGCGTCTTGATCATACTGAGGATTTCATTTTCTTCTACTATGTACTCCGTATATGATTAATAGGATTCTAACGTGAGCTGGCTCACTTGTCAAATAGAGCATAAGAAGAGTGCCGCAAATTAGCGGATATAACGACTTTCTTTTATTCTCGTCCAGTACGCGTCCCGTTTCTTTTCTACCCATGGGTATTTTTGTCCTATTATGCACGATAGCACATAGAATAATACATAGCGAAAATACGGGGGAGAGAAGGCATGGCTATCAATTAGGGGATTGTTGCGCATAAGTTATCGCCTCACATGTTTTTATATTTACAGCAACAGTATAAAATTATTTTTTGTCAAGATAGATATCAAACACTTTTGTCTGCGCGACCGCCGTAGTATTTTAATGAATGGGATTTGTGTTGAATGTCAGATGTGTAACATAAAAAAGGGGGAACGCTACACTTAGGACAATTGTTGTTTTAACTTCTCTAAAAGCGCCATCTGGCCCCCCATTAAATCCGCAATGGATGTTTGCATAGCTGGTGTCTGTGGCGTATATATCCAGCGATCTTTTTGCATCATTTGCATCACTTTATATGTGGCGAGTGCGTCATCAAGCGCACGATGCGTTTGGGAGCTTTCCGCCAATCCATATTTGTCTAGGGCGTACCATAGCCCTGGTGTGTCTTTGTACCCGTAATAAAACTGATATGCTTTAGATAGGTCCAGCCAATCCTCCAACATGACGGAAAACGGAAATTTCACATGGTGTTCGCGACAATTGCGGCGCAGTCCTCTCATATCAAGATCGCCCCACGTCACTAATGTAGTCTTCTCCGGAATATAGCGCGCCAATACCTCATCAATCATCTCTGTAAAATCCATTCCGCCTGTTACATCCTCCTGTGTAATTCCGGTTAAGTTTACGCATTTCTCGCCCAACTGGGGAAAGAAGACGGGCGATACCAATGAAGAGAATGTATCAATAATCTCGTCTTCTTCTACGATGACCATTCCAGCCTCAATTACCTCATGAAAGAATCCTTTTGGCGCTTCTTTTCTTTCGAATGTCGTAAACTCGAAGTCAATAAAAATATATCGCTCTTTCATCCGGGCCCCTCGTTTCTCTTTTTTTTCAATCATTGTATTTTTAATCGGAAAATCAGTCAATTACTAAGCATCCCCCGCATATGGTTAAAGTGGACATCGCAGAGGGGGAGGGATAAAGTGTTTCGCCTGCACGATACTGTGTTTTTGTTCTGGTTTCTTTGTTTTTTCTGTCTATCTTATGTGTACGCTGCCGATACTGGAATCAAGAAGGAGGAAAAACCAGATGGAACAGTTACCGCGTATGTGTACAAGGTGACCAAAGACAACCGAATTCTTGCCACCATTAAGGGAAAGATATATAGCATTTGTATGCAGGGTGTAACAGTATCAGGAGAATCTGAGGCACGACGCTTCTTAAAAGAAAAGGTGACAGGCCATCAAGTTGAACTTGAATATGATGAACAAACGCGTGATGAAAAAGGAAATATTATAGCATATGTCTGGCTAGAAGCAGAAATGTTAAATCGCACAATGCTTGAAAAAGGCTACGCACGTGTAGCCCCCACACCGCAGCAGACAAGATACATAAACGATTTTCGGCGTCGGCAGGAACAGGCTGACCAAAAACAAAACGCCCGAAATTTATCCGGGCGCTTCTTTTATTTTTTATGCATACATTTTTTCGCGTAATTGCTTGATGTCTTCATTTGCAAGATATTCATCATACTCCACTTGCTTGTCGATCAGTCCTTGTGGCGTGATTTCGATAATTCGATTCGCGACCGTTTGCACGAACTGGTGGTCATGCGAAGTAAACAGCAGTGTGCCACTGAACTCGATGAGTCCGTTGTTAAGCGCCGTAATGGATTCGAGGTCCAAATGGTTCGTTGGTTCATCGAACAGCAGAACATTGGAGCCTGTTAGCATCATCCGGGATAGCATACAGCGAACTTTTTCTCCACCAGATAGTACGCTCGCTTTCTTCAGAGCTTCCTCGCCGGAGAAAAGCATCCGGCCGAGGAAGCCGCGTACGAATGTTTCATCCTGATCGTGTGAATATTGACGTAGCCAATCAACCAGGTTCAAATCGCAGTCTTCGAAGTAAGAAGCATTATCTTTCGGAAAGTAGGCTTGTGTCGTTGTTACGCCCCAGCTGTATTCGCCTGCATCTGCGTCAAGCTCGCCCATTAAGATTTGCATGAGCGTTGTTTTTGCTAGTTCATTTGTACCTACGAGAGCGATTTTGTCACCTTTATTAACTGTGAAGCTAATATTATTTAGGACAAGTTCGCCGTCTACTGTTTTGCTAACGTCTTTGACTGTTAGGATATCTTTGCCTGCTTCACGCTCCGGTTTAAAGTTGATGTACGGATAACGGCGAGAAGAAGGGCGGATGTCTTCCAGGGCGATTTTGTCCAGTTGTTTTTTACGTGATGTTGCTTGTTTTGCTTTGGAAGCGTTGGAACTGAAACGGCGGATGAATGCTTCAAGTTCTTTGATCTTCTCTTCTTTTTTCTTATTGGCGTCTTTAGCAAGTTTTAAGGCTAATTGGCTTGACTCATACCAAAAATCATAGTTACCGACATACAGCTGAACTTTGCCGAAGTCGATGTCCGCGATATGCGTACATACTTTGTTTAGGAAATGACGATCATGGGAGACCACGATGACCGTATTCTCATAGTTGTACAAGAAATTTTCCAGCCAGGCGATCGATTCAAGGTCCAGATGGTTCGTTGGCTCGTCAAGCAGCAGGATGTCCGGGTTGCCGAACAGCGCCTGAGCCAGTAGCACGCGTACCTTCTGACTGCCGTCCAGCTCGCTCATCTTCTTGTCGTGTAAGTCGGTTGGAATGCCGAGACCGATAAGCATTTCGCCCGCTTCTGCTTCCGCCTGCCAGCCATTCAATTCGGCGAATTCGCCTTCCAACTCAGATGCTTTAATGCCGTCCTCTTCCGAGAAGTCCGGTTTTGCATACAGCGCATCTTTTTCTTCCATAATCTCGTACAGGCGACGGTGTCCCATAATTACCGTTTTTAGTACTTCGAATTCATCGAATTCAAAGTGGTTTTGTTTGAGAACTGCTAAACGTTCTCCCGGTGTAATACTGACTTGACCGTTTGTCGGTTCAATTTCACCGGAAAGAATCTTAAGAAATGTGGATTTTCCCGCGCCGTTGGCCCCGATAAGGCCATAGCAATTGCCAGGAGTGAATTTTATGTTTACATCGCTGAAAAGCGCGCGGCTTCCAAAACGAAGTGTTAAGCCTGTTGTACTAATCATATGGAGCATCTACCATCCTTTGTTTTCGATTTTTCTCACTAAACATGCATTATAGCACACTTTTCTTCCGCATAGTCCCATGAGTGGACTTTTATGCAGGTCAGTTGTTTTTGGAAGCAGGAATTTTTAGCATTATTCGACTAAAATTATCATCTGGTCAGAATATATGTAGTAGTCGATATAAAGTCAAGAAAAGAAGTCAAACATCTATGTGTAATGGTACATTTGTTAATTATTCATAACCTCCGATTTAACACAATAACGAAAGAAGGATGAATAGTATGGACCAAATGAAAAATACACGTTACGCCAATATTATCCCAATGAAGGAATTAGATACGAAGGAGAAAAGGCTGTATCCATTTCCGATATACGATAAGCTCAGAGAGGAAACCCCTGTACGCTATGATAAGGAGCGGGCATGCTGGGATATATTTCGTTATGATGATGTTCACCTTGTGTTAAAAAATCCAAAGCTATTCTCTTCCCGCCGTTCACAAGGCGAGAAAAGGGAAAGCTTGCTAATTATGGACCCGCCCAAACATACCCAGATGCGTAACCTTGTAAATAAGGCATTCACACCAAAGGTCATTCAGGAGTTGGAGCCACGCATTGCAGAGATTACAAACGGACTGCTAGACGAGGTGATACCTAATACCCGGATGGATATGGTATACGATGTGGCCGGACCCCTGCCTGTCATTATGATCGCCGAATTATTAGGTGTTCCGGCGCGCGATCGCCAATTGTTTAAAGCATGGTCCGATGTGCTGGTAAAGGGGCCTGAAGTAAACACAGACGAGGCGTTTACCTCAGTGATGGCTGAAAAACGTCAGGCATCAGATGAGCTGAGCGATTATTTCAAAGACATACTTGTTCAACGCCGACGCAAGCGTGAGAATGATTTAATTTCTTTGCTGCTGGATGCGGAAATTGATGGAGAAAAGCTGTCTGAAGAGGAACTACTCGGATTTTGCATCCTGCTATTGGTGGCGGGAAATGAGACAACGACGAATCTTATCGTAAATGCGATCCGCTATATGACAGAAGATGTGCCGCTCCAGGCTCATTTGCGAGCACATCCTGAATTGCTTCCGCATGCAATAGAGGAGACATTGCGATTTTATCCGCCCATTCAGGCGATTGGACGGATCGCAACGCGAGATGTAGAGATAGGCGGACAGAAGGTTGAAGCTGGCAGCCAGGTGATTAGCTGGGTTGCTGCGGCTAACCGTGACGGCCGGAAGTTTGCGGAGGCAGCACGTTTTGTTCCAACTCGAAAACCCAATCCCCATCTTGGCTTCGGATTTGGGATTCATTTCTGCCTGGGAGCGCCGCTTGCCCGATTGGAAGCAAGAATTGTGCTTGGCATTTTGTTGCACCGGTGTATAGATATTGAACGTGAAGAAGGCGCTTTGTTGCATCCGATCCAAAGCCCGTTCGTGTTCGGCGTGACTCATTTTCCAGTCCGTTTCCGAACATGATTGACGAAGGGTAAAGTCGGTATCATAATAAGAGAATAAAGTAAAAATTCCATCAGCTTAGGGCTTTTCATCCTTTGCTGATGGTTTGTTGCACCTAGTGGAAGGTGAGAAAGAAGCAGGACATTAAAGACTGGAAAACACGCCAGTCTTTTTTCTGCTGGGGCGCACAGGGCCTATCTCCTGTTCTTCACCAACTTTTAAACTTTCCTATCTTCAACCATGCTGCATGTTGAAATATTAAGTGTAACTTATACAGAAAGGCAGGAGTTACGTATGTCTATCAAAAATATAACGGACCATACAGGACGCCTCGTAACGTATTCCTATCCTCCACAGCGTATTGTTTCATTATGTCCGTCGCTTACCGATACGCTGTTTGCGCTTGGGTTGAATGAGCGCATCGTGGGCCGGACCCAATTCTGCATCCATCCTGCTAAAGAAGTACAGAATGTACGGCGGGTAGGTGGGACAAAGCAAATTAAGACGGACATTATTAATGAACTTAACCCCGATTTAATCATTGCCGAAAAAGAAGAGAATCCGAAAGAGATGGTGGAATCTTTGGCGAAGTCGTATCCGGTCTATGTAACAGATGTGGAATCTTATGAAGATGCATTGCGTATGATTACGGATTTAGGAGAAGTAACCGGAACAGCAAAAGCTGCGCATGCGATGGTTTGCGATATCAATGCAGCATTTAGCTTTTTAAAACCTGCATCAGGAATTCGTGTCGCCTATCTTATTTGGCAGAAGCCGTATATGGCTGCCGGGAATCATACATACATTCATTCGCTGCTGGAGAAGTGCGGCTTTGTCAATGTGTTCAAAGATGCACCGGGGCGTTATCCACAAATAACAGAAGATGATCTGCGTGCAGCTAATCCAGACTATATTTTCTTATCATCGGAGCCTTTTCCTTTTCAGGAAACGCACGTGCAATTGTTCCGTGAAATGATTCAAGGGAGCAAGCCTGTGCTGGTAGATGGGGAGATGTTCTCATGGTATGGGGTCCATATGAAGAAGGCTGCTCCATACTTTCAAAGATTGCTGACTAAAATTTCATCGGAGAAGTGAACAATGCAAAAAAGCCGGTGACTAAGTCATCGGCTTTTCCTATATCCATGATTCTGCCCAGCGCTGTACTTGTTCCATCGTTGGCTGTAATGCTTTTCCTTTATCCGTAAGCTCATATTCGATGCGTACGGGTGTTTCTGGATACACGTGTCGGTTTACTATACCGGCGCGTTCAAGCTCTTTAAATCGCTCTGTTAGCATGCGGTCGCTCATATTCGGAATTAGTTCCTTTACTTCACAGAATCGCTTCGGACCGTCTATCATTGATTGAATAATAAGGCCTGTCCAGCGTTTTCCGAGCAGTTCAAACGCAGCTTCGAATCGGGGACATAGCGCGTGATCATGCTTCATGATTTTCACCTCCATATATATTTTACCACAGTTACTTTAAAAAAATTAGTATAAATACGTAAGATATAACAATGGAGAAAGTTTTTTTCCCGAGCAGGGTGGTGTTTGTTTTGTGCAAGACCGCTCAACAAGATACAATTGCAATAGAAATCATAAAGGGGTGAGTGGCTAATGGATGTACAAACATATTTAAAGCGTATACAGTTTCCTTTGTCTGCTGCACATATTCGACCCACATTTTCTTGTCTGTCGGAATTGCAGAAACAGCACCTGTTGCATGTTCCGTTTGGCAATCTGGATGTAATGAATAGCGTCCCGATTGTATTATCACCGGAGCGTCTGTATGAGAAAATCATCCTCCGGCAGCGGGAGGGATTTTGCTATGAACTCAATGGGCTGTTTTGCTGGTTGCTGTGTGAGCTTGGTTTTTCTGCGCATTTGGTAGCTGCAATCGTTCATGCAGGCGACGGAAAATGGAGTGTGGATAATAGTCATGCGACCATTCTTGTTCATCTTGATCAACCGTACCTTGTGGATGTTGGGTTCGGCGATTCGGCCCGTGTGCCACTCCCGTTGACAGGAGAAGAAAGAGAAGATATAAGCGGCATATATCGTATTATTCCTTACGAGAAGCCGGGTATGTACGATTTACAGAAGCGAACAGAGGATGCGTGGACAGTGAAAAATCGTTTCTCCATTACACCTAAAAAGCTTGCTGACTTTCACGCAGTATGTGAATATACGCAGACGTCGCCTGAATCCCATTTTACTAGTCGCCGCATCGTAACACAAGCCATAATAGACGGCAGAATTACGCTATCAGGTAATGAAGTGACGGTTACAAAAAAAGGGCAGAAAAACAGATTTACAGTGGAGGAGGCAGAAATACCGTCTTTTCTGCGCAATTCGTTTGGCATCGTATGTCACAAAGAACGTTAATGGGCAAATACGAAGGATGTAGAAGGTGGGATACCCCGCATTTTACATCTTTTTTATTTCCTTCAAATCCCATATATATACAGGAAAAATTCTTATTTTCCGAGAGGTATTTGAACAAGATAACGGAAGAGGCTTGGTAAGGAGGGCTTTATGAGAAAAATGCGTCTGCTTCTCCCCATTTTTTTTATATTTGTGGGTATATGCTGTACAGGCATGTCCACCTTTAGCTTAGTGGGGGCGGATAGCTATGCTACAGTCGTGGTTAAAAGTACACCGGCTGCAGAGAATGAGACCCGGCTCAAAATTATCATTCGCGGTCTTCCGTCCGTCGTCGTTCGTGCAAAAAAAAACAAAAGTAAGCATGCTTCCTGTTACTGATCGCTATCTCATTCTTTCACATAAAAAAAGGGAAGATACGTATGTTATGGATAAAGAAGGTGGAGTGTTTAATCCACGTACATCAGAACAGCTTCTCATTCCGAAGAAATGGAAAAGCAAGTTAAAAGCATACGGTGATATGACGGCAGCTTCTCATTATGGAGAGCTACTACCCTGGAATGAGGTGAAAAAGGATATCCTCAACAAATCTGTGCTCACAGTGATTGATTTGGAGACGGGACTGCAATTTCAGGCTCAACGAAGAGCCGGAAAATATCATGCTGATGTACAGCCGCTTACAAAGTCTGATACAAAAATAATGAAGCAAATATACAATGGCAAATGGAGCTGGAAAAGAAAGGCGATTTTGGTTGAAAAGGATGGCCGCTATTATGCAGCTTCCATGCAAGGAATGCCACATGGAGGAGATGGGATTCCCGGCAATGGCTTTTCCGGACATTTTTGCATTCACTTTCTCGATAGTTTAACCCACGGGTCACGCAATAAAGATCCTGAGCATCATTTGATGATTTATAAGGCTGCCGGAAAGCTGGACACATACTTCAAATCCGTAACTCCGCATGAACTCGTCGATAGCTTTATCGGCGCTGTAAATGCGAGGGAACCGCATATATTGTCACAATGCTTTTTAGATTTACGGCATGTCCGTTTGCTGGAAATGCAAAAAGAACTGCCGAATATTCAAGTGTTTCGCCGTGTCTCAAAATATACGAAAAAGAAAGATATGACAAATGTGCTGACAGCAGAAATACCAGTAGAAATCCGAATGGAGCGCAAAGGGAAAAGGACAGAAACAGTTAAAATGGTATTTCATGTTGGAAGAAATACGAAACAGTCTCCCTGGAAAATCATTAATATAAAATAAACAGCTGTTGCTAAAACATTTTAATGCATAAACTATTGACAAATCATTTGAGTAGGAGTACGATTGGGTTTGTATTAAATAAGACCTCGTTAGGTGAGGCTCCTATACAAACACAGGCCACTGCCCAGAAATATCGAGAGATGCCCATGGGTAGAACAGGAATTGTCGGACTAAGGCTTTTCATAAGGTGGCTAAGAGATAGATAATTTTCTCTTTACGTTGTATAGTGCCAAAACTCGACTAGAGGGGGAAACGGATGTTTTTTTGGTATGCATTCATTAAACCCTCTAGAAGAACTAGGGGGTTTTTTATTTGTAAAGGAGGGGAACACCCACATGGACGATAGTTCCAGTAGTCGAATGTACGCTTTATATCAACATTCTGTGCAGAGGGAGAACCGGATTCTCTTTGCTCTCCATCATTTTCCATACTTTATTTTCCTTCTTTTCTTATCTGTAAGGTGGGTTTATTTAAGTATGCGTTTTTGACATGTGAGCGCAATGAGAACAAGGTTCAAAGCCAGACCCTCTCTGCAATAGAGAAGGGTTTTTTTTGTGTCTGGGTTCCGCGATAGGAGGAGTCAATATGAAAAAAATTTTTGATAAAAAAAGACATAAAATCGGCAACAAAGCCTTGAACAAGGAAATCTCAGAGCGCCTTATCGAAGCATCTGTATATCCCGTAGATTATTTTATGGAGGAGATAGCTACTTCACCTCATGGATTGTGTGAATCTGAAGTAAAGAAAAGACTGGATGATTATGGCGAAAACCAGGTTGCTCATGAAAAGCCGCCTGCCTGGTATATTCAATTGCTTTTAAATTTTAAAAATCCATTTATTCTCATTTTGCTGGGGTTGGATGTATTTTCATTTTTTACAGGTGATACAGAAGCAGTCATTATCATCACAACAATGGTCTTAATTAGTGTGCTTATTACGTTTACGCAAGAGTTTCGCTCAATGAAAACAGCGGAAAAGCTTAAAGCGATGGTAAAAACAACGACAACTGTCATACGCCAATCAACGGAAAAAGAAATTGATATGGAACAGTTGGTACCTGGAGATATTATCCGTCTGTCAGCGGGTGATCTCGTTCCTGCGGATGTAAGGCTGCTCACCTCTAAAGATCTTTTCGTTAGTGAATCCGCTCTAACTGGAGAAGCCCTACCTGTGGAAAAACAGGAATTACTACCGCTCGAGACAGTCAATCAAAAGAATCCGCTCAACGCATTGGAGCTTGCTAATATATGCTATATGGGAACCAATATTGTGAGCGGTTCGGCTACTGCCATTGTGATTGCTACCGGAGCCTCTACTTATTTTGGTTCGATGGCTAAAACGCTTATAGGTAAAAGACCGCTAACCAGTTTTGATAAAGGGGTAAACAGTGTCACTTTTGTTCTCATCCGTTTTATGCTGATTATGGTTCCGATTATTTTCTTTATTAACGGTTTTACAAAAGGGGATTGGTGGGATGCGTTTTTCTTTGGTTTATCCGTCGCTGTCGGCTTGACCCCGGAAATGCTACCGGTTATCGTGACCGCGAACCTGGCCAAGGGTGCAGTGGTGATGGCCCGCAATAAAGTAATTATGAAGAGGCTCCATGCGATTCAAAATTTCGGAGCCATGGATATTTTATGCACAGACAAAACAGGAACACTTACACAGGATAAAATTATTCTTGAAAAATATTTGAACATTAATGGAGATAAAGATACTGCCGTTTTAGAATATGCTTACTTGAATAGCTACTACCAAACTGGATTAAAAAATTTACTGGATGTTGCTGTACTGGAGCATGCGGGGGTAAGCGAAGTACAAGGAGCGGAAGGGAAGTATACGAAAGTTGATGAGATTCCTTTTGATTTTAACCGTCGCCGCATGTCTGTCGTTCTGAAGAAAAACGACAATGGACATATCCTTATTTGCAAGGGTGCGATGGAAGAAATCGTAAGTATTTGCACGCATGTATCCAGTAATGGAAAAGTTGTTCCGATTACACCGCATATAACGCAAAAAATACAGAGGCTTGTACACGATTTAAACACAGACGGATTACGCGTAGTTGCTGTCGCTGTTAAACAAACCGAATCGGAAGATAGGCCTTATACGATTACAGATGAAAGCAACATGATTTTGGTCGGGTATATTGGTTTTTTGGACCCGCCAAAGGACAGCGCGGCAGCGGCGATTAAAGCATTGAGGGAAAACGGTGTAAATATCAAAGTGCTTACAGGTGATAACGAAACGGTCACCCGCAAAGTTTGCAAAGATGTAGGTTTGCATGTAAATCAGATCGTATTAGGAAATGACATCGACAATCTTTCGGATGAGCAATTGGCTGATATGGCTGAAAGGACTACCGTATTTGCTAAATTGAACCCGCTCCAAAAGGCAAGAATTGTTCGGGCGCTCCAGAGCAAGGGGCATACCGTTGGATTTATGGGTGACGGTATTAATGACGCGGCTTCCTTGCGTGAGGCAGATGTAGGCATTTCAGTGGATACAGCGGTAGATATTGCAAAAGAGTCAGCGGATATCATTCTGCTGGAAAAAAGTTTACTTGTATTGGAGCAAGGCGTCATTGAAGGCCGTAAGACCTTTGGCAATATTATTAAATATATCAAAATGACAGCAAGTTCTAACTTCGGCAACGTGTTCAGTGTGTTGGGTGCCAGCGCATTTTTACCTTTTCTGCCGATGCTGCCGATTCATCTGCTTATTCAAAATCTATTTTACGATATTTCGCAACTTTCCATCCCTTGGGACAATATGGATAAAGAATTTTTGAAAAAACCCAAAAAATGGGATGCCAAGTCCATAAGAAGATTTATGATTTTTATTGGTCCTATCAGCTCGATTTTCGATTATGTAACATACTTTGTTATGTGGTATATATTTGCGGCCAATACCGTGGATGACCAGTCTTTGTTCCAATCCGGTTGGTTTATTGAAGGATTATTGTCTCAAACTTTGATTGTGCATATGATTCGCACAGAGAAAATACCGTTTATTCAAAGCAGGGCAAGTCTACCCGTACTTTTGCTTACGAGCGCAATTATTATAGCGGGCATCTATATCCCATTCTCTGCTTTTGGCGCAAGCATTGGATTACAGCCGCTGCCTATGTCATATTTTCCTTGGTTAATAGCTATTCTGCTCAGCTACTGTCTTCTTACGCAAGTTATCAAAAAATGGTATATTCGTAAATTTAATGAATGGCTGTAGTGTAAAAACAAAAACAGCATGCCTATAAAGTAGTTATTGGGAGGAACGTATGAAAATAAGAGGAAAACCTGATTTTACGATACTTTTTCTTACCCTTCTCCTTGTGGGATTTGGAATTGTGATCGTTTACAGTGCCAGCTCTGTTTTTTCCTTTCATAAATATGGTATTGATACGTATTTTGTAAAAAAACAACTTACATGGGCCAGTATTGGTTTGGTGTTCATGTTATTCACTATGAATATTCCGTACACGTTCTATAAAAAGCACTTTGTTAGCATCGCTTTAGGAGGGCTGTTTCTTCTGCTGATTGTACTTATACCAGGTATTGGTACGGTGCAAAATGGTGCCCGTAGATGGATTGATCTTGGATTCGCTTCTCTACAACCTACTGAATTTGCCAATCTCGCAGTTATTTTGTATTTGTCTGCCCTGATTGCGAAAAAAGGGAATGCGATTCAGGATTTTAGAAAAGGATTGTTTCCTGTTATGGTAGTTATGGGTGTTTTTTGCGGCGTTATTATTCTTCAGCCTGATTTTGGTTCGTCAGTTATTCTCATGTTAACGGGACTTTCGATAATCGTAGCAGGTGGAGCGAATCTCAAATACTTATCTATTATAGGAATGCCTGTTGGCATTATCGGTTTCCTATTTGTGTTTTTCTCACCGTACCGTTGGGAGCGAATGCAAAATATAGGGAATCCCTGGGCGGATGGCATGGACGGTTTGGGGAACGGCTATCAGCTTGTCCATTCTTATTTTGCACTTGCACATGGAGGCATTGCTGGAGCGGGGTTTGGAAAAAGCATTGAAAAGTATTTATATCTTCCTGAAGCCCAAACTGATTTTATTTTTTCTATTATGGCGGAGGAACTTGGATTTATTGGGGTGTGTCTTTTTTTATTTGTGTATGTATGCTTCCTATGGCGCATTTTGCTTATCACACTACGGGTACAAGAACCCTTCGCTATATTGGTCGGCATTGGTGTGGTTAGCATGATTGCTATCAAAGCATGTTTTAATATTGGGGGAGTGACAGGACTGCTCCCGATTACAGGTGTTCCTTTACCGTTTATTAGCTATGGAGGGTCCTCCCTGCTTCTTCATATGCTCAGTATAGGAATTATACTGAGCATTTCACGGGAGAATGATAAACGAACCGTTCAGAGGATAATAGATGGACGATAGATAAAAGTATAAGGGAAGGAGAGAGAACATCAGAGGTTAGAAAAAGACGCGCTGGTCTTTTTTCTGCCAGGGCGCCTATGATTTCTTCTCCTTTTTCCCGTATCGTTCAAGGCTCTATTAAATGTCTGAGTCCGTTAATATTACAGATTATGATTTTCTTTTTATCAATTCGAATAAGTTGCTGGTTTTGTAAATCCAGTAGGATTTTCGTTACGGTTTCCCTCACGGTTCCTGTCATATCAGCCATTTGCTGATGCGTCAGTTTCAAATCGATCAGGAGTCCTTCTTTGTTCTGGAGCCCGTGATTTTCCGTTAACCGCAATATCATTCTGACGATGCGTGTACGGGCATCTAGAATAGTCAAATCAGTAATGAGTTCGTTCGCTCTACGAAGACGATCCAAGGCAGTTTCCAGTATTTTAATGAAAATATCTGGACTTCGATTTAATAGGGAAATAAAATCAAATCGTTTTAATACATACAATGTGGACTGCTCCAACGTTCTGGCGGAAGCGGATCGAACTTGCTCATTTTGTAATACAGCCATCTCACCAAAAAAATCACCCTCTCTAAAAATGGCGAGGATAATTTCTCTTGCGTTGTCATCACGGTAAATTTTTACAACTCCTGATTTTATGATATACAGCTCATCGCCTTCCTCTTCTTCAAAAAACACGTTCGCTCCCTTTTCATATTTTCGTGTAATAAATAAGGGAGCGATTTCTGTCAATTCATCCTCTCCTAAGTGCTCAAAAAAGGGAAAGTGACGCAAAAAATAAACATCAATCAAGAAGCATCTCCTCCATGCATTCGTTCTCCTAGCCTGTCACAGCAAGAGCCAGCGCCAATACGATAAGATGAAATATTTGATCGGCTACGATCATTAACCACTTGCTTTTCTCATCTGTTACTCGCATAATCCTTTTGTACCATAAAGCTACGAGCGTACGTCGATCCAATATAACATGGGAGACAAACACCAATGCGATTCCCCACATTGATAATCCTTCAGGAAGCCATAGAAATGCGAACAATGCAATAACCGTTGTATAAACAAGGCAATGAGTCAACAGCGGGAGCCAGCGCTCTGCCTTATATTTTGCCATCCATTCTGTTTGCAGTAAATAGTCACCTACCAAGTGTGCAAGCAGCAATATATCAAAAGAGCTGAAATGATTCATTTGTGTGAAGACCTCCTTCCGGTTACATGAACAGGTTCTTTTTACAAAGTATATTTTTTATACTATACCGATTCTGTAGTTTGGATTACATTCGCTAATTTCGGTTACTGTTACATTTATTAAAAAGTCGGTAGTCGAAGAGACGGACAGGTGGGCTGCATAATCCGGACGAATAGGAGGTTTTCAGGTTATATGTATGAACTTTATTTTAGCTATTTTACTACAACCCTTACTTTTGGGAGGGAGACATAGGAGGAATTTTTACTATAATATGAATGGCAATAAAGAGGTATCAGGCTTTGGTGCTTTGGAAAGGGGGGAGATGTATGCAAATTAGGTTAGGGCAGGTAATCGCCGTGCTAACCGCACTTGCTGTTCTCTTTATGTATAGAGGAACGCTGGATTCGGTAGATTTTTTCTTTCAGGATAAATTTATGCAGCATGAGAGCACAACAGATAATCGAGTTGTAATCGTAGGCATTGATGATGAGAGCATTCAGAATGTAGGAAAGTGGCCCTGGAATCGAAGTGTTCATGCGCAATTAATTGACATGCTTGCGCAAGGCTGCCCTGCAGTTATTGCCTTTGATGTGACATTTCCGGTGCCTTCTGACGATCCGGAAGATGATATGGAGCTAATCGATGCCATGAAACGTGCCGGAAATGTAGTAATGTCGCGTTATGGCACGTTTGAAGCATCCGCTAAACAGGGAACACTTGAAGCTTTGGAGCTGTCAGAGCCGTTCCCGGAGCTTAAGGCGGCAGCTGCAGGCCTTGGACATATCAACACAATTCCAGATGAAGATCAAGTTGTCCGTAAATCGCTGCATACGTTCAATTATAAAGGACAGCTGATCGAAAGTTTCTCATGGGGAATTTACAAAATGTTCAAAAAACATATAGGCCAACAAGTTAATCCGAAGGAACTGCCGTTGGATGGATTTAATCGTTACCATATTCCATATGCAGGCGGGCCAGGGCAATTCGAGGCGGTCCCTTATTCGTCCGTAATTAACGGAGACGTACCGCCCGATTATTTTCGGGATCGAATCGTGCTCGTTGGGCCATACACAGTGGGACTTAAAGACGACTATCCTACACCGTTGGATTACAAAACGAAAATGTATGGAGTGGAAATTCACGCCAATATTATACAGGCATTACTGGAGCGGAATTTCAAACAAGAATTAGATTGGAAATGGAATGCTGCGATATTGGTGTTTACTGCGAGCGCCGTCTACTATCTTTTCCGAAAAACGCATCCAGGGATTTCGTTCATCGTGCTGGTAGCAATGATTGCCGGTTTGATTTTCGGCGGGAAGTATTTATATGGAAAAGGTGTCATAATCTCAATGGGTTATCTTATTTCCTTCCTTATTATTAGCTATATTGTCGTCATTGGATTTAATTATATGAAGGAATTGCTGGAGCGACGAAGGGTTACTGATATTTTTGGCAGATACGTAGCACCGCAGGTTGTTAGCCAAATACTGGAGAGCGGCGAGGAAGGGTTGAGGCTGGGCGGTACTCGAAGAGAGTTAACGGTACTGTTTGTGGATATACGGGGGTTTACGCCGTTGTCCGAGCAGGCGGAACCGGAAGAGATTGTCGAAATACTAAATGAATATCTCGATTTAACGGCTACCTGCATTTTTCGGTATGATGGGACACTGGATAAATTCATCGGGGATGCGACGATGGCGATTTTTAATGCACCGTTGTTATTAGAGGATCATCCGATGAAAGCAGTGCAAGCTGCATGGGCGATGAAAGAAGGTGCTGTTGCATTGGAGAAGAAGCTGATGGAGCGCTTTGGACGCAGCGTGAAGTTCGGTATTGGCATCCATACAGGACCAGCCGTATTCGGTAATATCGGATCGAAAACAAGGATGGACTATACAGCTATCGGGGATACGGTCAATACCGCAGCACGCCTGGAGAGTAATTCCAAACCGGGGCAAATCATACTGAGTGAAACCGTATATGAGACGGTGAAAGAGCGTATTACCGCCGTACCGCTGGGGGAAATCAAGGTGAAAGGAAAAGAGCAAGGCATACGTATATACGAATTGGAGGGGCTTACGTGAGAACCGTGAAATCATTTCTATCTTTGCTGCTTATCATGGCTGTTACTATACCCGGGTTCGCTGAAGCCAAAGATACGCAAAAGGTAGGGAAAATCACTGCTGTTTCCGGCAGTTCTGAAGTAAAGAAAAGCGGTGGAACAAAGCAGATTAAAGCGTTTAAAAGTATGGCAATTACCCAGGGAGATACGATCATTACCGGCCGTAACGGAAAAGTAAATATGGATTTGGACAGCGATAAAGAAGTAATTGTCGGGCCGAACACAAAGCTGGTCATCAGCCAGCTGATACAAAATGCGAGAGCGATGTCCGGCAAGACGAATCTGAGTCTGCTGGGAGGAAGTGTAATGGTCAAGGTGAAGAAAAAGTTGACCGGAGACTCTCGCTTTGAAATTAAAACACCGACCGCAATTATGGGCGTGATGGGAACACAGTTCATTGTGGAGTATAGGGAAGGCAATAGCTTTGTCGGTGTGATTGAAGGAACGGTTGCCGTTAGTAAGCCCGATGGAGCACAAGGCCCGAGCGTTCATGCGAATGAACAAGTGCATTTGAATTCATCTGGTGACGGCGTTCCAGAGACGCTTATTTTGCATGACTTGCCTCTGTTCGCATTGGAGCAATATGCGGAAGATGTAGAGCAGATGCTGGAGAATCATCCGACTCCGGATTTACAGACGCTAAAGGAACAGCTTGAAAAGGTGCGTAAGGAAAAACAGCAGGCACAGGGCGATGAACAAGAGGATGAGGAACAGCCCGAATCACCTGTGATTATTTACGAAGGAACGGCTCCATCCAGAGATAGATCAGATCGTGGCTCAAGCGGAGGCGGGGGAGGTAGCCCGGGCGGAGGCGATCCTACTCCTGTGGTTAGACCGTCTATCGTATCGCAAGGCGTTTTCCATCCAATTCCTGATCAAAGAACTGATTTGAATATCGAACTGGCGCTTGCGGGTGATTCATTAAAGACAGTATTTTATTCTACCGGTGAGAGAAATTTGGAAGAAGGTACCGACTATCGGCTTGAAAGTGGTACACAATCCGGGCAACAGACGATCGTGTTGCTCAAAAGTTTCCTGCAAGATAGAATTGGAGACCGAAATTCATTTGAGCTGAAGCTTACATTTACGTCGGGGTATACGCTATTTGTTACTGTCAAGGCGAGGGAAGTGAAAAGTCCGCAACTGGATATCAAGGAATTTTATAACAATCTGCATGTGTATGTTCCAAATAATAAAACGTTTATTCTACCGTTTACGACTCATATTCAGCCGAATGTAACGGATGATCTCATTGATGAAACACAGGTATTGCAAGATGGCGTAATACTTCAAAGAGTAGATTTTCCACCGTATGAATGGAAACAGAACGACAGCATTATGATAGAGGAAAACAAATTGAAGATTGAACTGGGCGAAGGCATCCCTATTGGTTCGCTCATCGATATTACCGTTGTCTCCAATACCTTGAAAAACAAGGAAACTGGAGACGTGCAAGAAGAGGAACAGAGGATGCAGGAACTTCGTCTGGAACCATCCGCTAATCCTGATTTTATTGAAGTTGACCCAATCAACCCTCAAGAAATTGCTATCAACATCATGGGATTCGGTTTTCCATTAAGAGAATTGAAACTGGAATTTCCACCGAATGATAGTGGGCCAGGCGAAGCGCATGTATTGGTAAAAGGAACGGATTATGAAGTTAATTCCGATGAATCTACTCCAAGTAGATTGACACTTAAATCGCCATTGATTCAACAATTAACTGAGTATGGAGAATATACTTTACGGGTGTACCTGGAAACTCCGGAAGAATATCAATTAAAAATCGCTCTTTTTAGAAAGCCATAAAGCTAGAATATACTGTACATTCATGTAAATGGAGGGAACATGAAATGAAAAAAAAGGCTTGGCATGTGGTACGAGGAACAGCGCTCGTCCTATTATTGACGGCGCCCTCTGTATACGCCACAACCTCGATTGAACAGCTGGTGCCTGCCGCTCCTGACGGCGGCGGTACCTATGCTGCTCACCAGCTAAATCAGCCGTGTGGCTTAACGGTAAGTCAGGATGGTCTCATTATCGTCGATTCGGCAAATCAAAAAATCCGTAGACTAAAAGACGGTAACTTAACAACCGTGGCCGGAGCGGATCGGGCGCTGGATGCATATGGCCAGCCAAGAGGCGGCTATGTGGATGGAGAAGCGGCCAAAGCGGTCTTCAATCATCCATCCTTTGCTGTAGCAGACACAAAAGGCAATTTGTATGTTAGCGATACACATAATCATGCAATCCGTAAAATTACAGGAGGAAAAGTGTATACGCTGGCGGGAACTGGAAATTCCGGCTGCAAGGATGGAAAAGGAGCAGAAGCCCAGTTCCATGCACCGACGGGTCTTGCGATCGATCAGGACGATAATCTGTATGTTGCAGATACGCTAAACCATGTTATTCGCAAAATCACGCCAGATGGTACTGTGACAACGTTTGCTGGGAATCAGGCGGAGGCTGGCGGCTATACGGACGGAAGTGCTGAAGTGGCACGCTTCAATGAACCGGTAGGACTGATTTTTGATAATAACGGAGGACTGTATGTTTCGGATAGCGGAAATCATCTGATTCGCTTTATTTCTCGGGGTAAGGTTGATACGTTCGCCGGTAAGCCGACTGTAATAGATAAAGATACAGGCTATATGGCTGGTGGATATAGAAATGGAGACAGACATGAAGCGCGTTTTAACCGTCCTCAGGGACTCGTTTATGCAGAAGGTGTCTTATTTATCGCGGATAGCTTGAATCATAGGGTACGTGCTATTCAATCAGATGGCAAGGTAATAAATGTTGCGGGACAAAGTACATCGGGTAACACGAGCGGTTCGGTTGAAAACGAACGGTTTAACCAGCCAGTTGCACTTGCTTATATGGAGGGTAAACTTTATGTTTCCGATTCGTTAAACAATAAAGTAAAGACGGTGCCTGTTCAGCCGGAGCGGCTGGAGCCTGTTCGGAGTGCAGGGGAGCTTCTTTCAGGTACGGAGCTTTTACCTGCCAGTGAGACGATTCAGGTCTGGTTTGACGGGAAGCACGTCGATTTCCAGGCCGGGATAAAGCCTTATAAAGCAGGGGATAAAATGTATCTTCCTATCAGGCCACTATTTGAACAATGGGGTGCAAAAGTAGAGTGGCTGCCTGCAACAAGGGGAGTGCAGCTGAAGAAAGGCGACTGGAGCGCAACGATGATTCGGCCCGACAATGTTCAAGTAGTAGTAAGAGACGGAATTACGTATGTCGAATCTGACTATTTGAAAAATACGCTCCCGCAATTTTTATTCGCATATGATGAGGAGTATAACGCGGTCGTTATTGATAGCGGCCAATGAAAATCGGGTAGAGGGAACACACGGACGCGTGTATCTTATTTCTTCCGATATATGGATAATCAACAGGCGTGATTTTGTAATTCAAATTACATTTTTTTGTTCAACCTCGTGCTAGTCTGTTAGTACGAAGTGTAAGGGAGGATTTTCGCATCCTTGGATAAGCTGACATTTTTAGAGATACCACTTTTTAAAGATTTAGACAGGGTACACAAAGCGATGCTGCTGCCCGAGTTTACCCAGAAAAATTTCCCAAAAGGCTCCGTTTTGTTTGAAGAGGGGGAACTTGGCGATTGTTTGTATATTATCATGCAGGGAAAAGTTCGTATTTTTCTCGATAAGGAGGAAAAGGAGCGAACGCTCGCACTATTGCAGGAAAAAGAATACTTTGGGGAAATGTCCCTGCTGACGGGCGATCCGCGTTCTGCCTCGGCGAGAGCGGAGGAAGATGTAGTTGTTTTGCGTCTGGACAAAGAACAGTTTGATCGGCTGTTATTGCAGCACAGTACGCTGGCTGTTCAATTTGCGGGAATATTGGCACGCAGATTGGCTTTAGTAAATCAGAAAAAGGATTCGACACCGGATCAGGATGAAGCGCGCCAGGCTCAATCATCCATTCATGCCCAAAAAGAAGGGAGGATAGGTTCATCTTCTTCTATAAACCGGGCGGAGGCAGGGCAAACAAATACTGAGCCGAGAAGTTTGTATACATTTGGATATATTGTTATGGTTTTACTCGGGAGCATCGGGGTGTTTTTGGGGCTAGTACAGCTTCCGATTGATCGTGATGCTGCTATCGTATTGTCCATTTTATTTGCGGCTTTTTTATTGGTGGCCTTTCGGCTTGTATCATTGACAGTGACCACTATAGCTATGGCTGTACTTATTGTTATTTTTCATGTTGCCGCGCTTGAACAGGTTCTTTCAGCTTTTGTGGAGGAGCCGATTATTACTGCGATTTTCCTGGCATTCATTGCTCAGATAATCGCTGAGACAGGTGTTTTACAACGAATGCTTTTCATGCTGGTGGTTCGAATCCCGGAACATTCACGTTTATTTGAGACGCTTCTGTGCTTGACAGGGATTGTAACGGCTTTGCTTATTCCTTCCACGCGGGTGCGGATAAACGCGGCTATTCCCATATTCAATAAAAGCAGGGATGTTTCAGCGCTTCAGGTGTATGCATTTCTATTTATTACTTCATCTATCTCCTGCTGGTTTACGCTTGCCTTTTTGCCTGAACACGAACGTGGTGAAATCGGGTACGGAGATTGGATACTATCCGCGTTGCCCCTTGCGATAGCTATGGGAATTATTTATTTTCTTATCGGTATATTTGAAAAAAACAAAGATGTAAGCAATCTGGATCGAAGCGTCATTCAGGCTCAGTTAAATGTGATGGGCCCCTGGTCTTTGCAGGAGAAGGCTGCGTGTTTTGTCATGGGATTTATGATAGCTGGTTTGCTTGTTGCTCCGCGATTTGATGTTCAGGTGCTTTGGATTGTCGCTGCTACGTGCTTCATTTTGGTTGGTATAGTCGGCCTGAATAAAGAAACGGGCCGCAAAATTCCTTATGCTGACTTCGCGGTATTTGGTTTGCTTGTTGGTTTTGCAGGCGTTATGGATAAAGTCGGTTTGACAGGAGCAGGCAAAATACATGTGCTGGCAGGGATTTCTCCCTTTTGGCTGTTGCTCTTTTTATTTTTATGTGTCATATTTTTGCGCCTCATAATTCCAGCAATGCTGGCGATTATGGCAGGCATGGTCCTGTTTGGCTCGTACGCTTTAGAAGCGGGCGTTCAACCTATTGTCGTTGCGCTCGTTGCGACAGTAGCTGCAATGGCAGGAGGGAATCAAGAATATTCCGGAAATGCAGGTGGAGTTAGCCGCATCAGGCATAGCCTTGTTGCTTTACTTGCTTTAGCTGCAGTAATTCCAGTATGGCAGGCCATGCAATTGCTCCCGGAAGCGAATGCAATTCCTGCCTCGAAGCCTGTATTTACCATGCAATCCGGTATGACAGGAAATATATATTTACCTTCTGATAAGGCAATGTCTGAATCAATGCGTCGTGGCATACGATTAGCGGAGCGTACAGCGGCTGAAGGCTTGGAGCTTAGGACAGTGTATATTGAACCGGAAGAAAATCCCGCTTTGCAAGCCCAGCAGCCTTCTTTTATTGTATCTGCGTCATCCGTACCAGGCGTTCAGCCTGAGCATATTCCCATACTCGCGACTAATGGCAATAAGGTGAAGAAAGCAGATCAAGGTAAGGGAAACATGTATGTACTGAGTGTTTCGCCTGAGGCTTACGCGCGTTCAGCTTTTGCATTTCTTACAGAACATGCATATGACAAAATTGCGATTTATTATGCTGACAGTGATGAAGGAAGGCTTTTTGCTTCCAGGCTGGAAAAAATGGCAGAACAGCAGGAAGTGACTGTCACTGATCGGATAGTTGACACACATTCCAGGCTGTTGATGCAGCAAACGCTGGAGAAGTGGAAGGGGTTTGGAACGAAGCTTTGTGTCGTATTCGATCCCGGCGGGACCCTTGCTGAAACATTAATAAAAGAGAATCGTTCGGCCTCGTTTCCGTTACCGCTACTAGTTATCTCTGACAAAAACGTGCTAAGTGAAAGCACGAATTTCGCCGTGCATTGGCTGACAGACTTTGACATTGCCTCGGAACGGAAGCAGACCAGACAATTTATTGATCAATATGTAGCCACATACAATGAGATGCCTGATCGGATGGCTGCGATCGGGTACGATGCGACGATGCTAGTATTGGAAGCGGCACGTTTGGCAGGTACATCCGATTCGCAAGCTCTTGGCAGGGAGCTGAGTCATATAAAACGGTGGGAGGGAGCGGTACGAACGTACACGATTACCGATAATGAAGCATTCAGGGGCGCTCTAAAAGTGAAAACGCTGCCTTATGAGATACGAAAACCAGAGCAGGAAAGGGGGAGGGAACAATAAATCCGAATCTATACCGCAAAGCAGCGCTGGAGCGTATGTCCTCTCCTGAAAAGCTGGATATTTTGATGACCGTTGCACGTCCGCGTCATTGGATTGCGCTGCTAGCTGTATTCGGTCTAGTTGTTGCGTTTTTTATCTGGGCGATTTTTAGCACCGTTCCCGTACAAAAAACGGGTACCGGTGTATTTTCTTTGCAGGGAGAAACCGTTTCGGTTGTAGCCGCCGTAGCGGGCCAGGTGACTGATATAGGTGTACAGCCTGGCGATTGGGTATCGCGTGGCGAAGTTGTAGCCCGCCTGTTCAATCCTGCCTGGGTACGAAACGGGATTGATGCTTCTGATACCTCACAAAACTTGCTGGAACAATCCCGTGTTTTAAGTCTGCAAGATGGAAGTGTCACCCAACTTCATGCTGTGCCAGGTCAATGGCTTAAAGTCGGAGACTCTGTGCTGACATTGGAGACAACTCGTAAAGAAGGCGGAGCAGAAGCAGTAATTTATATGCCTTTGCAGGATGGAAGGGATATTGCTGTTGGCATGGAAGCTAGAGTATGGCCGAATCAGGATCGGGGATTCGAAAATGGGGCAATGCTTGGCAAAGTCGCTTCCGTTTCAGGTGTACCTGCTTCACTTGAACGTATGGAACGAACAACCGGTAGCCATGAGATCGCTACTAAATTCATGGAAGCGGGCCCTGTCGTTGAGATTAGGGTATCCCTGCAGGCAGATGAACAGCATCCGACCGGATTTCGCTGGACTGCTCCCCGTGCTGCCTCTGGATTTCACGCACAAACTGGAATGATTTGTTCAGTTGACTTTATTGTGGGCAAAAGTCGGCCCATCGATTGGATTTTTTAAACATCGAGGTGAGAAAGAGTGACTTCATTATGGGGCCGTCAGCACGGAAGACGGGTAACACCGACTATCTTGCAAATGGAAGCTGTGGAATGCGGTGCCGTTTCCCTGGCCATTGTGCTGGCATATTACGGCTGTCATATTCCGATCGAAACGCTGCGGGGGGACTGTGGGGTATCGAGGGATGGAAGCAATGCAGGTAATCTTTTGAAGGCCGCCCGCAAATATGGCATGAACGCCAAGGGGTTCAAGAAAGAGCCGGAAAGCCTGCGGAAGATGAGCCCGCCTTTTATTGTGCACTGGAATTTCAATCACTTTCTTGTGGTTGAAGGATTTAAGGGAAACAAGGTTTATTTGAACGATCCTGCGCACGGACCGCTCGTCGTTTCTTTAGAAGAATTCGATGAGTCATTCACGGGTGTGGTGCTGACGATGGAGCCGGGAGATGAGTTCTTGCTTCAGGGCCACAAGTTTTCGGTTATGCAATCGCTTGAGAGACGTGTGAAAGGATATGGACCGGAATGGACTTACCTAGTGTTGACCGGACTTGCTTTAGCTGCGATCGGTGTCCTAATCCCGATTTTTTTGAAAATATTCGTGGATTATATGCTGCTTGCTGGTCAAATGCAATGGATGTCGGCGTTGCTTGTCGGGATGGCTGTGACGCTTGCGCTTCAAATGTTGCTTACTAGCCTTCGCCAGCATGCGTTGCTGCGTTTGGAAACAAAGCTATCCCTAAGCATGTGCAGCTCTTTTATATGGCATGTGCTCCGTTTGCCGGTCTTTTTTTTCGCACAGCGGTATGTCGGTGAGATTGCCAGCCGGGCACGGGCGGGTGATCGGGTTGCTGAATTTGTTACGGAACGTTTAGCAGGCACTGTTATCGATTTACTGCTCATTGGCGTATACTTTTGCTTCATGCTGGTGTACGACATTCGGCTGGCGATGGTTGCTTTACTGATTGCGTGTCTCAATGTCGCCTATCTGCTCTACGTGTCCCGGAAGCAATCTGATCAAAATCAGAAGATGCAGGTAGACCAGGGGAAATTGTGGGGAACCTCCCTCGCAGGTTTGTTAAATTTGGAATCGTTGAAGGCCAGTGGAAGAGAATCGGACTTCTTTTCCCGTTGGGCGGGATATCAGGCAAATGCGATTCGGACGCAGCAGAAGCTGGGAGCAACCAATCAATATTTGTCCGCTGTTCCCCCGTTGTTGGAGCATCTAAATAATACGTTGATTCTATGCATGGGTGGGATGTTCATTCTAAGCGGCTCCTTCACGGTCGGAATGTTGCTCGCTTTCCAAGGGTTTACAGCTGGTTTTTTGAAGCCTGTAAACAGTCTGGTTGTCATGGGAAGACAGTTGCAGGAAATGAAAGGCCACCTTTCCCGGCTGGATGATGTGCTTCGCTACCCTGTTGATCGTGTATGTGTCATGAAAAAAGAAAGCATGAAAGGCAAAAAACAAGCATTATTACCGGCAAAGCTTGCAGGAGAAATCATACTGGATAATGTTACGTTTGGATACAATCCACTGGATGCCCCGCTCATCAGAAATATGTCCCTGCAACTTGAACCCGGCTCCTCTGTAGCTATCGTCGGAGGTTCGGGAAGCGGTAAATCGACGATTGCGAAATTACTTTCAGGTTTGTATGAGCCATGGTCCGGCAGTATCGCATTTGACGGGATAGAACGTACGTCGATTTCGCGTCCGCTGTTAGTTCATTCGATCGCACTCGTTGATCAGGATATTCGCTTATTCACTGGTACGGTTCGCGACAATATTGCTTTATGGGATACGACGATCCCGCAGTCCGTTGTCGTACATGCCGCCAAGGATGCCTGCATTCATGAGGAGGTTAGTGCCAGGCCGGGTGGCTACGAATATATGCTGGAAGAGGGGGGGCGTAACTTTAGTGGCGGTCAAGCACAGCGGATTGAAATCGCCCGGGCGCTTGCCCAGCAGCCATCCATTCTGATCTTGGATGAAGCAACCAGCGCTCTGGATCCCGATGTTGAGTCGAGCATTTATGCTAATCTTCGTCGAAGAGGGTGTACATGTGTTATTATCGCCCACAGGCTTAGTGCCGTCCGGGATTGTGAGCGAATCATTGTGCTTGATAAAGGGAGGATTGTACAACAGGGGACGCACGATGAACTTATCAGGAAAGAAGGTCTTTATGCACGCTTGTACAATGCAGCAGCGCAGAAGGAGGAAGCATCGTGAATGCAAGGTTTTGGCTTCAGAACGCCTATGAAACGTTGAATTTTGCGAAACGCACGTCTTATATACTGGATGATCCGGGGGTTATATATGTTGTCATAGAAGGAACGTGTGAAGTATATACGGCTCCGATTCGCAACGGGCGCGTCGCAAGTATGAAGACATTTTTACTTGCCATCGGAGCGGAACAATGTATGTTTGCATTTCCTGACAGGCAAGACGGCCATTTCGGTTTGATTGCCGATGCTTTTGCGGGAACGAAGCTGCTGAAAGTAGACTTGCATACGCTGTTCCCTCGCTTGCATGAGGATGACGGGCTTCGGATTGGGATAGCGCGCATAATTGATGAATGGCTACAAAACATAGCCGTTTCTGTCGTTACACAGCTCCCTCCGCGTCATGCGCAGCCTGTTACTGTAGAAGAAGAGACGGTCGTCTGGAAAGAGGGGCAATTCATATCGGAAAGCGGCGTTGTATGGACTAAACCGATGGCATTGGCTGTACGATGCTGGGGCAGAAATGATTTGCCTGAGATTTCGGCCAGTCAAATTGTACCGCTGATGCGTTCGGTATGGATTGCCTCTCCGAAAGGAAATCGGCTTCAGCACATGTGTACGGCATTATTTATGAAGGAAGACGAATTTGGCACAAGTTTACGACAGTATCATCATCTTATTCGTTTATTCATTCAGCGTAATGCAAAGGACCGGGAAGAAGCAGAGCAGACCCGGATGAGACTTCGTTCGCAACAGGACGATCTTATGATGACACAAGCGTTATCCCGTTTTTCCGCTGTGGCAGAAAAAGTTGGCCAAGAAAAGCTGCTGGCTGAATCGGAAGGCGACGAGCCGCTGCTTCGGTGCTTCCGCTGGATTGGAAAAGAGATCGGTATCGATATAAAAACCTCGCCCCAGTTAAATGAGCTTCGGTGCAAGCTAAGACCGGAAGACATTTTTCTTGACTCTGGCGTGCGCTACCGCAAAGTTGCGTTGCGGAATGACTGGTGGAGGGAAGACAACGGTCCACTGCTGGCTTTTTGGACAGACGGCTGGCCTGTAGCCCTGCTTCCCGACAATGGACCATCTTATCACTTTCGGGATGGGATGACTGGTGAGAAAGGAAAAGTGACTGCTGAGCTTGCGACACAGATGGAAGTTTTTGCTTACGAGCTGTACCGACCATTGCCCAATAGGGCGCTACATGCAAAAGATTTATTGCGGTTCATGTTCACATCCAGAACGAAAAAAGATGGATATCGTGCGCTTTCATTCGGTCTTGTAACAGGGCTGCTGGGCATGGCTTTTCCTATCATTACAGGCATGCTGGTAGACAAAATCATCCCGGCAGCAGAGCCGGAGCAGTTATTTTATATGCTGGTTTTATTAGCTGCGGTTTCCTTTGCCATATTTGCATGTACCGTCTCGCAGTCCTTTCTATGGCTGCGGTTATTTGGAACATCAGACGCTGCCTTGCAAAGCGCAACATGGGATCGTTTGCTTAATATGCCTGTTACATTTTTTCGCAAATATAATGCGGGCGATTTGGCAGAGCGAATTAGCGGCGTGAGTGCTTCCTTTCGGCTGTTCGCCGATTGGATTTCGGCAGGAATGTCGAATGCGCTGTTTTCGCTTGTGCAAATCATGCTGTTGCTTTGGTATCAGCCCAGACTGGCATGGCTTGCAGTTGGGTTGACCGCTATTTATGTTTTGCTATTTGCCTTAATTAGTGTGAAGCTGCGGAAATACACACAAAAAACGGCGGAACAGGAAGGTGCCGTTAGCGGACTATTTGTTCAGCTTGTAGCTAATATTCCTAAATTGCGCGTCGCGGCCGCCGAGCGGCGAGCATTTAACCGCTGGAGCAGCGCTTTTAGTATTCAGCGGTCCTTCGCTTATAAATTGCGCGAGGCAGGCAACCATCTGCAGATTATCAATAGCGGCTATCCGCTTCTTTCCAGTCTGGTGCTATTCTGGGCAGTGTCCGCGTTTGGTATTCAAATGAATCCGGGGGAGTTTGTTGCATTTTATACGGCTTACTCGATTTTAATCGGCTCAGTCATCGGATTTTGTGCTTCCTCGCTTCCGTTGTTCGAGTTGCTTCCATTATATCAACGGATAAAGCCGTTGCTTGAAGAACAGCCAGAAACAGGAACAAGCCGAGCGGAGCCAGGGGTGCTTCGGGGAGAGATCGAGATTAGCCATATTTCCTTTGCCTATCATGCACCCTCTGGCCTGACACTTGATGATGTGTCGTTGCGGGTTCAAGCGGGAGAATATATTGCAATCGTTGGTTCTTCCGGAAGCGGGAAGTCTACTTTGCTTCGTTTGCTGCTTGGTTTTGAAATGCCGGTTGCAGGAGCTGTTTATTATGATGGAAAAGATTTAAACGGTCTGGATTTGCGGGCTGTGCGCCGTCAATGCGGCGTCGTACTACAAAACGGGCGCGTATGGTCTGGTGACATATTGCAGAATATTATTGGACAAAGCAGTGATTTGACGTTGAATGATGCATGGGATGCAGCAGAAGCTGTCGGTTTGGATCGGGATATCAACCAGCTGCCGATGGGGATGCATACGGTATTGTCTGAAGACGGCGGAACGTTTTCAGGGGGACAGCGGCAACGCATTTTGCTTGCCCGTGCGATTGTGCATAAGCCGAAAATTGTCTTGCTCGATGAAGCGACAAGTGCCCTGGATCAGATTTCACAGGAGAAAGTGACAGAGATGCTGAAAAACATGAATGCAACCCGTATTGTCATTGCTCATCGACTTAGCACGATTGTCCATGCCGATCGAATTATCGTAATGGATAAAGGTAAAATTGTACAGCAGGGAACATATAAGGAGCTATTGGCCAAGGAGGGACTATTCGCAAGGATGGCGAGGCGGCAAGTGGTGTGAAATAGCACATCTTTATATAAATAATCAACACCCTTGATAAATAATATATTTTGTGAATACAATTACAGATTTTACTATACAGCCCCCATACAATAAAGCTGTGCAAGATGATATAAAGAAGGAGGAAGTGCCGGAAGGTTTCAAGACATCCCCCTATCACACAAGCGTGGTATGGGGACCTTTTTTTAAAAAAAACTATTTCACGTTCGGAGTGAAGCTATATGCTAGAACTTAAGCTGTTAACGCCTGAAAGTGCCAAGCCGTACAAGACATTTACGTACCAAAGCTTTCGTGAGAAAATTATAGATTTTGCCGTTTCGCCAGAAGTTCGGCCGATTGTTGTCGGTGCCAGTTTTATGGGGAATCCCGTAGGTCTAATTGTTGCAGGATGCGATCGGAAGGGAGCAACTGCTAACGTCGTCTCTATTTTTGTACAGCAATCATTTCGTAATATAGGTATTGGTACAGCTTTAATGAACTATTTATTGGATTATTTACAATCAGAAAAATTTTTGAAGGTTATTATTCAATATTATGGACTTACCAACATCCATATACTAGAAAAAATACTGGAGAAATCGGGATGGGAACCCCCGCAGCTTTATAGCCGTTATTACCGTCTTGAGTTGAAGAACCTCGTTGGATTCAGGTGGATGGATAGAATGAAGCTACCGCCCCCTTATCGCTTAGTCTCATGGGGAGATGTTTCCAGGGAGGAGAGGGAGCAGGTCAAAAACTTGGATGAGGCTGGTTACCGGAGCTACTACGATCCTTCTGAAAATGAAAAGGCAGTTGTGGACACATGTAGCTATTTCTTGAAAGAAAAGGACACGATTATCGGGTGGTCCATTGTAGAACGCCATCTGGAAGATACGTTGCTATATCGTGTGCTTTATGTTCGTGAAGCTTACCGTGACAAGGGTCTCGGCCTCGTGCTGGCAGCAAAAACGGCGCATGGCGCATTGGCGTCACGCATACCGTATGGTGTTATCCAAATCGTGGCGACAAATGAAAGGATGCAAAAAATCTATAAACGAATCATCGAACCGCTATCCCCTGTTATTACCCCATATTGGAACTGCGAAAAAGATTTGTCATCCTAATGTCTCTTCCCAAAAAATGCGTAAAGCCCGTATCGGTCGTTCTCTGATGCGGGCTTTGCATATGTGTTTTTTATTTTTAGAATTTTATATATAGTGTTCTAAAGTGAATCGTTTATAATTATGTTTGGAATAAAGTGATAGAATACTACTCAAAAGAGGAACTTATGGTCATGAAAGCAGCAGGTTATCAAATCGATCAAGTGCTTTATGAAGATACGACAAAAATCATTTGTAGAGGCTGCCGTGAATATGACAATCATCCCGTTATCATAAAGATGGGAAAAAGCGAGGCGTATTCCGCAGCCGATGCGGCGCATTACGTCGCAGAATTTGAAGCTTTCCGCCGGATGCAGGTGCGGGGGATAATCCAGCCTTTGTCTCTGGAAAGAAACGGGTTGTCCTATATTCTTGTTTCTGAGGCTGTAGCTGGTATAACGCTGCGTTCTTACCTGGCAATGCAGCGACCGTCGATCAAGGAATTTTTACAGATTGCCATTCGATTAGCTAATGTTGTGGAACACCTGCATCAATCATCCGTTATTCATAAAGATTTAAAACCGGATACAATAATGATAGAAATAGACACCATGCAAGTCTGCCTTATTGATTTCGGGAATGCTGTCTTCGTATCTGCCCATGATCAAATACAGGATGTCGGAGCATTACAGGGAGAGCTTGCGTATATGTCGCCGGAGATGACCGGTCGGTTAAACCGGGCCATAGATTATCGTACCGACTTGTATTCCCTGGGCATGATATTTTACGAAATGCTGACGGGGCAGCTTCCGTTTCAGGCACACGATCCGATCGAATGGATTCATGCACATATCGCCAGAATACCTATGCCGATTGAGGCGATTATTCCAGAGATCCCGCATGTAGTGTCCCAAATTGTCATGAAATTGATAAGTAAGAATGCGGAGGAGCGCTATCAAAGTGCTTATAGTTTACAAGCGGATTTGGAGCATTGTTTTACCCAATGGATGGCGACAGGGACCATGACTGATTTTCCGCTTGGACGCAGCGAAGGAATCGGTATTTTCCAAATGAACCCTGATTTGTATGGCAGAGAGGAGGAGATAGCCTTTATTGAGGATGCATATCGCTGTGCCTGCCTTGGCTCAACAGAAGTGATTCTAATTTCAGGTCCTGCTGGAATCGGCAAAACAGCTTTGGTCAGGGAGATACGGCAGACCTTAACCGATCAGCAAGGGTATTTCATCTCGGGTAAGTTCGAACAGCTTTATCGGGATGTGCCGTATGCGCCTTTGATTGAAGCTTTTCGCGAACTGGTCCGGCAAATTCTGAGTGAAGATGAAACACATATTCTAGAGTGGAAAAAAAAGCTTGGTAACGCACTTGGATTGAATGCTGCTGTTATAACGGATATGATCCCGGAAGTAAAAATGCTTATAGGTAATGTTCCACCTGTAGAGGTGCTTTCTTCTACAGAAGCCAGGCATCGATTTCAACTCGTATTTCGCAATTTCATTCAGGCGTTTACCCGCAAAAACTGTCCGCTTATCTTATTTTTGGACGATTTGCAGTGGGCGGATTCAGCATCGCTTGCAATGATACATTCGTTCGTTACTGCTCCAGAGAGCGAATGCCTTCTTTTAATCGCAGCCTACCGGGATTACGACGTTAATCGTATGTATCCGTTTACTCTAAAAATAGAAGAGATTAAACAATCCGGCGTTGGGGTACATCAGCTTCCTCTTGCGGCATTGACACCTGCTGATCTTAATCAGATGGTGGCTGACACGCTGCGAAGCGTACCGGAACATACCGCTATGCTCACCGAATTGCTATATGCTAAAACAGCAGGGAATCCATTTTATTTTAAGGAATTATTCAAGTCTATTTATGACGAAAATATGCTTGTCTACAGTCTAGAGCAAGGAATATGGAAGTGGGATGTTGAACGGATTCAATCCAAGGAGACGGCAGCCGGTTTGCTGGATTTCATGCTTCGTAAAATTAAAAAGCTTCCAGATAGAGTCCAAACGGTTTTATCATGGGCGGCCTGTCTTGGAAGCCAGTTCGATTTTGAATTGCTGGCAAAAGTAGGGAACTTGTCATTGGATGAACTTGCGTCCGACTTGTGGGTCGGGGTGAGAGAAGGACTTGTGTTTCCGGTGGAATATACAGTTAGCTCAAATGGAATGGAGATGGGGCATAATCAGGTAGTGAATGGGCCAGGGGCAGCTTTATGGCATGAATGGAGAGAAGAACAAAGAAAGTTTTTGTTTGGATTTCTGCATGACCGTATCCGGCAGGCAGCCTATTCGCTTTTAAATGAAGAGGAACGGCAACGTTTCCACTGGAAAGTCGGAAGATACCTACTGGAAGAAAACGAAAACTCTGTATTTGTTGCGGATTTATTTGAGCAGGCTAAACATCTTAATCTTGGTGCAGTATGTATTACGGAAGATGCTGAAAGACTGCGGGTAATGGAAGTAAATCTTGCCGCAGGTAGAAAGACGAGAGCAGCATCCGCCTACGATGCAGCTGTTCAGCTATTCCGGGAGGGAACAGCACACACTACGGAAAAGGACTGGGAAGAACAATTCGATTTATGCTTTGCATTGTACTTGGAGCAGATGGAATGTGAGTATTTGTGCGGGGAATTCACAAGGGCAGAGCATCTGGCTGAACAGTTGAGGCAGCGTTCACGCAATCGGCTTGACCGAGCGGCGGTTTGCAAGGTAATTGCTATACAGTACGTTAATTTAGGGAAATATGCTGAGGCAATTTCGTTAGGTTTGCAAATGCTAGAAGAGTTCGATATTTCCTTCGCACCGAAACCCGGACGTGCGGTTATCATGAGAGAAATACTGTTAGCCAAATGGCAATTAGGTAGCAAGTTCGAGCGCTTATACGATCTTCCAGAAATGCAGAATCAAGACATGAAAGCGGCTATAGATCTTATGTTTACGATTGCGGCACCGTCCTTCTTCTCCAATAAAGAAATTTTCACCGTATTGATGTCAAGGTCTGTCCGTTTGTCTGTAAAGTACGGCATATGCCCGGTTTCATCAGCCGCCTTTGCAGCATTCGGCATGGTATTGGGATTTGGGATGGGAGATTACAAGAATGGGTATCGCCTAGGAGAGATCGGCCTTGCTCTATCAGAACGATTCAATATCACTTCCGTCAAAAGCAAGACGTATGTAATATTTGGCATTATTTCGATATGGGTAAAGCATGCGAGAGAAGGGGAAGTCTATTTAGAGCAAGCGCTGCAGTTTGCGCTGGAATCGGGGGATTATGTATTTGCCGGTTACGCTATGGGCGGACATGTGAACTCTTTGTATACAAGAATGCGGCTGGATGATCTGGAACGTAAAATCACCAACTATTTAGAAATCCTTGAAGACACGAAAGACGAATTTGTTATTGATAATTTTCATTTGTTTAAGCAATGGATTTTGGCTCTTCGAGGGAATACAGAGCATCCGGTTTCATTTGATACGGCAGATTTCAAAGAGTCTTATTTTTTGAATAAAATATCCAAGGAACAGTTCATGGCTACTACTATGTTCCAGTATTATACATATATCGTGCAGCTTCATTACTTTAACGGATCATATATCCAGGCTATGGAGTGCGCCGATGCCGCCCGTCAGTTCGAATTCTATGGGACGCATCTTCCTCATTTAATCGAATGCTATTTCTACGAATCGCTTGCAATTGCTGCATGCTACAACGAACGTCGAACTTCTGACAGAAAGAGAATGATGCGCCGTTTTACCGATAATTATAAGCGAATGCGCAAATGGGCGGGGAATGCTCCAGAGAACTGTTTACACAAGCTACAAATACTTGAAGCCGAGATGGCGCGAATATCGGAAACAAATGATAGAGCCATGCAATTGTATGAACAGGCAGTCCACTCTGCCACGGAAAACGAATATATACAAAATGTAGCGATTGCTATGGAGAGGGCTGCCTATTTTTACCGTGCAAACGGGATCGAGAGAACAGCGAACGTCTATGCTTTTGGTGCGTATGATGCATACCGGACATGGGGTGCTACAGCAAAGGCAAAACAAGTGCTGGAGCGGTTTCCAGATTGTGCGAAACATGAGAACACCAAAGTAGAGCAGGCATCGGTGCATGCAGAAAAAGCACCGGATTTTACGGGGGAACGTATCCGTCGTTCCCCTAATGAAAACGAAGAAGTAAACGCTGAGCTGGATTTAAAGACTATTGTTAAGGCTTCACAAAGTATGTCGGAAGAAATAGATTTACGTCAATTGTTGCATCGGCTACTCCGGTTAATCATCGAAAATGCTGGTGCACAGAGAGGCTATATCATTGTAAAGAAGGATGATATGTTTGATGTAGCGGTTGCTTTGAATATGGAAGTGAATCCGGCAGTTTTTTCAGAATCAAGTCCTCTGAAGCAGAGCCAAGGTATTTCCGAAGCCATTGTTCGCTACGTATTCCGTACAGGTGAAACAATTATTCTCGATTGTGCTTCCAAGGAAGGAATATTCGCTACGGATCCATATGTCTCCCGCCACGGTATGCGTTCAGTTCTCTGTATACCGATTATGGTCCAGGGAGAAAGAAACGGCGTTTTGTATTTGGTTAACGATGCAACAGAAAGAGCCTTTGCTTTAGCTCGGCCGGAAGTTCTGCATATGCTGTCAGCCCAGGTTATTTATGTAAATAAGCTGCTTTATTCTTTTGGCGATACAAGCATCTCTGTACAGAACTCTCCTAACAATTCGGCTGAGAGCATGATAGAACCTCTGACTGATCGGGAGTTGGAAGTGTTAAATTTAATCGCTCTGGGATTGTCGAACAAAGAAATCGCCGAACAGCTGGTGATTGCGGTAGGTACGGTTAAATATCATGTGAAGAACATTTTTGGGAAGCTTAATGTGAAGCGGCGTACGATGGCGGTTGCAGAAGCAAAAAAATATAAATTGATTCAAGATCAATAATAGCGTCGGTTCATTTCCTGAACAAAAGCCATATACGGGTTGTTTTCTATTCATAGGAGCAGCCCTTTTTGTTTTGCAAATCATGTTCGGAAGCAAATTGTCGCCCACAGTCAGTGGATGGTTAGAAGCTTTTTCCTTTCCTTTGCCAACATGACGATTTACATAATTGTTGCTATTGCCCACCATAAAATGAATCTTGCTTATGGTACTTCGTACACGATAGCCGTCTGGCTTTGTTGGATTCTCAATTTGTTGTTAGCAGAATTATTCATTAGAAAAAAAGTGTTTATCTAAAAGTTGTTCTTACAGCTGACAAAGCGAGTAAATAAGGAGCGGATGTGCAGAAGTCTCCTGTTTGGTATAATCGTAGAGAGCGAAGGGGGAAGGAACGTTAGCTAAAGTCTAAAATACATAAAGGAGTATCAAGATGAAGACATTAGTTCTTGCTGAGAAGCCAAGCGTAGGCAGAGAGATAGCGCGTGTGCTTGGATGTAACCAAAAAAGCAAAAGTTATATCGAAGGTCCAAAATATATCGTTACCTGGGCTCTTGGCCATTTGGTCGAGTTGGCTGAGCCTGAAGATTATGATCCAAAATACAAAACATGGAAACTGGAGGATTTGCCGATTGTGCCCGATCGGATGCGGCTGAAAGTGATTCGGGAGTCGTCCCACCAATTCCGTGCTATTTCGCAGCTGGCGAAACGTAAGGATATTAAAGACTTAATTATTGCCACGGATGCCGGACGGGAAGGAGAATTGGTTGCCCGTTGGATTATGGAAATGGTGAAGTGGAAGAAACCGTTTAAACGATTGTGGATTTCATCCCAGACAGATAAAGCGATTAAGGAAGGATTCGCCAGTGTTAAAGCTGGAGAGGCATATGATAACTTGTATCAATCTGCAGTATGTCGCGCTGAAGCGGACTGGCTTATCGGATTGAACATTACACGGGCGTTAACAAGCAAGTTCAATGCACAATTGGCAGCAGGTCGTGTACAGACCCCAACGCTGTCTATGATTATCCAGCGTGAAGAAGAAATCCGTAAATTCAAACCGACAGAATATTGGACGCTGACTGCGGATTTTGGTGCGTTCTCCGGCATGTGGCGTGCGAGAGGAAATGAGGGCAGTAGAATATTTAGAAAAGAGATTGCCCAGGACATTGATCGGAAAGTCGCAGGTAAGACAGGAAAAGTCACAAGCATGAAAACAAGTGAAAAAACGGAGCCGCAACCGCTCGCATACGATTTGACGGAGCTGCAACGTGATGCGAATAAACGGTACGGCTTCTCGGCAAAACACACTTCCAATGTGTTGCAGCGGTTATATGAGCAGCATAAACTGGTCACATATCCACGTACGGACTCACGCTACTTAACGAGTGATATGGTGTCGACGCTAAAAGGCAGACTTGACAGTATCGAGGTGGGACCGTATGCACAACTCGTACGCCCGCTGCTCAAGGAGAAAGCGCTGCGTGTCACGAAGCGCATTGTGGATGATAGTAAAGTTACCGATCACCATGCAATTATACCGACTGAAGAATCTCTGCGCCTGGGCGATTTGACGAACGATGAACGTAAGCTATATGATTTGATTGCACGTCGCTTTATCGCCCTATTTTATCCTGCGTACCGTTATGACAGTATTCAATTGACTGTAGAAGTGGCAGGAGAGTCGTTCCATGCGAAGGGTAAGGCCGTGAAAGATATAGGCTGGAAGGCAGTATACGGTGTAGAGGCTTCTTTATCTAATGAAGAAAGCGGAGAAGAGGAAGCGGCAGATCAGGTATTGCCGGTACTGCGTCAAGGGGAAGAAATAAGTGTCAAACACAGCGCTATCCAGAATCACCTGACCAAACCGCCGCTTCGGTATACGGAGTCGGATTTGCTTGCGCGAATGGAAAAAAACAACCTTGGTACACCGGCGACCCGAGCTGATATTATTGAGAAACTGCTTCATACGGAGACGATTGAACGTCAGAGCAATCGACTGTATCCGACTAAAAAGGGGCTTCAGCTCATCAAATTGGTGGCCAATGAGCTTCGTTCGCCGGAGCTGACAGCCCAGTGGGAACGTCAGCTTGAAGACATCGCGCGTGGTCGGGGCGACGCTAAGCAATTTCTATCGGGTATTCGACGTCAGGCTGCAGCATTAGTAAAAGAAATTGCAACAAGTAATGTAGAATATAAACCGCACAATGTAACCGGCTCGAAATGTCCGGAGTGTGGCCAGAATTTGCGTGAAATAAAAGGAAAACGCGGAAAAACCCTCATATGTCCTGATCGGGAGTGCGGGTACCGTCGGGCAGCCGAGCATCAATTATCTAATCGTCGTTGCCCGCAGTGTAAGAAGAAAATGGAGATTCGGAGCGGAAAGGTAGGGAAATTCTTCCAATGCAAGCCGTGCAATGTGGTGGAAAAGCTTGAGAATGTGTCTGGTGGCGGAAAAGTAAATAAGCACCAGCAAAAAGCGTTGTTGAAAAAATATAGCAGCGATGAAGGATTGACATCGAACCTGGGTGAGCTGCTAAAAGCGGCCTTGGAGCAGAATAAAAAATAAAGAAGAGCCGTGTATGTTACATTTGTAGCATACACGGCTCTTTTCTTTTATATTTTATTGTTTATGAAGGAAGTACAGAAGCGATTTGATAAATAACAGGGAAGAAATTTTTAGGCCGCTTTCGTTTCTTTATCCAAAAAAGTTGTACCAAGAAGTCCTAAAACAATCATAATAGCGCCAATGATATGAAAATATGCTAGTTTTTCATGCAAAAAAACAACTCCGGCCATGATGGCGATGAATGTTGCAAGGTTGCTAAATACACTGATTTTAGAGGCTTCTATTTGAGAAAGTGCATAGTTTGATAAAAAAGATGTGATAAGAGACGATAGCACACCGAGAAAAACAATTGATATGAGAAATGTCATGTTCGTAAAAGGCTGAAAATACAGGTGTATACTCCCGTTGACGGCATGGTGAATAAGGGAAAATAAGTTAAAGCAAAGAAAACCGATAGCTGTCATCATGTAAGTTAAATCGCTTAGCTTATATTTTTTTGTTAGTGACCTGGCTACGATATTATAGCCTGATACAGATAGTGTAGAAAAAAGAATCAATATTGTTCCCTTGAAATTAGTTGATTCAATCGCGATTCCTTGCATAGTGAAAATATAAATAACGCCTGTTACAGAGAGTACAATACATAATTTTTGCCAACGATTGGTGTGCTCTTTTAGAAAATAGGTAGCTAAAATGAGTGTGAAAATCGGTACTGTAGCTTGAATAATCCCTGCTTCTGATGAAGAGGCGTAGACTAAGCCAAACGTTTGAAAGGCAAAGAACATTGTTGGATAAAATAACGTTAGCGGAAGGATAAGCAACATATCTCTTGGCTTTATATTTAGTTTTATCCACCCGAATACAATAGGAATCGAGGCCACGAGAAAAGCGACCGTAAAACGATGAGCCAGTGTATTGAGAGGATCAGCAGCTAATAGAGCCAATTTTACAAAAATAAAAGAAAACCCGATAATAAAGGCGTATAATAAAGCTGCGATATAGGCCAGTTTTTTTCTTTTAGAATCCATTCGTATACATCTCCTCAGTTAAATGTGTAATTTCGCTGGCCAGCTTATGTTTATAGTAATAAAGCAGGATAAAAGGTACAATAAAAACAATAGGTATGTGTACCGGTACAAAATAAGAAAGAAGGGAATGTATGTATAAATACTTGTCCATCCTAAACGATTTAGAAAGCCTTATTTAAAGTGGGCGATATAAAGAGGGGGAAAGGCTCCCTTCTATTCGTGTGCTTGCTGAACAATATCGTTGCAGTAAGAGTACGATTATCCGGACATTTGATGAGCTAGAAAAAAAGCATATCGTATACTCATCCCCTAAAAGCGGTCATTATGTTGTAAAAAGAAAACATAAACATAATCCACACCAATCGATATTGGACTTCTCGTCTTCAGCTCCTGATCCAAGCATATTTCCGTATTTAGATTTTCAGCATTGTATTAATAAGGCAATTGATACATACCAAAATGACTTATTTATATATGGTACCCCGAAGGGATTACCTTCACTTATTAGCGTAGTACAAAAGCAGTTGGCGAATTATCAGGTTTTTGCAGACATGGAGACTATTTTTGTTACGTCCGGTGTTCAGCAAGCTTTAGCTTTATTGACTACAATTCCATTTCCTAACGGAAAAGAAACCATATTGATTGAGCAGCCTGGATATCATTTGTTCATAGAGTATTTGCAAACCCATAATATTCCTGTCATAGGCATTAAAAGAAGCAGCGAAGGAATCGACTTGCTGCAGTTGGAAAGATTATTTCAAACGGAAAACATTAAGTTTTTCTATACAATGCCTAGATTTCATAATCCTTTAGGTACGTCATATTCAAAGGAAGAAAAGGAGAGAATTGCGAAATTAGCGGAAAAATATGATGTATTTATTGTTGAAGATGACTATTTGGCAGATTTAGAGCAGGATGCAAAGGCCGATCCGATATACTCGTATGATGTTTCTGGACATGTGATTTATTTGAAAAGCTATTCGAAAATTATGTTTCCGGGGTTGCGTATCGGTATTGCTGTTATTCCCGCCAGCATAGCCGGAGCTTTTAGTACGTATAAAAAAATATTGGATATAGACAGTTCAATGATTTCACAAGCAGCGTTAGAAATTTATATTAAAAATAAAATGTTTGAAAGACACAAACAAAAGATTCGTTCTTCCTATTTCCATCGAACTGTATCTTTACACAATACATTGGAAAAATACGCAAAAGAGCAGGGGGATTTTTGGTGCTATACTCCTCTAAAAAACCCGTGTATTCACACATTTATCCAACTGGATAAACGGATATCAACAAAAAAATTAACACATAGATTGAGACAAAAATCTATCATCGTGGAGACGGCAGAGCATCATTATTTAACTTCTTTTGAAAAGGAGCCACTGCTTAAGTTAAACGTTTCAAATATTACAGGACAGGATATTAAGGGAGGGATTCGGCTAATTTTGAAGGAAATATATTGATACAAGGGTGTTGATTATCCGGTACGATCCAGAGTGAATCGTCACCACACCGTGC